>DATKLB010000112.1:0-10476 GCA_035542615.1 Spirochaetia bacterium | reverse complement strand
AAGACGGCGTCGTTTCTCTCGTACTGGAGGGCCACCAGGCGGCGCATGATCTCCCGCATGTCCACCGACTCGCCCTTCTTCAGCTCGATGCGCATTTCCCGGTAGTCCTCGGGGTTCCCCAGGCCGTAGATGCAGGACACGGTGGCAACCACGACGACATCCCGCCGCTCCATCAGCGAAGTGGTTGCGGACAGTCTCATGCGCTCGATCTCCTGGTTGATCGAGGCGTCTTTCTCTATGTACAGATCCTTTCCCGGCACGTAGGCCTCGGGTTGGTAATAGTCATAGTAGGAGACGAAGTACTCCACCGCGTTGTCGGGCAGGAAGTCCTTGAACTCCCGGTAGAGCTGCGCGGCAAGAGTCTTGTTGTGCGAGAGAACCAGCGTCGGGAGCTGAACTTCCTCGATGATCTTCGCCATCGTATAGGTCTTGCCCGACCCGGTGACGCCCTTGAGGGTCTGGAACCGGTGTCCGTTCCTGACCCCCCCCGAGAGTGCGGCAATTGCGTTGTCCTGATCTCCGGCGGGCGAGAATGGAGCTACAACGTGAAACTGCGGCATGGTTTTCGCCTTATTGGCTGCTCGGCGCCTGGACCAGCTTGACTTTCAAGGATTTCTCCTGTCCACCTCGAAGAACCTTCACGTCGACAATTTCACCGGGCTTGGTGTCCTCCAGCGCGTTCAGGTAGTCCGAGTAGCTCTCCACGGCGTGACCGTTGACTCCGATGATGATATCTCCGCCGGGATAGAAAGTCGCCCTTCCCCCGCTGACTCCCCTGCTGGTGTCCCCGCCGCGCATGCCAGACTGCCGCGCCACGGGGCCGGCGGTGTTCACCAGGATTCCCTTGTCGACGGGAAGCCGGAAGTAATTGACGAGGGCGGGAAAGAGCTGGACCGCATCGATGTCGATCCAACCCCGCCGAACCGTCCCGTACCGCATCAATTCTTCTGCCACGCGGCGAGCGGTGTTCACGGGAACGGCGAAGCCGATCCCGGCGGATGCGCCCGAGGGAGATTTGATTGCCGAGTTTATCCCGATCAGCTCGCCATGAGAGTTCAGCAGCGGACCTCCGGAATTGCCGGGATTGATGGCAGCGTCGGTCTGGATGGTCTCACGAATGAGGTAGCCGTCTTCAGTCTGAAGAGGCCGCGCAAGCCCTGAGACAACGCCGCGCGTGAGAGTCCGATCGAGGCCAAAAGGATTGCCGATGGCGAGCACCTTCATGCCAACACGAAGCGCGGATGAGTTGCCGAAGGGAATCGTGGTGAGTGTCTTTCCGCGGGGATCGAACTGCACGACGGCGAGATCGTTTTCCGGATCCGTTCCCGCTGTTCTGCCCTCGACCTCGGTCCCGTCGGCAAGAGTGATTCTGATCTTGTCCGCGCCCTTGACGACGTGGTAGTTCGTCAGCACGTGTCCCTGCTGGTCGATGATGACGCCCGAGCCCGTTCCCTCCTGCGGCACCGCCTCGTAGAACCAGGTATATTGCATCGTCACCGTTGTGATGTAGACCACCGCCTTGTTGGTCCTGTCGTAGATCTCGATGTTGTTCTGCTCGTCTTCGAGAAGGCCGCCATATCGCTGGGAAGAGCTGGAAAACTGTGTCGGAACGACCGGCAGGGCCGACGTCGGACGCGCCGATCCGCGGTCCGTCGTCGCGGCGCGAGGAGCCAGGACGACGGCAGTGAGAAGCACCCCGATCACCAGCGAAAGGAGGCCGGTCACGACAGCGACGACCGCAACCTGTCTCCTGCCGTACAATTTCATTTGTGTTCCCCTCTCGATTCTGATAATACCAGAATCCGCGTCGGGCAGGCAACGAGGGTCGCGTCGATGTGTCTCGCTGGGACAGCGGGTCAAGGACTTGTTTGCCGCGGCGTCAGGAGCTGGTCCAGAAGAAGTCGTTGTCTCCGTAGCGCCTGTGCTGCAGCGCCTCTGTCAGGTCCTCATGCCGGATTTCCGGCTCTCCGGCAAGATCAGCAATGGTGCGAGCGATGCGCAGGACGGAATGGTAGGCACGCGAGGAGATGGCATGCCTTTCCGCTGCCTTCGCCAGTGCGGCAGCGCAGTCACGGCTCAACGGGCAGAACCTGTCGATCAGGCCAGGCGGGATCCGCGTGTTGACGGAAAAGGAGAGTCCCGCGTATCGCTCCCGCTGAATGCGGATTGCTTTGGCCACCCGCTCGGCCACCCGCGAGGCGTCGCCTCGGACAACGGGCATGCTCATCTGGCTGCTGGCAACCGGGGAGAGCGGGACCCGCATGTCGATGCGGTCCAGGAGCGCCCCTCCGACTTTCCGCCAGTATCTCAGCACCTCGATGTCCGTGCAGCGGCAGCGATGCCCGTCACGGCCCATGTTTCCGCAGGGACAGGGATTGAACGCCAGGACCAGCTGGCAGCTTGCGGGAAATCTCGCTGTCGACCCCGCGCGAGCGATGGAGACCCAGCCGTCCTCAACCGGCTCCCTCAGGCTCTGCAGCAGACTCATGCCGAACTCGGGCGCTTCATCCAGAAAAAGAATGCCATGGTGCGCAAGCGACACTTCCCCTGGTCTGAGAAACCTTCCACCGCCGACGATGCCTTCATTCGATGCGCTGTGATGCGGCGCTCGGAAAGGCGGCCGTGTGATGAGCCCGGCCTCCGGCGGAAGCACCCCTGCAATGGAATGGATCCGCGTGACTGCAAGGGCTTCTTCCCGCGTGAGCTGCGGCAGCAGTCCCGGCAGAAGTCTTGCCGACATGGTTTTCCCGCTTCCCGGGGGCCCGAACAAGAGGAGGTGGTGCCTCCCCGCTGCCGCGATTTCAAGAGCCCGCTTGAGGTAGTCGTGACCGCGAATATCGTCAAGGCTGCCCTCCCGGAGAACCGCCTGGGAAGGGGTTGCGTCGAGTTCCTGCTCTGCCGACCGTCCGGAGTCGTCTCCCGACGCGTCAGGACCCACGGCGAGCGCGGCCTCTCTCAGGGAGCCGATTCCGCGAATCCGTCCTTTCCCAAGAGCGAGAGCTTCCCTGAGGTTCTCTCGGGGCACGAGAAACGTTGCCAGCCCTGCCTCGAGTCCCGTCCCAACGGCGGAGAGAACCCCATTCACGGGGCGCACCCTGCCGCCAAGCTCCAACTCCCCAAGCACCATCGTTCCAGCCATGCCGTCCTGGCCGAGTTGGCCCGAAGCTGCAAGTATGCCAAGGGCGATGGGAAGGTCGAAGGAAGCTCCCTCTTTCCGTACCCCGGCTGGCGCCAGGGAGATCAGGATCCGCTCGGCGGGAAAACTGAACCCGCTGTTGCGGATGGCGACTCGCACTCTTTCCTTCGACTCCCGCACCGCTCCGTCCGGGAGACCGACGATGTCGATGCCGGGCAGCCCCCTCCTGATGTCCACCTCCACGGAGACGAGCTCCCCTTCCAGTCCTATGGGGGCATGACTGGAGACAACGGCGAGCATGGCATCTTCACCTCTTGCGTCATTGCAATGGGCGTCGGTGCCTGACGATTGCGACAGGGCGCGGGCATCAGGGGCTGCTGCCGCGCTCTATCGCCTGCTCGACCAGCCGATGGCATCTTTCGTTCATTGGATTTCCCGCATGGCCCATGACCCATGTCCATGTGATGGGACGGTTTCGCGCAAGCTCCCAAAGCGCTGACCAGAGATCGAGGTTTTTCACCGGCTTGTTGGAGCTGGTGCGCCAGGAGTTGCGCTCCCAGGCGCGGATCCACTCGGTGATACCTTTCTGGACGTATTGCGAATCTGTCGAGACCGTGATCGGGAAGCTTTTCCACTGCTCGTTGTCGCCAATTTCCCGAAGGGCCTCACGAACGGCGGTCAGCTCCATCCTGTTGTTCGTTGTTTGCGGTTCGAATCCCGATCTCTCTACCAGCGAGCTCCCTGTCGTGATCACGAAAGCCCACGCGCCGGCCCCCGGGTTGCCCCGGCAGCCGCCGTCCGTCCAGATCTCGATCGTGTGACTTTGGGTCACGCTTTCCTCTGGCCGTTTCCTTCCCCGGGTATCAGCACGGGGCGCGGAGGAATCATGCGAAAGATCCTTTTCCCCTCGTAGGTGCCGACGGGGACGCACAGAGATCTGAGCTTCTGAGGAACGAGACCCATGGCGTCGACCGAGATGAAAAACTGCCCGGGACGGGTGTAGCGCTTGCCGAGATGGAAGACCGAATTGAGGCCGTCGGAGATGATTTCCCCCGTGTCGCGCTCGCGGTACACGGTCCTGCCGGTCGAAAGGGCAAGATGAAACGACAGATGACCGGGAAGCGGGGATTCCTCGACGTCGTAGAAGATCCTCCACAGCATCAAGCGCAGGCCGCACAAGGGCGCCGAGCTGGCGCCCTGCCTCATGGGAAAAAGCACGAGCCCCCCAAATTGGGACCACATCCAGGTCCTTCCCCCATGCCGGGAGGCGATTCTCTCGACGTAGGACCGAAACGATTCCATCGCGCCGGCGAGGTTTTCGGGTTCGTGCTTTTTCTTCAGCTCCTCGGAACCGTCCACCTCCGCGAAAAGGATCGCGAACTCGTATTCCCTGCCGGAGACAATCTTCGCCCAGGCGTCGCCCGACGGAAAGTGCTCGGAAGTGGCGCCCGGGGGAATGGGGGGGGCCTCTTCGAAGACTCCCTCCGTCGCCCCTGCGTCGGCGTACAGGAGCACGCGGAATATCCGCTTCGCGGAGAGCCGGCTGCCCTTCATCTTCTTCCCGACGTAGTCAACCGCTCCGTCATGGAAAAGCCCGGCGACGTCCTCCACCGCGCCGGCGGGGTCGAGAACTCCGAAGAATATGTGCGGGTTGGCGGGGATCATGGAGAGGATCTTCTGCCTCCGGGGTCTGCCCAACCCCGTGAGGTCGAGGTAAACAAGCGTGCCATCCTCCAGCGAAGGGATGATGACCGGCAGGTCTCTCATGGGGTACGGCTCAACGGCGAGGCCTTTCGGTCCGCCTAGCGGCTTCGAAAGTGACTTCCGATTGTTTGCAAACAGCAGAATCCTCACTTTCGCTGCCACTCCAGGCTGTAGCGGTACACACTGTTGTTTCCCGGTCCGTGCACCGGGACGAACAAAGAAGACAGCTTGCTTCCCAGATCGGTGTAGACACCTGGCGAGACGGTGAGGCTGTCGGGCTTCGTATATCTGGACTCGAGCAGCTCGATTCTGCGGATCGTGTCGCCGGCAGCCTCCTTTGACGATGCCACGAACTTGCATGGCCCGGCGTGCACGGCGAGACGCACGCTCAGAGGCTCGGGCATCTCGCTGCCGAGCAGGTTGAACAGAAAGAGCTCGTGAAGCATTTCCATTCCGCACAGAGTCGCCTGGATGGTCTTGTCGATGAAATAGAAAGCAGCGAGCCCGCCGTCACCCTCCCAGTTCCAGATCCGACCGTCACGCTTTTCCACGATGCGTGTCACGATATCGCGAACGGCGCCATAGGTCGAATCAATCAGGGCTTTGGGGTAGCGGCGAACGAGCTCAGAGTTGCCGACCGTGTCGACGCGAAGGAGGGCAAGCTCGTACGAGCGGCCTTCCCTCAGTGTCCCCCATCCCATGGTCCGGACACGGCCGCCCTTGGTTTCCTCGACGAACATTCCCTTCTGCTTGCTGTAGATGAGGCCCTGACCCTCAATCTCCAGGATGATTCGCGACAGGAGCGGGATCCTGACTTCCCGTCCCATATCCCCGTGCTGATGCACGTCGAGAAGGGACTCTATGAGCCTGAGGAACGTGTTCTCGCGGACGCAGTCCCGCAGGATCTGGCGTGCCGCGTCCACGCGAGGGATGGGAATGCTCCGGGGAAACCCCGAGCGTTCATAGATGTCGTAGTCAGGAATGACCTTCCGGGCGACTTTTTCCATGAGCTCCACCGGCATCGATTGTGACAGTGCGCTGATGAAGAGGGTTGCGAGCCGGGTCTGGACCTTCATGGGGCCGTGGCAACTCGATTTCTTCCGGTCCTCGGAAACGATCCGTGCCGGGATGTCGAGAACAACTCCATGCCGCCGGCATCGCGGGTCGGTGCTCCGATCATACAAAGTATTCTATGTACGGGGCAGTATCGGGTCAAGGCGAGGGGTTTTCCGAGAGCTGGGATATCAGCGCGGTTGACACCACAAATCCCGGCTGCTATAGTCCCGTTCGTTGTACGCTCATGGCGGCGTAGCTCAGATGGTAGAGCATGCGGCTCATATCCGCAGTGTCAAGGGTTCGAGTCCCCTCGCCGCTAAGAGGCCTGCCGGCAGGGCGAGGCCTTTTTTTATAGTCTCACGAGTTTCACCCCGGACCCGAAGCCCACGATCTGAAGTCCGGAAACCGACGTGTCCAGGAGCTCGATTCTGCCTCGCGCCTTCCCCGCGCGGACCAGCATCAAAGCGAGCGGGTAGTTGGATACCGTGCTGTGCTCTACACGGATCTCGACGGCTTGCGAAACTTTGGTAAATGCATGGAGGTTGACCAGGATGCCGGGCCCCGCGTTGCAGCGAATCGTGGAGTTGGCTACCGTGCAGCTCACGATTCTTTCGTCGGGACAGTTGGGCTCGAAGTCGATGCCGGCGCTCGGCAGCGTCCCCTCCGTCGATGATATCTCCACGTTCTCGATCCGAAGATCCTGCGCGGAGATGACGCTGATGCCCTGGCGATAATTGTCACGGATTCGGAGGTCGCGAAGCGTGATGGCCTCGTTGAAGGTCAGCTCGCCGCGGCCCAGGTACACGCCATCGCCGCCGGAGGATTCGATCTGGAGCCCGAGCACGGTGACGCGCGCGCAACCATAGAGCTGGATCGCATGCCGCCACTCGGAATGTTCGTACGGTGATTCCCGGTAGTCGATCTTCCGCATCGAAAGTCGCGCGCCGTAGCCGCTGAGGGTCACATTCTCGGCGTCCTGCAGGGAAAAGAGCGCGTTGTCGATGCCGCGGAAGGAGCCCTTCATCGCCGTGACCTCCGCACCCTCCTGAAAAACGATTGTGCTCCCGCTCCGGACAAAGAGGGGCCGCGTGGTCCACGGTTTGCCCATCGCTGGAACAACAATGACACGGGCGCCCGAGTCGAAGCTGGCCTGGAGACTGGCGGTTGCGTCGACTTCGTCCCAGCCCCACCAGGCGGCGCTGACGCTGTCCCTGAGCCCTGACTGAAAGTCAGCAAGAGCTTGCGAATCCGAGCGTAGATCTGTTCCGGCAAATGTGTCCTCGATGAGTGCCCGCTGGTCGGACAGGCCTTCCGGACCCGGCGATCTCATCGCAGGCGCCGCAAGAGCGCAACAGCCGATCAGCACGAGCGCCGGGAGAAGAGCGATCAGGGCAGATCGCGCAGAACGCATCCCACCCTGCCCTACCCCCGCCAGTATCCGCCCAGCGTTTTCGTCCGTGGCCATCGGACTTCGCAACTGTTTTCGAGGATATGCACAGCGTGTTCATGGTCGCGGGTCGCAAGGAGGCTGTCCATGAGCCTCACGGCAAAACTCTTCTGCCCTCGCTCAACCAGGACTCTTCCGACTTCGGCGACCAGGCCGATCAGATCTCCGTCATCGGGAGTGCTTTCCTTGAGCTGCAGGATCGGTCGTTCCGCGATCCTGTCGTTGCTGGTCGGGTTCACGTGGGCCGCCCCAAGCGCTGAAACCACCCTCATGATCGCCTCCCGTCTCTCCATCGCTCCGTCGGACCAGGCCCCTGACAGCCGTCGGCCCGCCGCCGACAACTCGCTGATGGCCGTAGCCACGTCCCGTTCGTCCAGAGTCACTGTCACGCTCATACCTTGCCCCGCGTCAAATGTCTGTCCCTCTGTTCCCGCATCTGGGAGCGGACCCAGCAAGGCCGCGCACGCTTCACGGCCGTGCCTGGAAAGCCATCTGGCAGACTACGTCGCACTGTGGCGCGTCAGTTCAAAGTCTACCGTGCTGACCCGCTGTGTTCCAAATCGGCCCGGATCCCCGTCGCAAATGCGTTCTTCGAAAGTCAGTATAACATATCGGCGGTCAAGACACCTGCCGTTGCACGCGCCAGGCGTCCCTGAAGCTTGCGGGCAGCGACCTGTGACGTCGTGCGACTCCCTCCGAACTGAGCTGCTTCCTAGGCCGTGGCCAGCTTGCCGAATCTGTTGTTGATTGCGAGGGCTGGATCGAGGGGAACAGCAACACCGACAGTGCCCTTGGGTGTTGCGATGTTGCCCAGCGGCCTGAGTGACTTTCCTGCAAACTGGGGCAGCCATGCGCGCTGCGCTTCGAGCATCTCGGCGACCATGGACCGGGTTTCCTGGAGCGTCAACACTGCTGAAGTCAGTGGATCCATCGCGCATGCCATCATCAGTTTTTCAGGATCGCCTTCCAAGGCTGCCTCCGAAGCCATCAGCTGGACGTTGATATCCATCATGTTCAGGGCAGCCAACTGGGTGGGCAGTCTGCCGACAAATGTCGGCTGGAGACCGTTCCTGTCGACAAAAATGGGAACTTCAACGCAGCAGTCGCTGGGCAGGTTTTCAATGTAGCCCGGCGTGTTCATGACGTTTCCGTTCAGCTGAAACAATTTGCCTGTTTCCAGGGCTTCAATGACATACGAGCAGTAGTCCTTGCTCCTTGGCTCAAGGTCGTTCCCTGCCAGGCGGATGAAATCACCTTTTTCGAACTTCTTGGCAATGGCGACGCAATACTTGTAGTAGGCACCGGTTTCCCCACCAAAGGCAGGCTGATCGCAATACAGCTCGAGCGCCTTCTTGTTCTTGCGGAACCAGGGCAGATATTCGGAAAGATGGCCGGTGGACTCGGTCATGAAATATCCGAAGTGCCTCATGGTCTCGATGCGAACCTTGTCGTTGATATAGTACTGCGGCTTTTCGGAATTCGCTTTGAGCAGGGGATAGAGATCCTTGCCGTCCTTTTCAATTTTCAGGAACCAGGCCATGTGGTTGATGCCGGCGCAGAGGAAATCGATCTCGCTCTTTTTGCAGTTCGTATACCCGGCAATGAGGTCCAGGGTGGTCTGAACGCCATGGCAAAGACCAACGAACTTGATCTGGCTGGATCTGCCCAATCCGATGCAGTTGGCTGCCATGGGGTTCACGTAGTTCAGTATTACTGCCTTGGGGCACAGTTCCTCCATGTCCTTTGCAATGCTGGCGAGCACGGGGATGGATCTGTTCCCTCGGAAGACCCCGCCTGGCCCGACGCACTGGCCGAGACACTGGTCAACACCATATTTGAGAGGGATCTCGTAGTCCAGTCTATACGCCTCCAGACCGCCTATCTGAAACAGCAACAGGACGTAGTCAGCGCCCTCAAGGGCCTCCCGCCGATCCGTGGTGGAAGACACCTTCGCACCCAGCTTGTTCTTGGCGATCACCCCCCTTGCCCATGTCTCGATCTTGTCCAATTTCCACTTGGTGGGACCCATCAGCGCGAAAGTGGAATCCTGGAGACATTCCGTTCCCAGCATGTCGTTCAGCAGCGTCGTGGCGAATATGATGCTGCCAGCACCAATCAAAGCGATTTTCGACATGAGAAGCTCCTCCTTTGACGAACAAACAGAAATCCGAGGTGTACACCTTTCCCGCGTTTCGTCGAAATATCTGAACAGGATTGTTAGAGAACAGTATCACAAATGCCGCGAATTGCAAGCTTTTTTTGCATATCATCGAGCTTCAGCGTTCCGCCGCCGCCCGTTCGGCTGCGGGCAGAGTCCTCACAGGCGGCGCTCGACATCGTCATCAAGTGATTATCGAGAGCACGCCCGGAGTCCTCCGCCAGCAGTCGTTTGTGGTGCATCAGATCACCTCAAGACCTTGAGATAGATGACCTTCGCATCGCCCGGGGCGTAGAAATCATCAAGCACGGCAACAGAACCGTAGGCGCGCGCAATATAAAAGGCCCGAGTGGACTCATAGAGCGGCCGACTGGAAGTCTCGATGTAGACGCGCGTTCCCCCGAGGGAGCGGATCGCGCTCTCGGCGGCTTCGAGGAGCCGGGTGCCAAGCCCTTTCCCGCGGAATTCGGCCGCAACGGCGATCCAGTACAGATCGAAACTCGTGCGAGTGCCGGCGATCGGGCCGTAGCACGTGTACCCCAGGGTCCGTCCCTTCTCCTCAGCGAACAAAAAGTGGTACCCGCTGCGCGGCCCTTTTGCCAGCCTTTCTTCGATCAGCTCGACCGCGACGTCGACCTCCTCGGGATTGAAAAATCCGGTTGACGCAGTAATAATGCGGATTCGCTCTACATCCGCTCGCTCTACCGAATTGCGGATCTTGATCACCTGGGCGCTCATGCCGCTAGCTCCTTCTTCATTGCGATTTCCTTCCCGGCTGCGGCTACGACAATTTCGATTGAGACTCCCACCGCTCCTCGAAACGAACGGACCGCCGCTTCAGCGGCCTCTTTCTCGCATCGCCAGTTCACTTTGCCTTCGAGTGTAGGCCAGCCATCCTCGACGATGACCTTGACGCAATCCTTGGTAGCGTTGATGTCCAGGCAATCGCGTTTGCTGCAGATCGCGCAATATCTG
>DATKLB010000111.1:0-4186 GCA_035542615.1 Spirochaetia bacterium | reverse complement strand
ATCCGGGAAGGCCCCAGCGTCAGCACCGCTCGACGATGCTCCGCGGTCGGATACCCTTTGTGCTTTTCGAAACCGTAGGCAGGCTCGATCCGTGCGTACTCCTCCATCCACGCGTCCCGGGCGGTCTTGGCGATGATGGAGGCCGCCATGATCTGGGCAACCGTTTCATCCCCCTTGACGATCGCGGCCCCCGGGATGCCGCACTCCGGACAGAACAGGCCGTCGACAAGGAGAGTCCGGGGACGCACGGTGAGCGCCTGCACCGCACGCCGCATTGCGAGAAGCGTTGCCCCGAGGATATTGAGCGCATCGATCTCGGAGCTGGATGCCCACCCGAGGCTCCAGGCGACGGCCTCCCTGCGTATCAAAACCGAAGCTTCCCGTCTTTGCGCCGGGCTGAGAACCTTCGAGTCATCGAGAAGGTCCAGCGGAAATCCGCGGGGAAGAATCACCGCGGCAGCCGTGACGGGTCCGGCCAGTGGACCGCGCCCGGCTTCATCGATGCCGCAGACGAGGTCGCAATCTCTCACGTGACGGCGCGCCTTGACCACCCCCTGCAAGGGGTGTTAACTAAGAGCAGCTGGGAGCGGTACATCTTTCCGTGAGAAACAGCCTAACGCATTTCGACTGGGAGCGAAAGTGTTCTTAAAGACCCTCGAAATTTTCGGTTTCAAATCCTTTGCGGACAAGGTAAAGATCGAGTTCACCGACGGCGTGGCCGCCCTGCTGGGTCCCAACGGCTGTGGCAAGAGCAACGTCGTGGATGCCATGAAATGGGTCCTCGGGGAGCAGTCCACGAAGTCGCTCCGTGCAGAGAGCATGAATGATGTGATCTTCGCGGGAAGCGATTCGCGCAAGTCCCTGAACGTCTGCGAGGTCACTCTCACCGTCTCCAATCAGGACGAGGTGCTTCCCCTGAACCTCCCGGAGATCTCGATCCGACGGAGGCTGTTCCGCTCCGGTGAGAGCGAGTACTTCATCAACGGCAACACTGTCAAGCTGCGCGACGTGAGGGAGCTCTTCTTCGATACCGGCATTGGCAAGTCCGCTTACTCCATCATGGAGCAGGGAAAGATCGACCAGCTCCTGTCGACGAAGCCCGAGGAGCGCAGGTCGGTCTTCGAGGAAGCGGCCGGGATCACACGGTTTCGCGTGCGCGGGCAGGAAGCGGGGAGGAAGCTCGAGAAGACGGAAGAGAACATGCGTCACGTCGAGGGAATCCTCGACGAGGTGAGGCGGAGCTACTCGTCACTGAAGGTGCAGGCGGAAAAGGCCGAGGGATATCGCACGCTGCGGGAAGAGATCTTCGAGGTCGAGCTCGACATCCAGCTCCTTCGTCTGAAGGGTCTCCTGGTGGACAAGAAGAAGCGCGAAGGCCGGTTGGCGGACCGGGAAAAGGCGCGGGACGAGATCAAGCTTGCCATCGACGCCGGCAACGCATCCATCGCCAGGCAGGCGGACCTTGTCAATTCCATGGAGTCCCAGCTGGTTGAGTCGCACAAGAAGCTGTACCAGCTCGACATGGAGAAGAACACCAGGGAAAATCAGATCCGCATCTTTCGCGAGAGAATCGCCGAGCTGGAGCGCAGCATCGAGGCGGGCCAGGTCCGCGAGAGAAACGTCTCGAAGAAGCTGCTGGAGCTCGGTGCTGACAGCGAGCGCCGGGAGGCTTCTCTGGTGGAGCTGGCGCGTCGCATCGGAGAGACGGAAGGCAACATCGAAGGCTTCACGCGTGACATCGACGGCTTCGCTGCCCGGGTTCGAGCGAACGAAGAAACGATTCGCGACAACGGCACGGCTGTTGCCGGCCTCGAATCGAAGATGGAAGATCTGCGCGCCGAGCTGCGCGCCATCACAGAGGACATCGTGACGCAGCTGGATGCGCGGCTCAAGGAGATGGGCTATTCATCGGCGGAGAGGCACACGGTGGAAGCCTCGATCCAGGAAGCCCTGCAGAGCCTGCGGATACAGCTTGGCGGCAAGATCGACATTCTCGAAGACGCCGTGCGGGTGGAAAGCGTCTCCCGGGCCGAGCGGGACAAGCTCGTCCAGAATACCATCGGCGTGCTCAAAGCGTCGCTGGACAAGCTGTCCTCCCTGGAGCAGCTGTTCGCGAGGTACCGCGGGTTTGCGCCGTCTTTCCTTGACGAGTTCCTTGCCCCGCAGGGCATCATTACGCGAAAAAGGGACATCGACGAAAGCATCAACGACAATACGAGCGCCCTCTCCCGGCTGCGCCAGCAGAACGAACAGCTTTCCCGAGACAACGACGCGCTCAGAGGGAAGATCGAAGAGTATCGAGGAACTCTGGAAGAGCTGCGCGTGAACCTGGCCCGGCTGCAGACCCAGAAAGCGGGCCTCCAGGAGGAGATCGCGCGCCTGGCCCGGGAGAGAGCCGAGCAGGAGGGGCTTCTCGAGGAGATCGGCCTCCAGATAGAGGAGACCAGGCAGAAAAGAGTCGAGACGGACCAGCGGATCGCCGCGGCGGAGCAGGAGCGCACCCAGTTCGAATCCGAGGAGCGCGACGTGCGCTCGGCTCTCAGCGGGCTGGAGGGACAAATCTCCGCCCAGAACAAGGATCTCGTGGCAAAGGAAGAGGAGCTCCGAAAGACCAGCACCCAGCTGGCACGGGCCCAGTCGGAGATCGAGAAGATACAGATCGAGGTGGCGGAGATCCGAACAGAGATCCGCGACCTCCATACCAGCTTCACGGAACGGTTCTCCCGCGATCTCTCGGAATACGAGACGCGCATACCCGACCTCGTTGCCGACCGCGATCTGCGGCCGCGGCTCTCCGAGCTGCGGGAGGAGATGAAAAAGCTCGGGCAGGTCAATTTGATGGCTTCGGAAGAGTTCGCCGAGGTCAAGGACCGCTTCGATTTCCTCACCGGGCAGCTGGGGGATCTGACCCGCGCGCGGGAGGATCTGAAGAGAGTCACGTCGGAAATCAGGACCGAGTCCACCGAGCTCTTCCTTGATACCTACACCATGATCAAGAAGAACTTTCACGCGGTCTTTCGCCGGCTGTTTGGCGGCGGAAGAGCAGAGCTTCGTCTCGAAAACCAGGACGCTCCGCTGGATTCAGGAATCGAGGTTTTCGCGCAGCCGCCGGGGAAGAAGCTGGAGAACATCAACCTTCTCTCCGGCGGAGAGAGATCGCTCACCGGCGTCGCTCTCATGTTTGCGATCTTCATGGTGAAGCCTTCCCCGTTCTGTCTTCTCGATGAGATCGACGCGGCGCTGGACGAGGAGAACGTGGGAAGGCTCAGCACCCTGCTGAAGGAGTTCTCGTCGAACTCCCAGTTCATCGTCATTACGCACAACAAGCGGACGGTCGCCGGAGCCGACGTGCTGTACGGGGTGACAATGGAGGAATCGGGCGTCTCGAAGCTCGTTGCGATCCGGCTCGAAAACAGGGAGCGAGGTGAAACTGTCCCTTCGGCTGCCCAGGCTTAGGCAGCTCTTCGAAAATCTGCTTCATCGCACAGCGGCGCGGAGCGCAGGCATCCAACGGGTCCGGCTTCCCCGGCGCGAAGTGCTCGTGGTAGCTGCGGCGGGTGTGCTCGCCGCGGTTGTCACGCTCATCGTGCTTGTCGCGTCCTTCAACGCGCAGGAGCGTCGACGGCCGCAGCAGGCGGCGCGGCCGGGTGTTGCGGCCCCGTCAACTGTCGAAGGCGAATTGTCAGTCGACGATTTTCTGCTTCCGTCGCTGCACTCGGCAAACGCCATACCCGACTACTATCCTTTTCGCCCTCGCCTCTCTCGGTGGAGCAGGGAAAACGCGGAGAGGTTCTGGGTTTCGCCGCGCCAGATCGCAACAGAAAAGATGGGGATCATCGACGACAAGAACATGGAGAGCATGTTCGAGAAGGTGAAGTAGTGGCGTATCGGCCCTGGGAGGGGAACCGATGAGAAGAATACCAGAGATCTTTCTCGGTGTGGCGATGGCGGCAGTGGTTCTCTCGTGCGCCACGGGTCCGCAACGGGGACAAGCCCAGCCCGCACCGCAGGCCCAGACCATCGGAACAGCCGGGAATCAAAGCCCTGCACCCGCGCCGGCTCCCGAGCTGGACGCGGGCGGGGAAGCGAAAGGTGGCCGCGGGCCCACGGAAGATTCTCTGCCGACCCAGGAGGCAGCATCCGGGGACGCGGGCCCGTCTTCGGAAGTCCCTCTCGGGCTTCCGTC
>DATKLB010000110.1:0-8047 GCA_035542615.1 Spirochaetia bacterium | reverse complement strand
GCGCAGGAAGTACGGCAGGGATCTCATTCTTTTCGGGGGAATCGACAAGCGCGCGTTGAGCCAGGGCCGGGCGGCGATAGACGCCGAGCTTGAAGGCAAGGTCAAGCCCCTCCTGGAGCAGGGCGGTTACTTCCCCATGCTGGACCACTACGCTCCTCCCGACATCTCCTTCGAGAACTACATGTACTATCGAATCAAGCTCAAGAGCCTGAGGAACCCCGATCACCTCGGGCAGGATGGCGGCTGATGCGACGACTGTCGCCGATCCCAGGTGCAGGGCGTGGATCGGGTGTCTGACGCGGTACAGAACAGCACCGGGCCATGGCGCGGCATAGGATTCTGGGACCATGCGACGACCTGCGCCGCGGGACCCAGGGAGCTTGCAGTTTCCTCCGCGGACAAGGCGGTCCTGAGGAAATTGGCGACGCGGGTGGCGGAGCTCGCCGCGCGCCCAGGCGAGCGCGGGAAGGCGGAGCTCTGGTACCGCCACAACGCCCTCGAGGGCACACGCCCGCTGATACTCGCTGACCCCGAGAACGGCTGGAACGAGATCATCACGGAAAGCGAGGTCGAATGCCGCGGGACGCTCGCCCGGCGCTGGGAAGTTGTTCTGCGCAAGGAGCTGTTCTGGGCAGAGGCGATCAGGGACGACAGGCCGGTGGAAGACTGCTTCTGGATCGGGTACACGTTCGACGACGATGGCTGGGGAGTCACGAGAACCATCAAAGGCGGGCGTGAAGGCGGAGCCTACGCCTGGGACCCGGTTGTCCGCGATGAACGCGATCTGGAGAGCCTCCACTTCCCCCACATCGTTGTTGACCATGAGTCGTCCGGAAGGGCAATTGCGGTGGCGGAGGAAGTCTTCAGCGGTCTCCTGAAAGTCAGACGACGCGCTGTCTGGTGGTGGGGCATGGGCATGACCTTTGACCTGGCGCGTCTTCTCGGGCTCGAAGGCCTGCTTGTGCTCCTGTACGACAATCCGAATCTGATCAGGAAAGCAATGCAGTTCCTCATGGACGGGAACAGACGCCGGCTGGAAGAGTTGGAGGCCGGCGGGCTTCTGTCACCCAACAATGACAGCTCCTATGTGGGATCCGGAGGAATCGGCTACAGTCGAGAGCTGCGTACAGGCTTGAGTGACGATCAAACGGTGCGCGTATGTGATCTCTGGGGACACTCGGAAAGCCAGGAAACCGGCTCCATTTCACCGGAGATGTTCGAGGAGTTCATATTCCCCTATCAGCTCGAGATCATCAAGAGATTCGGGCTGGCGTGCTACGGCTGCTGCGAGGCGCTGGAAAGAAGATGGCACATTGTCAGGCGCATCCCGAATCTCCGGCGGGTTTCGGTTTCCGCATGGTCGGACACGGGCAGGATGGCGGAGAACCTCGGGGACAGGTATATCTGCTCCCTGAAGCCCAACCCCGCGCGTCTTGCGGTATCCGTGATTGATCGGGACCTGTTGAAGAGTGACATGATCACGAGCCTCCGCCAGACGAGGGGGTGCAAGGTGGAGGTGATCATGAAGGACAACCACACCCTCGGAGGCAATCCTGAAAACATCGTCTCCTGGGTTCAATTGACCCGTGAGGCGATTGAGAAAGTCTATGGGTAAGTGTCATCCACGATACGCCGTGTGCATCACGATGCCCACATGTGCCATGGCTGCAACCTCGGGGCCGCCGCTTCCGGTGTCTGCATGGTGGACGAGCGGATCCGGGGCGTCGCCGAATGGGGATTCGGGCGCCAGGGAATAGGAACGCAAGGCGCCTCAGCGCCAGAAGCCAGGGACGAATTGCCGAAGCGCGACCTCGGCAACCAGACCCAGCAAAAACCACGCGCCGAAGGCACGCGTGTACACGAAGGACTTCGGCGCAAAGTACAGAGGCCAGCCGCCTTCTCCCTCGGGAAAATCCCGGGGCCTCGTTTCGGGTTTCGGCGACCGGAAAGCCGGGAGCTCCCTGACAAGGGTGGGCAGGGCAAGAAGCACGACCGCAAGGGCTGGAGTGAAATACCGCGCGCCGACCAGATACCCAATGATGAGATACGGGGCCAGCAGAAAAATGACAAGGACGTATCGCGCCGATCTTTCTCCGATCAGGACGGGAAGAGTCATGATGCGCTTCTCCCGATCCATGCTGAGCTTGTCGATATGCTTGCCGAGGATGACAGTGGTCACCCCGAGCACGTAGGGGGCGCTTCCCCAGAGAACCGGCCAGCTCCAATGGCGGGTCAGGACGTAATAGCCTCCGCCAATCATCAGCGGACCCCACACGGCCAGCACCGAGATCTCCCCCAGGCCTATGTATTTCAGCGGCCACGTGTACAGGAGAACAAAGGCGAATCCGACGGCAAACAGAACAAGGATGATTGGATCCCAGTTGTCCAGGGCGAAAACACCGATGACACACAGGACGAGCAGAACAACGGTCATGCCGAAGTATCCCAGGAGCTGCCGCGTTGTGATCAAGCCGTGCGCAACAGGCTGCGGTCCATACATCGTGCGGAAATAGTTGTCCTTGTCCACCCCGCGCACGAAATCGGTGTAGTCGTTGAAGAGATTGTTCGAGGCATGGCCGAGCATCAGGCCGACGGTCATCAGCAGCCATGGCAGGATCCGAAACCCGCCGTCGCGCGCGGCGAAAAGTCCAGCGATTGCGCTGGAGGTGAAGGTCATCACGAGGACCGCGGCGCGAGAGGAGATAAGCCACTTCGACACCAGGTCGAGAGTGCCCCAGGTCTCCTTCGAGACCGAGGGGATCACGCGGAGCGCTTTTTTCCACATCGCCGGGTCCATGAGACGAAGGTACTGAATTCTTGAACAGGTTTGTCGCCGTGCTGTACTGTAGGCACATGTACAGAACAGTCACCGAGTTCGTCAACGACTGGGACAGGGAAAGCGGCATCTCCTTGAAAGTGGAGCGTGCCCTCACCGACAAGTCATTGATTCAAAAGACCGATCCGGAAGGCAGGACCCTCGGCGCGATCGCCTGGCACATGGCGGTAATGATCGGTCTGACAGGATCCGCTGTCGGGCTGGAAGTTGCGGCACCGGCGCGGGGCACCGAGCCGCCTGCCGCGGCGTCCGGCATCGCAGATGCCTACGAGACTGCCATGAAATCGTTGAAGGAAGAGGCTTCCAGGAAACTCACCGACGAAAAGATGGCCGCGGTAATCACCATTTTTGGCCGGACAATGCCTGCGGCATGGGCGCTGCACTCGCTCGTTCGCCACCAGATCCACCACCGCGGCCAGATGACGGTGCTGATGCGCCAGGCCGGCATTGCCGTGCCGAGCGTCTACGGGCCGTCGAGGGAAGAGAGCGCGGCCATGCGTGCCCAGCAGGGACGCTGAGCGGATATCGGCGCTGGTTCGACCGTGCCGGCAGCGGGACTTATCCCGCCCAGGTCGTGCCGCGAAGGTCCTTCCAGGCGCCTCCGGCCGCGTAGCGCTCCGGGTGAAGGACCCTGGGCCGCGGGTCTTCGGCAACATCGAGCTGCATCACCATCCACTTGGGATACGGGGTGCCGGGGTCGGAGGCTGAATCCAGCAGCCGCATATCGTCCTCGGTCAATACCAGGTCAACGGCCTTGATATTGTCCTCCAGGTGCTCGGGCTTTCTGGCTGCGATGATCACGCTGCTGATCGCCGGTCTTCCCAGCACCCAGGCAAGCGCCACTCTCGACATGCTGGCCCCCTGGCGGCCGGCCACCTGCTTCAGCGCATCCAGCGTCCGGTAGCCCATCTCCTTGTCGAAGGGAACGAACTGTCCTGCATCGGCAAACCGGGTGCCCGCCGGCGCAGGGTTCGCGCGGCTGTACTTGCCCGAAAGGAATCCACCGGCAAGGGGGCTCCAGACGAGGATGCCGATGTTGTAGTACTGGGCGAAGGACTGGAACTCGTACTCCAGGCCGCGGCCCACGAGGCTGTAGTACATCTGGGCCGTTACGTATTTCTCCAGGCCCATGCGCTCCTGCAGCATGACAGCGGTGGCAGCCTGCCAGGAGAGAAGATTGGACAGGCCGATGTGCCGGACTTTGCCTTGACGCACCAGGTCGTCCAGAGTCCGCAGGGTCTCTTCCAGGGGCGTGCTGCTGTCCCACCCATGGACCTGGTAGAGGTCGATGTAGTCGGTCCGGAGGCGTTTCAGGCTGCTCTCGATGCCCCGCATGATGTTCACCCGGGTCGCGCCGCTCCTGTTGAAATTTTCGCTCATGGGGAGCCGGACCTTGGTGGCAAGCACGATCTCTTCCCGTATGCCTTTGAGAGCGTTGCCCAGCAGGGTCTCGCTTTCACCCTGGCTGTACACATCGGCCGTGTCGATGAAGTTGATCCCCCGGTCCAGCGCGAGCTCCACCATGTGCGTCGTGTCTTCCTGGCCCAGGTTTCCCATCTTCATCTTTCTGCCGAACTGCATGCTGCCCAGCGCAACCTCGCTCACGATGAGGCCGGTGTTCCCCAGTTTCCTGTACTTCATTCGATCACCTCCTTACGATGAGAGAATGAGCGGTTCGAGCCGCCCAAGCAGTTTCATGCGCTCCAATATCCGCGCGCTGGAATGGAGTGTCAACGATGCACTTGGGTCGACTCACGCAGGTTGCCTTTGTTCTTTGTTGTGAGCATATTTCGCGCATCTTTTGACTGGAATTAGCCATCAGGAATAATCATATTGAGCAGTCAAAAGGCATTTCAAGCAGAAAAAACTTGACAACACGCATTTCCTGATCTACCATCTTTCAAACATTCATTCGCTTCTGGATTGACATGGTTGAATGGTGAAGCGGCCATGGGGTTTCGCCTGTGCACGTGCGAAAAGACGATCTCGGGAGGTGAGGAATCATGAAGAAGACGAGGGCTTCGAAAACAGTGGTGCTGACTGCACTACTGCTGGCGCTGGCGATGATCGGTTCATCGGCTCTCTATGCAGCCGGCGGAGGGAAGAGCTTCAAGGTGGGTCTCGTCGTGCCCACGTTGAACATCTTCTACAATCCCCTTGCAGACGCCGTGGTCAAGGCGGTGAAGGCCGCGGGGGGCACCGCGATCGTCACTGACGCCGAGCAGTACAAGGTCGCAAAGGAGCTTGCAAACGTGGAGAACCTTCTCCAACAGAAGATCGACGTGCTCATCATCGATGCTTCGGACAAGGTTGCCAGCTCCCCGGCCGTCGAAGCTGCCAACAAGGCAGGAGTGCCTGTGATTGGTCTGAACAACGAGACGGCCAGCGGCAATTTCATCACCGTGGTCGCTTCTGACAACTACAAGGCGGGGAAGCTTGCCGCCGAGTTCGTCATGGACCAGATCGGACACAAGGGCAACATCGCCATCATCGACGGTCCGCCTGTTCCCGCGGTCATCGACAGGATCCAGGCGTACAAGGACACGGTATTCGCGAACAAGGATACCAGGATCGTTGCCTTGCAGCTCATGGGCAACACGCTGGCCGAAGGGGTGAGCGTGGCGGAGAACATTCTCCAGGCAAACCCCAACCTCGACGGCTTCCTGTGCATGAACGACTTCGCTTTTCTGGGCGCGTACAACGCTGTCCAGGACGCGGGGAAGCTCGGACAGATTGCGATCGGGTCCGTGGACGCGGCCCCGGACGCGGTGAAGCTCCTGGCGGAGGGGCGCGCCCCGAAGTGCGCTACCGCAGCGCAATTCCCCTCGGAGATCGGCAACGGCGCGGTCCAGGCCTACCTCGACTACCGGGACGGCAAGAAGGTCGCCAAGAGGATCTACGTGAAGGTCGAGCTCATCACCAAGGAGAACGCGGAAGGGTTCCACTGGTAGAACGAAGGGGGAGATCCGCCATGGGGAGATCCCCCTCCCCTGTGAGAAGCGGCGCAAGGAAAGGGAGACGGAGACGGAGACAGAATCGCTGTCGGTGAGCGGCATCACGAAGCGATTTCCCGGTACGGTCGCGCTCGACGACGTGGATTTCCGGGTGGTTGCAGGGGAAGTGCACGGCCTGGTGGGGCAAAACGGGGCCGGCAAGAGTACCCTGGTGAACATCATGAACGGCTCCCTCCAGCCTGACGCCGGCCGGATCCTGGTCAACGGTCGTGAGGTCAGGATCGGCAGCCCGCATGCAGCTCAGGTTCTGGGCATCAGCATGGTGCACCAGGAGCTGAAACTGTTCCCCAACCTCACGGTGGCGGAGAACGTTCTCTTCGGGAGGCAGGCGGAAAAAAGTGGCTTCGTGAGCTGGGCGCGGCTTCAGGAACGGGCGGAGGAAATCATCAGGAGGCTTGCGGTTTCCTTTGGGCCGGGGAACGTCGTGAGTGAGCTTGGCACCGCCCAGCAGCAACAGGTCGAGATAGCAAAGGCGCTCGCCCGCAACTGCGAGATCCTGATTCTGGACGAGCCGACGGCGAGCCTGACAGTTGATGAAACGGACGTCCTGTTCTCGGTTATCCGCTCCCTGGTGAAAGACGGGATTTCCGTGGTGTACATCTCCCACCGGCTCGAGGAAGTGTTCAAGATCTGCGACCGCGTCACCGTGCTCCGGGACGGCAGGAAGATCGATACCCTGGCTGTGGGGGAGACGACGCAAGACGAGGTCGTGCGGCTGATGATCGGTGAGAGCAAGACGCTCGCCGGACGCACCGAAAGCGAGACGGGCGAGTCGCGCGAGGTCGCGCTCGAGGTGGGGCATCTCTCGATCAGAGGGAAGCTTTCGAACGTGAGCTTCCGCCTCTACCGGGGGGAGATCCTGGGCCTTGCCGGGCTGGTGGGATCCGGCCGGACCGAGCTTCTTCAGGCGCTTGCCGGCGCGGCCCGCATGGACGCCGGTCGGGTCGTGGTGCACGGCCGCGAGGTCCTGGCGCGGTCCCCCAGGGACGCGATCGATGCGGGCATCGCCCTCATGCCGGAGGACCGAAAACGCCAGGGGCTCGTCCTCGGCATGAGCGTGAAGCACAACATCGCGTTCGCAAGCCTGAGTAAGTTTTTCCGGCTTGGTTTCCTGAAGTCTGCCTACGAGGCGAGCGTCGCCCGCGCGCTGATCGAAGAACTGGCCATCAAGGTTGAATCGGCCGACAGGCCGGTCGTCATGTTGAGCGGAGGCAACCAGCAGAAGGTCGTGTTCGCCAAGTGGCTGTTCGCCAACGCTGACGTCCTCCTCCTGGACGAGCCGACCCGCGGCATCGACGTCGGCGCCAAGGAAGAGGTCTTCAAAGTCATCCGGCGGCTGGCGGCGGGGGGGAAATCGGTCATCTTCGTTTCTTCGGAGCTGGAAGAGGTGATCAGGTTGAGTGACCGGATCCTTGTCCTCCATGACAAGCGGATCGTGGCGGAGCTGCCCCGGGGAAGCGACATCGGCGTTCTGCTCCATCATGCAATGGGGGTAAAGACAGCGTGAGCACGACGGCACGGACGGCGGAGGCGAAGCCGAGCGGCAGTTTCAAGTTGACTCCGGAGATCGGAGCCCTTGTGGCCCTCATCGCCATAGCGCTGGTGCTTGCCCTCCTGAGCAGGTACTTCTTTACCCTGTCCAACTTCACAAACCTGCTGAAACAGGTCGCGATCGTCGGTATCGCCGGGGTGGGCGTCACGATGGTGATCATCAGCGGCGGCATCGACCTTTCCATCGGCACCGGCATCTCACTGATCGCGGTCCTCGTGGCGGGATTCATGCAATTCAACGGAATGCACCCCGCGGTGGCCGTGACGCTTGTCCTCCTCATCGGGTGCGCAATGGGGCTTCTCAACGGCTCCATGGTGACCTTCTTCCGCATCCCGCCGATCATTGCGACGCTTTCGACCCTGATGGCTTTCAAGGGCGCCGCCCTGGTCTACACCAACGGCTACACCATTCCCCTCATCCAGAAGTTCATGTTCCTTGGTCGCGGCCAGCTGGGCGCGCTCCCGGTGTCCACCCTGATCCTCGCCGCAGTGTACATCATCGGCTGGATCGTTCTTCGCTTCACAATGCTGGGCAGGATCGCCTACGGCCTGGGAGGAAACGAGGAGGCCGTGCATCTTTCCGGTATTTCCGTGCGGAAGTACCGCCTGATCTTGTACACCATCTCAGGCTTCTGCGCGGGGCTGG
>DATKLB010000109.1:0-4922 GCA_035542615.1 Spirochaetia bacterium | reverse complement strand
AGGCGGGGAGCCATATCGCTTCCTCCACATTGTGAATGGCGAACGCGATCGGGAATAGCCAGAAAAACCAGGGCATAGAGGCTCCGGGCGGAACAATGGACGGTTTCAGTACACAACAAACAGGGCCGGGCGAAGTCCCGGATCACTCAAAATGCTTCACCCGGGCCCACAGGGTCCCGATGGGTGTCTTTGGCCCGCGCACGACGCATACCGACAGGTTGTTCTCGGAAGGCTGCACATAGCCCGTGTCGTCATGAATATGGCCCTGCGTTGAAACGCTGTCAAAGAAACCCGGGAGCTCCGCCGGATTCCGCGTGATGACAATGCCCACCTCCCAGGAGCCGTGCGGTCCCCACAACCAGTAATTGTTGTGCCCCGACGACGCCGGGGGAAGTCCATATCTCCCTCCCAGGAAGTCGACGGCGCCGGCCTGGTGATAATCCATGCAGAAGATGCCGCATTTCCCACGGTCCTCGACCGGCAGGGCCTGGTACACCCGGGCGACCTCTCCCGTCAGGTTTTCCCAGCCGAACATGGACGCGAAATACTGGGAGAGCCTTCCCACTTCATGACGCTCCCCTCCTGCGTCGGGCCTCTGGCCGAGGAGAGCGGCGTACCGGATATGCGTTTCCACCGGCAGTACGGGCATGGCAAGAGGCAGCGTAACGACCCCGCCGGTGACAATCACGGCCAGCACCCCCGTCCGGGTGGCAGTACGGGAGATATTCTTCTCGAACCAGAGCGCGCCAAAAGCGAACAGCATCGTATAGGCGGGTGCAAGGTAGTAGCTCTTGCCCCCTGCCACCACGAAGAGAACCAGGATGGCCAGGTAGCACCACCCGAGCGCCTGGAACTTCCTGCACGCACGGGAAAAAAGGAGCAGGCAGAGCCCGGCAAGCCAGACCGGAAATGTGAACGGGTGCATTTGCCGGAACTGCTCGAGACAAAAGGCCGGCAGAGACAACCTGACGTTCTTGTACAGTCGCGCATTCTCCATGAATTCCAGCGTCGGCCACCCGTGGGAGATCTGCCACAGCACGTGCGGCAGGAACATGAGGCCCGCGACCAACCCTCCCGCCCAGATCCAGCCGCAGAGGAATTGACGGCGCTGCGCCGTGAGCACCAGGCCGACCACGAGGCCGAAACCGAGAAACAGGAGGCTGATCTTGTTCTGGAGCCCCAGGCCTGCCACCAGGCCGAACACGATCCAGAGCCTCGGGCTCCCCCCGTCGAAAATGAGCACGAGAAGACAGAGCGCCCCCAACCAGAAAAGCCCGTCGAACGCGTTCATCGAGAATGTGTGGCCGACCCCGAGGTAGACGGGGGCGACCATGACGCACACCTGGGCGAGCAGTTGCCCGAATCTCCCCGCGCCGAGGCGCCGCGCGAGGAGGCCGGTCAGGATGACTGTGAGGCCCATGGCGATCGCCGGGAGCAATCGGATCGACATCAGCGAGTCACCGAACAGCCAGCGATCGGCTCTCAGGAGAAGTATTGAAAGCGGGGGATGATCGACGTAGCCGAAATCCAGCCGGTTGCTGCAGGCGATATAGTAGAACTCGTCGCTGAAGTATCCGAACCCCTTGCTGGTCAGCACGTGAACGATCGCCGTGATCAGTCCGGGAATCAGGAGTACCGCCAGGTCCGTTCGTGACCGGGCAGTGTCATCTGCATTCCACACTCGATCGTTCATTACCGTCCCCCGGAATTGAAACGAAGAAGAGCAAGGCGACGCGGTCATTGTCACGGTCGAGGCGCGCCGCTCTCCACAGAACGAAAAAAGGCGCCCGTGCCTCCCGCGAGGATGTTGAGCGCCTTCTCAAATAACTGGCGCTACCAATATACCTCCCGGCGACGACAACGTCAAAACCCGGAGGCCCCGGGGTAACAATTCCGTAACATGCGAGTTGGATTTTTGGGGGGATTAACGTATATATGGCGCGACTGAGCACCATATCCTGAGGAGAAGACACATGGTTCGCGGACTCTGGTGTGTCACTCTTGCCTCCCTCGCTCTCTTCTGCGCTTCCTGCGCACGGCACGAGCGGTTCGTCATCCTCTCCGGTTCGGAAAACGAGACGCTCGAGCCCCTGCTCCGCGATTTCGCGCACGACCACGGAATCGATCTCGAGATGCGCTACGAGGGATCCATCGATATCATGGCGGAACTGCAGAAGGACCGCATTCCCGCGGACGCGGTGTGGCCGGCCGCAAGCATCTGGATCACGCTCGGCGACCGCCAATTCCGCGTGCACAACGCCAGGTCCGTCATGATCAACCCCGTGGTCCTCGGGATACGCCTGAGCAAGGCAAAGGAGCTGGGCTTCACCGATCGCGAAGTGACCGTGCGCGATATCCTGCGCGCAATCCGGGAGAAGAAGCTCTCCTTCATGATGACATCGGCAAGTCAGTCCAATTCCGGCGCCAGTGCCTACATTGGATTCCTCTATGCCCTCGCGGGCAACCCCGACGTCCTCTCGGCAACCGACCTGGCGAAGCCCGCCCTCGGGAATGAGATCCGCGAGCTGCTCTCGGGGATCAACCGCTCCGCGGGTAGCTCGGGCTGGCTGAAGGACCTGTTCCTCAAGGGTGATTACGATGCGATGGTCAATTACGAGGCAATGATCATCGAAGCCAACCAGGAACTGGTGAAGCAGGGACGCGAGCCGCTCTATGTCGTTTACCCCGTCGACGGGCTCGTCCTCGCGGACTCGCCGATCGGCTTCGTCAACCAGGGCGTTCCCCGCCGGGAGGAGTTCTTCCGCCAGCTCCAGGACTACCTGCTCCAGGAGCCAGTCCAGCGGGAGATTCTCATGCGCGGGCGCCGCGTGGGCTACCTCGCCGTGACTGCGACGCCCGATTCCGCCGTCTTCAATCCCGCCTGGGGCATTCACATCGACAGGGTGCTCGCGCCCATCAAGCTCCCACCCGCGGACGTGATGCTGGACGCGCTCACGTTGTACCAGACGGAATTCCGCAAGCCCTCGCTCACTGTCTACTGCCTCGATTTTTCGGGAAGCATGGAGGGAGAAGGTGTGCGCGCACTCAAGGAGGCCATGGAGCTCCTGCTTGACAGGGAGAAGGCGCGCCAGTTCCTCCTCCAGGGATCGCGCGGCGACATCGTAACGGTCATCCCCTTCAATGAGGCTCCCTTGGATGTCTGGACCGCACGGGTGGGCGACACAGCGGCGGTGTCGCGCCTCCGCGGGGAGATCGCATCGCTCTCCCCCAACGACGGCACCGATATCTATGCGCCCGTCATCCGCGGCATCCAGGAAATCCAGCGCTATCACGCCGGGGACTATACGACCGCGGTCATCCTGATGACCGACGGCAAGTCCAACAGGGGGCGCTCGCTCGACGACGTGAAAAGCGCATGGCGGGCGGCGGGACTGGACGTGCCGATCCATGCCATCATGTTCGGCGAGGCCTCCCAGGAGCAGCTCGGCGCACTCGCGGATTTTTCGCGCGGGCGCGTGTTTGACGGCCGCAAGGACCTCGTCAGCGTATTCCGCACCGTCAAAGCGTACAATTGACAATGAAAGAGATCGTTTCCGGGGGGCTGGGCGGCGTGCTCTTCGGCGTGCTCTATCTTGCACTCGGCGTCCCCCTGCCATTTGCCGCGATCGGCGCCGGGGCCGGCTACGTCGCCGGGAGGTTCCTGATGGCCCGGGCCGGCGCGGGAGCCGGGGAGATCGGGCTTGAGGAGGATGACCGTGCCGCAGCGGAAATCATCGCATCTGCGGACGCGCAGCTGAAGACGTTCAGGGGGCTGATCTCCTCGGTGGACAAACCCGAGGTGCGCGCCAAAATCCAGCACCTCGCGGACCTCGCGGAACAGATCGTGGACCGCGTCAGGGAGAACCACCGCGACGCGAAGCGCGTCCGCCAGTTCCTGAATTACTACCTCGGAGCGACAGTGACGATCGTCCAGCGGTACGTCGACCTTGGCTCTCGCCGCAATGCCTCCGGGGAAATCGGCGCGGCGCTGGCGAAGGTGGAATCCATGCTCGACCCCATCGAACGCGTGTTCGAGCAGCAGCTCGCGGCCTCGGCCCAGGACGAGGTCCTGGACCTTGACACCGAGCTCAAACTCCTCGAGCAGACACTACAACTGGAGGGCCTGGACCGTGCGAAATAAGCTGATCGGGATCGGGATTCTCCTCCTCGTCGTCGCAGCGTCACTCGTCTACCGGTGGACGCAGGCGGCGCCGCCGGCAGTTACGCTCCACGGCTACGTCGGGGGGGAGAAGGTGGGTTTCCTCGACGACGAGAAGGTCCGGGGACTCCTCCGCAAGCGCTACGGCGCGGTGCTGGATTACGCCAAGGCGGGCTCCATCGAGATGGTCACGGGGAAGACGGAGGGGATGGACTTCCTCTGGCCCTCATCGCAGGTCGCCTTCGAGCTGTACAAGACGCTGCAGGGGAACTCGCTCGCAAAAGGAGAGGTCATCTTTTATTCGCCGATCGTGCTCTACAGCTGGGACATCGTCGCGGACGCCCTGGTGCGCGAGGGAATCGTCCAGGTCCGCGACTCCATCTATTACGTCACGGACTTCCCGAAACTGATCCGGATGGTGGAAACGGGAACATCCTGGCGCGCGATCGGCCTCACGGAGCTGTACGGCAAGGTCACGATCATCTCCACCGACCCGAACAAATCCAATTCCGGCAACATGTTTGCGGGATTGCTTGCGAATATTCTCGCTGGCGACGTCGCCACCGACGCGACCATCGACACCGTGCTCCCCGATGTCAGGAAATTCTTCAAGAGCCTCGGTTTTCTTGAACACTCGTCCGGTGACCTCTTTCTTCAATACCTGAGCATGGGAGTAGGTGCTAAACCCATCATTGTGGGATACGAGAGCCAGATCATAGAGCTCTCCCGCCAGATCGAGTCAAAGTGGCCGGCCATCCGCAGC
>DATKLB010000108.1:0-13590 GCA_035542615.1 Spirochaetia bacterium | reverse complement strand
TATATCGAAGAACGCTGGGCGACCTTTTTCCTGATTCTGCTCATCGTCGCGTTCAGCCTTGTCGGCCGCAACTTCTTCGCCGTCAAGAACTTCTCCAATATCCTCTATTTCGCGACCACGTACGCCCTCTTGAGTGCCGGCGAGACCTTTGTCATCGTGACGGGAGGCATCGACCTTTCCGTCGGCTTCGTCATGGGCTTCGTGAACGTGGTTTCCGCAATCGTCATGCGGGACATGTATGCGGCCAAGTACTCCGAGACGGCCTGCATGGTGGCGGGAACGCTCGTGGGGCTCGTGGTGGGGATCCTGCCCGGCCTGATCAACGGGCTCCTGGTGGCCCGCCTGCGGGTGCCCCCCTTTATCGCGACCCTCGGCATGTACGGGGTGGCAAACGGTCTTGCGCTGAGCTTCTCCCAGGGCTTTCCGATCTACTTCGTTCCGCCGAGCGTCCAGAAGCTCGGCAACAGCTTCATTTCCTACCTGCTTCCCGGCAAGTCGTTTTCGTTCTTTGAACGACCGCCGAACCTCAAGCCGGACGACATCCGCGCCATCATCGGGCTGGTGCCGAGCACGGTGCTTGTCGCGGGAGTCATCCTCGTGGTGGCCGCATTCGTTCTGGCCCGGACCAGGTTCGGCCAGCACACCTACGCGATCGGCGGGAGCAAGGACGCCGCTATCCGGTCCGGCATCAATGTCCCTCGGCACCTGGTGTGGGTCTACATTCTGTCTTCGCTGTTTGCCTCGCTCGCCGGCATCATCTATGTCTTCCGGATCGGTATCGGCAATTTCACCACCTTCAACTCCTCGTATGAGCTATTCGCCATCGCCGGGGTCGTCATCGGCGGGGCCAGCCTCATGGGCGGCAAAGGTACAATCGGGGGCGCACTCATCGGTACTCTCATCCTCATGACGCTTGAGGACGGGCTGAACATCGTCGGGATACAGGCTTTTTTCCGGTACATCGCAACCGGCCTGATCCTGATAGCCGCGGTGGTGATCGACCAGTTCACGGCCGAAAGGAGGTCCAGCTTTGCCTGAGACTGCGCTGGCCGTAAAGCGCCGTGGCGGGGCCACGCTCTGGGCAGGCCGCAACTGGGCCTTTTTGTTCCTCATTCTCGAGGTTGCCGCCTTCATCATCCTGGGCCAGAATTTCCAGAGCCTCGAGAACCTGCAGAACATCCTGGTGGCCTGCCTCCCGGTGTTGCTGTTGGGAATGGGAGAGACGTTCGTGATCATCACGGGCGGCATCGATCTGTCTGTCGGGTTTGTCATGGGCTTCGGAGCGGTCATCTGCGCCAAGTTCATGGTCATGCTCCAAGCCGCAGGGATGGCTCCTTCCGCCTCCATCCCCCTGGCGGCACTGATCGCCCTCGCCCTGGGCGTCGTGCCGGGCTTCATCAACGGAACCCTCGTTGCGCGTCTGAAAGTGCCGGCATTCCTGGCCACCTTCGGAATGTACGGCATTGCGTATGGAGTCTCTGAGATCGTTTCCGGGAACACGCCGATTTCCGGTCTGCCGGCGGAAGCGGGGTTCCTCGGAAACGAGTACATCCTGTACATCATCCCGAGGAAGCTTGTATCTGTTTTCATCAAGCCCGAGCATGTCGGTCCCGACGACCTGAAGATCATGCTCTCCATCCTCCCCATCATCGTGATCATCGCGGCCGTCTTCATCGCCATTTTTGCCTTCATCCTCAGCCGCACGCGATTCGGCCAGCACAACTACGCAATCGGCGGAAGCCAGGACGCGGCGATCCGCGCAGGGATCAACGTGCCGCGGCACCTCACGTGGGTGTACGTCATTTCCTCGTTCTTCGCGTCTCTCTCCGGTGTGTTGTATGCGCTGAAGTACGTCACCGGGCGGGCGGACGCAGGCAGCGCGCGGATGCTGGACTCCGTGGTCGCGGTGGTCATCGGGGGCGCGAGCCTCTACGGAGGAACGGGAACCGTGAAGGGCACGATCATCGGCGCGTTGATCATCGCCACCCTGGAAACGGGCATGGTCAACCTGAGCGTGCCATACCACAACCGCTATATCGCAATTGGCGTGATCCTCGTGATCGCGGTGCTGATCGACCAGTTCTTCCCTGACATGGTCGGAAGGAGGGAATGATGGCGGACGCCGTGCTGCAGGTGCGCGGATTGACGAAGCGCTTCGGCGGGCTCACTGCTGTGGACCGCGTCGACCTGGATGTGCGTCCCGGGGAAGTTGTCGGCCTCCTGGGGGACAACGGGGCGGGAAAGTCCACGCTGATCAAGATGGTCTCGGGAGTCTATCACCCCGACGAGGGACAGATCCTTTTCCAGGGCAGGGAAGTGAAGATGGGAAGCCCGATGGATGCCCTGGAGCTCGGCATCGAGACCCTGTACCAGGACCTGGCGCTCGCTGAGAACCTCAATGTCTACGCCAACATCTTTCTGGGCAGGGAAAGGACAAAGCCGTTCCTCGGTTTCATCCCGGTGCTGGACCACGATGTCATGCGTGAGGAGTCCAGCAAGGTTCTCAAGCGCCTGGAGATCGAGATTCCGTCCCTCAGGAGCCAGATCAAGAACCTCTCGGGGGGGCAGCGCCAGGCGGTGGCGATTTCCCGGTCCATCTACTGGAACGCCCGGCTGCTGATCATGGACGAGCCGACCGCCGCGCTCGGCGTCCAGGAGCAGCGGAAAGTGCTCGACCTGGTCCGGGTGCTGCGCGGCCAGAATGTTCCCATCATCATCATCAGTCACCAGATGTACGACGTCTTTTCCGTGACGGACCGCCTTGCCGTCATGCGCAGGGGGAAGAAAGTGGCGGAGAGAATCACCCGGGACACCACGCCAGATGAGGTCGTCGGCCTGATCATCGGCACGGAAGAGGTCGATCGAAACGGAATGGCGCCGCGCTGAGATCAGCCGGCGCGCGCTGAAATCCGCTGGAACGGCGCCAGGATCCGATGGCGCGGCGTCCTCCGAAACTGTATAATCATCTCTATAGTGAAAAAGCAGATCGACATCGCCGATATCCAGAAGGCGGTCCGCAGGTCTGTTCCTCTCGTGTTCAGGCTCACGGTCCTGCCTCCCGAGTCCTTTCCGCTGGTGGACAGGATCCTCGAGCTGTACCTTGCCGAGCTCGGGCAGGAAAAGCTCCTCGAGCCGCTTTCCTACTGCGTGAAGGAGCTCATTTCGAACGCTCAGAAGGCGAATGCCAAGCGCGTCTATTTCGAGGAAAACGGATTGGAAATTTCCCGCAGGGAAGACTACGAAGCGGGGATGAAGGGTTTCCTGCTGGCGATGTCGGAGAACTTCGATCACTGGGTGCAGCAGCTTCGTGCGAAACGCTATCTGATCGAAGTGATCTTTCAGTCCAGCGGGCGATCCCTCACGATCTCGGTGAAGAACAGCGTCTCTTTGAGCGCGATGGAGATGGCACGCATCAAGGAGAGGATCACCGTCGCCCGGTCTTTTCACTCCTTCTTCGAAGCCCTGGAATCGGCCGTGGACACCACGGAGGGCGCCGGTCTTGGGATCATGATCCTCCTGCAGTTCCTGAAGAGGATCGGTCTCGGGGAAAAGGCTTTCCAGATCCGCAACGTCGATGGAGGGACTCTCTCATCGATTGCCATTCCCGTCGGCGAGGTTCATCTCGATCAGATGAGGATCCTGACCGATGTGCTCGTGCGCGACATCGAGTCCCTGCCCCACTACCCCGAGAGCGTCATGGAGCTGATTCGGCTGACCGAAGTTCCGAATGTCGAGATTACCCGCATCGCCGCCAGGATCTCTCGCGACCCCACGTTGACCGCGGAGCTGCTGCGTCACGTGAACTCCGCGTACTACGGGCTGCCCTCGCGGACGAACAGCGTTGCCCAGGCGGTGAAGCTCATTGGCATGAGAAGCCTTCATCACCTCCTGTACTCGTTCGGCTACCAGAAGATTCTCCGGGGCCGCTCGGGCATGAAGACACTGTGGGAGCATTCTTTTCGAACGGCCCGTTACGCGTTTCTCCTGGCGGATTCCGTGAAGCACCAGCGGGAGATCCGCGACGACGCATACGTGGCCGGCATCCTCCACGACCTCGGCTTCATCGTCGTCAGGTCGCTGCATCCCAGGACACAGGAGAAGATGCGCAAGTTTTCGATGGAAAAAAACATCCCGCCGCGGATCCTGGAGCGTTTCTCCTTCGGGATGAATCATGCAGATATCGGGGCCACGATAGCGCAGAAGTGGAACTTCCCCGACACGCTGGTGGAAGGGATAAAGTTTCACCACGAGCCGCTCTATGCCAGCCGCAGGCACAGGGACGTGGTGTTCTGCGTCTACCTGGCGAATGCCGTGTGTGACCTGGAGCGCCGGTTGATTTCCTTCGATCAGATCCAGAAGCCCGTGTTGCTGGAGTTCGGAATCCGCACCAGGGAGCATTTCCTCGCCGTCGCATCGGATCTCAAAACCGCGTTCGAGAGGACCAGGGAAGAGCCGTGAGTCACACCAGAAACACGCCGCGGGCCGGGCGGGAGCTCGCCATCACTCGGAAGTCTTTGTCACGGAAGATCGCGAAACATGGGCTGTCGCAATGAAGCGCGCAGTGGCCTCGGCGGCCACCGTTCCTTCCTCGTCATAGATCCATCCCCGTGTGTTGAGAATCCGTCCGCGCGCCTCCTGCACCCTTCCGACGGCGCGGATGCGTGACCCGATCTCCACGGTTTTCTGGAAGCGAACAGTGATCTCCGCTGTCACCGCTTTCTGCGAAATTCCGAAGCATGCGTGCGCCATGATCTCGTCGAGAATCGTTGCCAGAAAGCCGCCGTGGGTCATCTTTTTCCAGCCGGAAAACCAGGAGGGGATCTCCAGAATGGTCTCCGCCGATCCTTTCTCCGGGTACGTGATCTCGAGGTGCAGGCCTTTTTCGTTGTCAACTCCGCAGCAGAAGCACTGCCCATCCCTTTCCGAGGAATCCATGGGGCATAAGATAACGAAAAGCCGCCACCCTGTCAGCGAGGAGACGACCGGCCCGTGACCACGACCAATGCGATGCGGATCCTGTCATCTCTCGGCGTGGAGTTCGCCACGGCAGCATACCCCGTCGGCGACGAGCACCTCGACGCCGTGAGCGTGGCGCGTGCTCTCGGGGTCGAGCCGGAGATCGTTTTCAAGACACTCGTTGCCCGCAATGAGAAAAACGAGCCCCTCGTTTTCTGCGTCCCCGGCCCTTCCGAGCTCAACCTGAAAAAGGCGGCCCAGGCCTCGGGGTCAAAGAGAATCGAGCTGGTTGCGCTCAGGGAGTTGACGCCGCTCACCGGCTACGTGCGGGGAGGCTGCTCCCCCATCGGCATGAAGAAGAAGTATCCCACCTGGATCGACGAGATCGCGATGGCGTACGACAGGATCTACATCAACGCGGGGGCCCGGGGGATCCAGGTGATCGTTTCTCCCGGGGAGCTGTGCCGCGCGGCCGAGGCGGTGACCGCGGACCTCGTCTGAGACAACGGTATCTGACGATCCCGCTCGCGGGAAACAGGGTGCGAAAAAAACCCGGCTCGCGGCCGGGGCTCACTCCGCCAGTGAGTCAATTTACCAGATCTTCAAGAGCGTCCCTGCCCGGGAGAGGTACCAGACGAAGAGGACCGCGGTGACTCCGGCGACCGCGAAAAACCAGACGTACAGGGCCCCGCCGTCTTCCCTGCTGGCAAGCCCGATCATGATCGAGATGACGAGCACCGCGAGGAACCCGACGATGGAGAGAATCCCTGCCACCAGGTTTTCATTGTAGATCGATATGTAGCAGAACAGGAATGAGAAGATCAGGAGAAGCAGAAGCCCGAAAAAGAATACCAGGTAGTTTCTCGTCATGCCGCGCTCCTTTTATTCAGTGGTTGGAACTCTCGACCCCTATGGTACTCGATTTTTCACGAAAATCAAGTCGCGTCGGAATTTTGCCGAAGGCCACTATCCATCCGTTAAGCTTTCGCAGCAAGCTCTTCAGCCCTGGCGACCATTTCCGACAGCAGATCGAGGCCCCGAAGCCAGAAGCCGGGAGCGGTGAGATCGACGCCAAGCGGCTTCACCAGCTCGTGCGGCCACTCAGCGCCTCCGGCGGCGAGCATCTGGAGGTAGAGATCCGGGAATCCCGCGCCGGCCTCGCGATAGCGGGCATAGAGGGCGCGAACCAGCAGATCCCCGAACGCGTAGGCGTAGACGTACCCAGGGGTATGGATGAAGTGGGGGATATAACTCCACCAGATTCCGTAGTCGTCCGTCAGAGTGACGCTGTCGCCGAACATGGCGCGCTGCGTGGAAAGCCACGCTTCGCCAAGCTGCTCCGTTGTGAGCTCACCGCTGGCCCTGGCCCGGTGAACGGCGTCCTCGAACCTGTTCATGGCGACCTGGCGGAACACGGTCGCGAAGGAGCCTTCGATGCGCCGAACAAGCATCGAGAGCTGCGCCCGGGGGTCTTTCTCCCGTGCCAGGAGGTCTTCGAAGACCAGCGTCTCGCCGAAGATCGATGCCGTCTCCGCCGTGGTGAGCGGCGTGCTCCACGAGAGGACGCCGCGGGGTCGAGAGAGGTATTGGTGCACCCCGTGTCCCAGCTCGTGAGCAACCGTCATCACATCGTCGGATTGTCCCTGGAAATTGACGAGGACGTAGGGATGCAGTGACGGAACCGTGGCGGCGCAGAATGCCCCGCCGCGCTTGCCGGGGTGAACCGATGCATCGATCCAGCCTTTCTCGAAGAACAGCGACGCAATCTCCGCCATCCGCGGGTGAAATCTCTCATAGGCGTGGAGGACCGTGTCCCGGGCTTCCTGCCAGCTATAGCATCTCTCGGCACCGGGCAACGGCGCGTAGCGGTCATAGTCGAAGAGCTCGGGCAGGCCGAGCAGCTTCCTTTTCAGGCGATAGAAGCGTGCAACCAGCTCGTAGCGGGAGCACACAGCCCGCACCAGGGCATCCACGGTTGCGTCGTCCACCTGGTTGTCCATGTTGCGCGATGCGATCCAGCTCGGGTATCCTCGCAGCCTGTTGTCCGACGCGAGATCCGAGAAAACCGTGTTGACGATGTACGTGGTGGTCCGCTGGACCCCGCGCAGGCCCCGCGTAAGGGCCGCGGCCGCCTTTTTCCGTGAATCGCGGTCAGCCGAGTACAGATGGGCAAGAATCGACTGCTGCGGGACCCGGGCACCGTCCCATTCGTACAGCGTCGATGAATGGACCTCGTCGAAGAACCGTGACCATGCCTGCCTCCCTGTCACCGACTTCTCCCTGAGGATTCTCTCTTCCGGCTCGCTGAGGAGGTAGGGCCGGTAGCGCCGCGAAAGGACCAGCCAATGGCGCCATCGCTGCAGCCGCGGATCACCGAGAAGCTGGAGCGCCGCCTCCTCGGGCGCGTCTGCCCATTCCAGGTCCACGAATACAAGGCGCTGGGACAGGCGGGATTCGGTCTCCAGTTGCTTCTGCAGCAGCGCCCCACGCGCCGGGTCATCAGTCTGGACAGTCCAGAAGAGCCGGGCAAAGCTGTCAGCCCTGCCGAGGCGTTCGGCGAGTGCTTCATAGCTGACAAGAAGCGCGTTCAGGCCATCCGGCGTCAGGGACGCCACTTTTCCCCGGTAGCGCGCGGAAAAAACCTCGACCTCGCTCTCCAGCACCCGCATCTCGGCTTCGATGCGTTCACCCGCGGGCGCCTGGTACAGGTCATCGAGATTCCAGACAACGGTTTGCGCGCCGGTGGAATCGCTTTCCTTCTGGCCCGGGCTCATGCGGGCCGCAGCCTCTTCTGCGCTTCCTCGAGAGCGGCGATCCTCTCCGCCAGCGTGGGATGAGAATAGTGGAAGAAGCTGTACAGCGGGTGAGGAGTGAGGTTGCTGAGGTTTTCCCGCGTGAGCCTGAGAAGAGCCGAAATCATCCCGGCCGCCGAACCCACAGCCTGGACGGCAAATCGGTCCGCCTCGTACTCGTGGCGTCGGGACCAGATCGAGAAAAGAGGCTGCAGGAAAAAGGTGAACGGTCCCGAGCAGAAAGCAAGGAGGATCAGGATCGCATGATAGCTGGCCCGATGAAACCCGAAGGCCTGGTAGAGCGGGAGATACGGGAGAAGGAGGCTGATGATCCAGAAGCCGACCAGGGAGAGAGCAAGAGAGGCAGCAATGCCTTTTTTCACGTGGTTCATTTTCTCGTGGCCGATCTCGTGCGCGAGCACGGAGAGGATCTCCTCTTTCGTCGAGGAAGACACCAGGGTGTCGAACAGCACGATGCGCTTCGCTCTGCCCAGCCCTGTAAAGTAGGCATTCGAATGGCGGGAGCGCTTGCTCGAGTCCACCACGAAAATCCCCCGGGTCCGAAAGCCCAGCTTCTTGGAAAGCGCCACGATCGCATCCTTCAGCTCGCCATCGGGCAGAGGGGTGAACGTGTTGAACATCGGGGCGATGACCAGCGGGGCAAGGATGCTCATCACGATCTGGAAGACGCTCATTGCCCCGAATGCCCAGATCCACCAGAGACTCCCTGTCTTGTCCATGAACCAGAAAAGGCCGAGAAGCACGGGGATGCCGATCACCGCGGAGATTGCCAATCCCTTCAGAGTATCCACGAGGTAGAGAATCGGCGTCGTACGATTGAACCCGAACCGCGCCTCGATGGAAAAGGTGGAGTAAAGGGAGAAAGGCAGGGCGAGGATCCCGAAGGCAAAAGAGATTACGGCGATGACGAGGACGCCCTGGAGATAGGGATGAATGGGAAGGGTCCGGATTGCGTCGTCCACGATCCCGAGGCAACCGCTGAGGACGACCGCCAGCAGCGCCGCGGCGGAAATCGCACCAGCCAGGAGGCCGAATTTTCCGCGCGCCAGCGTGTAGGAGACCGAGCGCTCGTAGGTTTCCGAGTCGATCACGCCGGCAAATGTCCGGGGAACCGCTCCCGCGTTTTTTCTGACGTGCCCCAGGTTGAGCAGGCTCAGCGCAAGGTCCCAGAAGTATTCGAGGAAGAAAAACACGAGGTACAGGAGCAGGATCCCGTGCGCGTTCACATCACGTGCCTTTCATGGACAAAGTAACCGCAGAGCCCGTTGAAAGCAATGGCGTGGTCCTCCTATGGCAGCGAAATTTCTTGGAAATCCGGCGGGACCTGCATTACACTCTTGGGATCGAGGAGGGCTGTTTGTTGCTGCACGGGGGGTCATTTCATGTAGGCTGGAAGGAGGGAAGCTGGCAAGGCAAAGACTTGCACTTTTTGGAAATTTCTAGTGGTCTGGTTTCAACAGGCCGTAACTGGGCTTGAGAGATTCGCGAGGAGGTAAGGCTGTGGCAGAACTTACTGTGGGTTCCATCATTGCGGGCGGATTTTCCAAGGGGTTCAAGAACGTTATTCCGTTCACGGTCAATATCATTCTTTGGGCACTGACAGTTTGGATCCCCTACCTGAATATTGGCACCACCATTGGGATGGCTACTATCGCTGTCAAAATGGGAGGGAGTAAGACGATCTCAGCGGTAGAAATATTCAATCCCGTCTACCGCAAGAGAATGGGCGAATACTTTCTCACCGCTGCCTTGGTCTATCTCGGGGTCCTGGCCGGCTTGATCTTTGTCGTGATACCGGGCCTTGTCCTTGCAATTGCATGGAGCCTTTCTTTGCTTTTGGTAGTCGGGAAAGAACTGAATCCTCTCGAGGCCATGAACCAAAGCAACAAGCTGACCTACGGCAGGAAGTGGACGATTTTTGGCGGCGAAGCAATCCTGGCGATAATTGCCTACGTGGTCATTGGCATCTTCTACTACCTGAGTACGGCAACTCACGGCGCTGGCAGCGTCGTATTGTATATCATCACCGTCATTCTCTATCTCATCTCTCTCAGCATATTGACCGGCGCCCAGGCGACGATATACGAAAGGCTTGCCGCATAGAAACGTGGGCTTCTCTGCAGAGGGCCAAGGAGGAGGGCAGATTGTCGTCATTCCGTCGCAATCGCAATCTGCCCTCTGTTTCCTTTCAAGGAGGTCAGACATCAAGCTGACGATCGCGCATCAGCAAAAGTATTCTCGGGCTCAACTCGTCTTGCGGAGGTTGTTTGGCCTCGTCTCTATCGCGATCCCGCACTTCGTCCTTCTGGCGATCGTCGGAATCTGGCTGGCAATCATCAGGTTCATTACTTTCTGGGGAGTGCTCTATTACGGCAGGTTCCCGGAGCCTTTCTTTCATTTCCACCTCGGTTATCTGAACTGGTACCTGCGTGTTGCCGCCTCAATCGGCATCCTCGGTGGTTTCGGCAATCTCGTGGACGGCTACCCCGCTTTCTTTCCCGGCGCAAAGGCTGACACCGTAAAGCTCGAGGTCCCTTTCCCTGAGCACGTCAATCGATGGATCGTGATTCTGAGGTTTTTCTTCGGAACTCTCTCTGTCAGGATACCCCACTATGTCTGCCTTTTCTTCAGGGTTATCGCGAGCGGCGTCCTCGCTTTCCTGGCATGGTGGACCATCCTGTTCACCGGTCGCTACCCTTCGCCCTGGCATGCGTTCAACGTTGGTACCTACAGGTGGTCGATGCGCGTCTACCTGTACCTGGGCTATTTCACCGATGAGTACCCTCGTTTCAGCGGCAAGGAGTAGGCACAATTCATCAACGTAGCGCCACAGGCTCGCTGGGCCCTAACGTCCATGGCTGACGGAAGAGTCGGTGTTCTCTCCCTCTTTCATCCCCTCATTGGCGAATGGTTCCAGCGCTCCGTGGGTGAACCGACCGAGGTCCAGCAGGCGGCATGGCCCGAGATCGCAAGCGCAGCCAACGTGCTGGTCAGCGCGCCGACGGGCACCGGCAAGACTCTTGCCGCGTTCCTGTGGGGGATCGACAGGCTGGTCACACGCGCCTGGAGCACGGGCAAGGTGCGCATTCTCTACGTCTCTCCCCTGAAGGCGCTCAACAACGACATCCAGAGGAACCTCCTTGCGCCGCTGGCCGGCCTCCAGGAGTTTTTTTCCGAGTTCGGCAGCCCGTTTCCCCCCATCACGGTGCTGACGCGAAGCGGCGACACCCCTTCCTCGGAAAGACAGCGGATGCTCGCCCATCCCCCCGAGATTCTCATCACGACCCCTGAGAGCCTGAATCTCATCCTCTCATCGACCCGCGGACGGTTGATGCTGGATGGGCTTGCCACGGTGATCCTTGACGAGATCCATGCCGTGGCTGCAACCAAGAGGGGAGCTCACCTGATGACCGCGGTCGAACGCCTCGTTCGGCTCTCCGGGGAGTTCCAGCGCATCGCGCTCTCGGCGACCGTGCGTCCCCTTTCCGCGGTCGCCGACCTGGTCGGCGGCTATCGCCATGTCAGGGGGGAAGACCAGGCGGGATATGAGAAGAGAAAAGTCCGGATCGTGAGCTGCCCGATGACCAAGACGTACGAGCTTTCAGTATCGTTTCCCGTGGCTCACCCTGCTGCTCCCCCCGGCGAGCCATCGCAACCGGGCCCGGGACCGAGCGCTTCTCCGACGCCGCGCGGTGCAGACGCGGATGAGAAGCCGATATGGGACGCGCTTGCCCGCGAGTGTCGAAAGATCATCAGCGAGAACAGGTCGACCCTTTTCTTCGTGAACTCCCGCAGGCACGCGGAGAAGCTCAGCAGGTTCATCAACGAAGGGCTCGCAGAGCCGCTTGCCTGGGCGCATCACGGCTCGCTCTCCCGGGAGCTGCGACTGGTCGTGGAGCAGCGGTTGAAGAGAGGAGAGCTGAAAGCCATCGTTGCCACGAGCTCGCTGGAGCTCGGGATCGACATCGGCACCCTGGACAGGGTCATCCTCGTGCAGAGCCCGTTCACCGTCTCTTCAGCGGTGCAGCGCCTGGGGCGCGCCGGACACCGGGTCGGCGAGACGAGCCGGGGGGTCATCTTCCCTCTGCACGGCAAGGACATCGTGGATGCGGCCGTGATCGCCAGTTGCGTGAGGGAGCAGGACATCGAAGAGGTCTCGCCCGTGCGGAGCCCCCTCGATGTGCTGGCCCAGATCATTGTCTCGATGACCTCCACCGAAACGTGGAACGTGGACGAGCTGTTCGATTGGATCAGGACAAGCTACTCGTATCACCTGCTTCCCCGGCGTCACTTCGACCTTGTCCTCGAGATGCTTGCCGGGAGGTTCGAAGAAACTCGAATCCGGGAGCTGTCTCCCATGGTGTCGTTCGACCGGCTTTCCGGTGAGCTTCGCGCCCGGGAATCAGCGCGCCTGCGGCTGGTCATGAACGGCGGAACGATTCCCGACAGGGGATACTTCGCGCTTCGCACCGCGGACTCGAAGGCGCTGCTGGGCGAGCTGGACGAAGAGTTCGTCTGGGAGCGCGCTATCGGAGACAGCTTCATCATGGGCACGCAGGGCTGGCGCATCCAGAAGATCGACCACCAGAGCGTCGAGGTCGTGCCCGTGGAGGCTCGAACGGCGATGTCCCCGTTCTGGAAAGCCGAGGAGCGCAACAGGACTTTTCACCTGTCGGACAGGATCGCGCGCTCTCTGGAAGACTGGAGCTCGCGGCTTGCCGACACGCACCTGCCCGATGAGCTTTCAAACAGGCACGGCCTGCGGCAGGGAGCGGCCCGTTCCATGATCGATTTCCTCCGCCGGCAGCGGGAGGCAACGGGCAAGGACCTGCCGCATCGCCATCATCTCCTGGTCGAGCACACACGAGATCCGCAGGGAAGAGGAGAAGAAGCGAAGATCGTCCTGCACACCATGTGGGGCGGACGCGTGAACAGGCCGTACAGCCTCGCGCTCTCCGCCGCATGGGAGGAACGCTTCGGACACAGACCGGAAATGCTCCAGGACGATGACACGATCCTGCTCCTGGTCCCCGAGCACCTCGCGGCGGCCGAGATCCTTTCCCTCGTGACGGCAGGGAACTTCGAGAGGCTCCTGCGCGCGCGGCTGGAAGGGAGCGGCTTCTTCGGCGCCCGGTTCCGCGAGGCCGCGGGTCGCGCCCTGCTTCTCCCTCGCGCCTCTGCCCGCGGCAGAACGCCGCTCTGGCTCACGCGCATGCGCGCCAAGAGCCTGCTGGCAGCCGTTTCCCGCTACCCGGATTTTCCGCTCGTCCTGGAGGCGTGGAGGACGTGCCTCGAGGAGGAGTTCGACCTTGCCTCTCTGACCATGCTCCTTGGCGAGCTCGCCGCGGGAATCATCCGGGTGGATGAAGCCGTCACGCCCGTTCCGTCACCTTTCTGCGGCAGCATCGCGTGGAAAGAGACCAACGTCTTCATGTACGCGGACGATACTCCCGCCGGCACCGATGCGAGAGGCCGGTCTCAGCTGCGCGCCGATCTGGTGAGGGAGCTCGCCCTTTCCTCGGAGCTTCGTCCCCGGCTGTCGCCCGAGCTCGCGGCCGGGTTCCAGGCGAAGCTGCAGAGGACGGCGGTGGGCTACGCGCCGCGCGATGCCCGCGAGCTTCTCGACTGGCTCAAGGAGAGAGTGATCATTCCGCGGGGAGAGTGGCAGGAGCTCCTAGCGGCGGTCGCGAGGGACGCGGATGCGCACGGGGCGGCCGGCGCCGGTGATCTCGTGGCGGAGATCTCGCCGAAGATCGTCGAATCGACGTTCGCAGAGACGGGATGCATCTTGGCCCGCGAGCTCGAGCCGCGCTTCCGCGCG
>DATKLB010000107.1:0-13114 GCA_035542615.1 Spirochaetia bacterium | reverse complement strand
TTCCAAAGGTGCCATCTTGTTGAACTGTGAGGATCTGGTCATCAGCGGGAATTTCTGCAGCACGAGGGTCATCGACTCGGTTTCTGGTCTCCGCGGAATCCACGACGTAGGAATCCGAGAAAAGCACATGGTAGCCGCCTCGGCTGATGGAATAATACTTGATCCCTTTCATCGTGCTGACCGCGTGGAGGCAGTTGTACAGGAGGAGCCACCCGTCATCCGTGTCCATGCGCTGCGGCAGTCCTCCGATGAGGCTGGTCACCTCCACCCCAATGCTCGGTTGACTATCCTTGACCTCCACCGAGATTTCCTCCCGGGAGGCGATGGCTGGAATCAGGGTCAACCCGAAGCCCGGTGGAAGGCTCGCCGCGAGCAACGTGCCCTGCCGCAGCCTGCTGAGGGACGAATCGGGGAAATATCGCGAGAGCGGGTCCTCGGCGCTGAGGGGAATGATCAGGATCATCATCTGGATTGCTAGCAGGACAAGTCTCATGGTATGGTGAAACTACAGTATGGGCACAGGTCAGGCAAGCTCTCCGGCTGTCGGGACCGCCGCACGTGTCACGGACTCCGCCGTGGCGGCCCCGGAAAGACCCGTCGTAGCCATGACCGGCGGAGGTACGGCAGGACATGTCTTTCCGGGGATCGCGGTTGCCGAGCAGATCAAATGCCGCATCCTCTGGATCGGCTCGGCAAGCGGCGTCGAGAGGAAGCTCGTGGAGGATGCGGGGATCGACTTTCGCGGAATCCCCGCGGGCAAGCTGCGCCGCTACCTTTCGCTTCGCAACGTAACGGACGTCGCACGCGTATTCGCGGGGATCATCGCGTCGGTCAGGATCCTCCGAAAAGAGAGACCGTCGCTTCTTTTCTCCAAAGGGGGATTCGTGAGCGTTCCGCCGGTGGTGGCCGCGCATCTGTGCGGGATTCCCGCGTTCACCCACGAGTCCGATTTCGATCCGGGGCTTGCCACGCGCATCAACCTCCGGTTCTGCGAGAAGGTATTCCTGTCATTCGAGGCCACAGTCGGCTTCCTGCCCGAGCGCTACCGCCACAAGGCCGTCGTGACCGGCAACCCCGTTCGTAGCGCTCTGTTTGCGGGCGACGCGCTCCGGGGACGCCGTCTCGTGGGGTGTGACCCCGGCACACCGCTGATTCTCGTCATGGGAGGCAGCCTCGGGTCTTCTTTCATCAACTCTCTCGTGTCCGACGCCGCACCTCGGCTGGTCCGAACCTGTTTCGTCGTTCACCAGATGGGAGACAGGGACTTCGCGCCCTCCCGTCGCCCGGGATACTACACCGCGGGCTTCATCACCGAAGGGCTTCCCGACGTCATGGCCGCGGCTGACCTGGTCGTCTGCCGGGCCGGGGCGAACACCCTGGCGGAGCTCGCCGCCATGGGCAAACCGATGGTGCTCATCCCGCTTCCGTCCTTGGGCAGCAGGGGGGACCAGCTTCGCAACGCCGAGGTGTTCGGCTCCGCCGGCGCCGCGCTCGTGCTGAAAGAGGACACGGCCACCTCCGAGTCTCTTCTCGCCGCCATCGAATCCCTTCTCCGTGATCGGCGGCGGCTTGCGAAGATGGCAGGCGCAGCGCGAGGGATGAGCAGAGAGAGAGCTGCCGCCGAAATCGCCCGGCTGATCCGGGAAAGGATCCGCTGATGTTCGAGAACATCATCGGGCAGCAGGGGACGGTAGGGACGCTGCGCGCCGAGATGACGAAAGGCAGCTTCCCGCGGTCGGCTCTGTTCTTCGGACCGCCGTACAGTGGAAAGCTCTCCGCCGCCCTCGAGAGCGCCCGCGTGCTCACCTGCCGGCTGGGGACCGGTGACTGGTCCTGCGACTGTATCTCGTGTCGGAGCCAGAAAGAGCTCTCCCATCCCCACACGGTCCTGCTGGGACCTCGCTACTGGGACGTGGAGATCGCGGCGTGCGCGGATTCGCTCCTGCGAAACCGCAAGTCTCCAGCACAGTATCTGTTCCTGCGTGCTGTGCGGAAGCTCACGCGCAGGTTCGACACCGTGGTATGGGATGCGGAGGAATCCCGGGTCAGGATCGCCCAGGAAAAGGTTGCCGGCATCGAAGAGATGCTACTGGAGGTGGCTCCCGGGCACGAGCTGCCGGACCCGAAGAAGCTGGGAAGCGTTCTTGAACAGCTCATCGAGGCGTGCGTTCAGCTTGCTTCCCTGGGCCGCGGGGAAACCATCTCGATCGGACAGATTCGGCGGCTGTCAGCGTGGGCCCATGTGACGGCAGGTGACTCGAAAAAAGTGGCAATCCTCGAGAACGCCGACAGGATGCAGGATTCCGCACGCAACGCCCTCCTGAAGCTCCTCGAGGAGCCGCCGGAGGCGGTGCACCTCATTGTGCTGTCGACGCGGCGTGCCGCTATCATACCCACGGTACTCTCCCGGCTGCGGCCGTATCAGTTCGAGCAACGGAGCGCGCTGGAGGAGGCGGACGTCCTTGCGCGGATTTTTCGGGAGGAAGCAGGGCGGCTCGACAGCCTGCGCGCGTATTTTCTCGCCTGGAAGGAGATCAATCCGGAGAGGCTCGCCAAGCTGTCGCGCCGCTTCCTCGAGGCGGTCTTGAGCCCCGAGGGACCGGACATCGACATCCTTGCCGAGCTCGCCGATCTCATCCCGGCGGACCGCAGGGCCGTCCGCGACAGAAATCAGAAAGAGGCGGTCATCTCGTTTCTTGAGGAGCTGACCTTGCTGTTCATCGATCCCCTTCGTCAGGGCAGCGTCAGCCTGGAGACCCTCGAGGAATGGATCAGCGCGGTCCGCGAAAGCCAGGCGCGGATAGAGGTCTGGAACATGAGCCCGACAACCGTGGTTGAAGCCCTTTATCTCCGCATGCGGGAGATCGTCCGTCGGGAGCATCGTGAGCTCGGGGCGGGAGCGCCGCGGTGAGGAAGTTCATCCAAAAAGCGCTCGACAGGCTGGGCAAAATGGATACCGCCCAGGTCCGCGCCCTCATCGTGAGGGTATCGGAGGAGAATGACCTCCTGGGAATGCTGCTGGATTCCATGACGGATGGGATAGTCGTCACGGACAGGGATCACCGCGTCATACTTCTCAACAAGTCCGCGGAGCGCCTTTTTCCCTTCGAGGGGGATGAGACCGGAAACCGGCCCCTGTGGGATCGCCTGGGAGACAGGGACCTGTCGGAGTTTTTTTCGGCCACGTTGCGCAGCCAGGAGAAAGTCTCCGACCGGGAGTTCACCCTGGGAGATGGCACCCCGCGCACCGTCTCGGTGAGCATCCTGCCGCTGGTGAGCGAAGGCAGTGTGCAGGGAAACGTGGTGCATATCGAGGACGTGACGGAGAAACGCTCCAAGGAGGCTCGGCTTCGCAGGGCCGAGAGCCTGGCGTCCCTCACGACGCTGGCCGCCGGCGTTGCCCATGAGATCAAGAACCCGCTCGGCTCGATGGGCATCCACCTTCAACTCATCCAGAAGAAGATTGCCGGCAAGGAATCCATTGACCCGAAGGAGATTGCCCAGCATCTCGATGTGATCAGCGAGGAGGTGGACAGGCTCAATCGCATCGCGGTGGACTTCCTTTTCGCGGTGAAGCCCATGGACACGCGCCTCGAGGACGGCGACCTGAACGCCGTGATCGCGGAGCTCCTGGACTTCGTGCGGCCCGAGCTTGACCAGGCGGGAGTGAAAGTCGAGTCGGACCTGTCCTCTGCGGTCCCGATCATGAGGATCGATTCCCGATTCATCAAGCAGGCGCTTCTGAACCTCATCAAGAACGCGGTTGCAGCAATGCCGGATGGAGGGACGCTGCGCGTGGAAACCCGGCGCGCCGGGAACGAGGTGCTCGTGAGGATCTCCGACACGGGAACCGGGATCCCGGAAGAGATCATGGACAAGATCTTCGAGCCGTATTTCACGACCAAGCCCTTTGGAACCGGGCTGGGCCTCACGATCGTATTCAAGATCGTGAAGGAGCACTTCGGCGATATCTCGGTGACCTCTCGCCCGGGCGAGGGAACGTCCGTGACCATTTCCCTGCCGGTGCCCCAGACGGAGAAAATTCTCCTCGACTACAAGGGGGAGGCGCAATGAAGCTCACCGTCCTCGTTGCTGACGATGAAAAGAACATCCGGGAAGGCCTCCGGGAGGCTCTTGCTCTCGATGGCTATGAGGTCGTTCTTGCCGCCGACGGCAAAGAGGCCTGGGATGCGGTGAGCAAGGGAGACGTGGACCTGGTGATCACCGACCTGAAGATGCCTCACATGTCAGGGGAGGAGCTGCTGAGAAACATCTCGTCGCAGTTCCCCACGGTGCCTGTCATCATCCTCACGGGCCACGGCACCATCGAGTCGGCAGTCCAGGCGATGCACGACGGCGCCTACGACTTTCTCACCAAGCCGGTCAATCTCGATCGGCTTTCCCTCATGGTCAAACGGGCACTCTCCAACCGGGAGCTGGCCCTGCAGAACCGCGCCATGCAGGAGGAGCTGGAGCGCCGGAGCCAGTTCGCAAGCATCATCGGCAAGAGCGCCGAGATGAAGCAGGTCTTCGAAATGGTGCGGCAGGTGGCGCCGTCCCGCTCTTCCGTGCTCATCACGGGGGAAAGCGGCTCGGGAAAGGAGATGATCGCAGAGGCCTTGCATTACAACTCCCCGCGCAAGGACAAGCCGTTCATCAAGGTTCACTGCGCGGCCCTGGCCGAGACGCTGCTCGAAAGCGAGCTGTTCGGACACGAGAAAGGAGCTTTCACGGGCGCCATAACCCGCAAGAGAGGCCGGTTCGAGCTCGCCAACACGGGAACCATATTTCTCGACGAGATCGGCGAGATCAACCAGAACGTGCAGATCAAGCTCCTGCGCGTCCTGGAAGAAAAGAAGTTCGAAAGGGTGGGGGGCGAGGAGACAATCGAGGTCGACGTTCGTGTCATTGCCGCCACCAACCGCGACCTCAAGCAGGCAATCGAGAGCGGGGCGTTCCGCGAGGATCTGTACTACCGGCTCAACGTCGTCAACATCCACATACCGCCACTTCGCGAGCGCAAAGAGGACATTGCCCTTCTTGCCGCGGCGTTCCTCAAGGAGTTTTCCCAGGAGAACGGAAAAACAATCGAGGGCATCGATCCGAAGGCACGGCTTGCACTGTATAACTACTCCTGGCCGGGAAACGTCCGTCAGCTTCGCAACTCGATCGAGAGTGCCGTCGTTCTGTCCAAAGGATCCACGATCACGCTGGAAGACCTTCCGCCCAACGTGCGCGGGGAAAGCGCTGCCGACGATTACCTGCGCGTACCCATAGGGACGAGCCTGGCGGATGTCGAAAAGGAAGTGATCCGCACGACTTTGGGGAGGGAGGGCGGGAACAAGAGCAGGACCGCGGAGATCCTGGGCATCGGGCGGAAGACCCTTCATCGCAAAATCGAGGAATACGGGCTATGAAACACACCATCATGAGGAAGCTCATCGGCGGCGCCATCCTCCTCGTTGCAACGGTCGCTCTCGTTGCGCTCTGCTACGGCGCGCGCGCAATAGCGGACAGTACCGCGACGCGTGATGCCCACCTCATCGCGCAGGCGGAGGACGAGCTCGGCGTCATATCCACGAGCCTCGATCAGCTCGTCTCCGGCCCGCGGGATAGTGCGCGGCGCGATCTCCTTGCGAAAGTGGACTCGACGGCTTCCGAGATAGACAGGCTGCTGGACGCGGCGGTTTCCTCCATCGGTGCGTCCGCAATCTATCCGGCAGAGCTGAAAGCGGCCGTGAGAAACCTGCGGGACCTCATGCGCACCGGCTGGAGGACTGCTCTGCGGGACGCTGAAGATTCCCTGCCGGGCGGGCGCGCTTCGTACACCCTCGCCACACAGAAGGCTCTTTCGGATTTCGGAGCCATCCTCAGGCAACTCGACCAGGCTGAAGCCGATTCGAGCCGCACGTTCTCCGTCCTCGCTGTTTCTTTCGCCCTCCTGGGAGCGGCTGCGCTGTTCGGGCTCCTGGCCGGGATGGTGTTTTCACTGCGACGGGAATTGAAGAAACTCATTGCTTTCAGCCAGAGCCTCATCGAGGGAGAGACTGCAAGGCCCCTGGACGCGGACCGCAGCGGGGAGATCGGGGAGCTGGCCGGCAATCTGCAGAAACTGAGCGCGCTCGCGCTGCTTGCGACGCAGCTACGCGCCGTGTCCGAAAGGATTGTGCTCGACTTTCCCCCCGCGGCGTCGGACGCCGCGCAGGTTCGTGAGTCCTTCGCCGGCCAGACCCGGACCGTGAGAGACATCAGCCGCGGGCTCGCCGGTGTCTCACAATCGGTCAGGCAGATGGTCAAGAGCGCCGGCACGAGCCTGGCCGCGACCCGCGAAGGGGAAAAGGCGCTGGATACATCGCTGGAGACGATCCAGCGAGCGATGAACGCAACGGGCCTGCTGGAAGAACAGACCTCCCGTATCGAAGAGGTGGTCGCCCTGATCGCAGACGTCGCCGACCAGACCGAGCTCCTCTCTCTGAATGCGGCAATCGAGGCGGCCAGGGCGGGCGAGGCGGGCCGCGGCTTCACCGTCGTCGCCCAGCAGGTACGCAAGCTGGCGGACCGCAGCGCCCGCTCGGCCTCGGAGGTTGCCGATCTGGCTCAGGTCATGCGGGACGCCGTTCGCAGTATCGGGGCGGACTCGCGGGATTCCTTCCGAGCCATCGAGAACCTGCGTCAGGACCTCCAGGGAGTGGAGGAAGCCCTCAGAAATATCGCGAGCCTTGCCGAATCCGCCGCCGACGGGGTGGGACAGGCCGAGTCATCTCTTTCCTCCGCGCTCGACCTGGGATCCGAGGCCGGTCGAAGGTCGCCGGGACTCACCGACCCCGGCTCGTCGTTGCGGCAGGAAGTCGATGAGGCGGCTTCCCTCGTCAGCCGCTTTCCGAAGGGCATCGCGACGGCCGCGGAGGTCGTACCTGCTGTCGTGGAGACCACGCCTCCCCAGAGATGGCCGGAAAAAAGGATGGCTTCGGAGGACCATGGCGAGGTGGAAGAGCTCGAGTCCGCAGAGTAACTAGGCTACGTAGGTCCCCGCCGCAGGCTCCCTTCCTCGAGCACCTTCCGTTTCTGGGCAAGCCCGGTGAGAATCCCGTACGCGAGGATGCTCGTCGCCCACACGCATCCAAAGAGAATCAGCGCCCGCGTTCGCGGAAGGAAGATCGAGGCAACGCTCGCGAGGGCCACGTACGCGCAGAACGAATAGATGACAACGAGAATGGTCGTGTCCTTGAGACCGAGGGCCAGGAGCTTGTGGTGGATGTGCTGTTTGTCCGGAGAGTAGATGGGCCGCTTCTCCCTGACCCTGCGAGCGATCGCGGCGACGACGTCGAGAATGGGAACAGCGAGAACTGTCGCCGGGGCAAGCAAGTCTCCCAGGGACGTGGAGCCGGGAGTCCGCAGGAGCGGAATGACAGCGAGTGTGAATCCCAGAAAGAGCGCGCCCGAGTCTCCCATGAAAAGGCGCGCGGGGGGATAATTGAAAAGCAGGAAGCCCAGGATTGCCCCGAGCAGGGCAAACGCCATGAGGGCAGGCGTCGGGGTTCCCATCAGGTAGGCGGACGCCCCCAGGGCAAGCGCGGCGATCGCCGAAATGCCGCCGGCAAGCCCGTCCAGCCCGTCCACGAAGTTCACAGCGTTGCTGATGGCAATGATCCAGAGGATGGTCACGGGCCAGGACAGGAATCCCAGGGGAACCGGGCCGACTGAAGGAATATTCACGACGGAGACGGCGAAGCAGCCAACGATGACCAGCGCTGCCGCCGCGATCTGCATGATGAACTTCCAGATGGCGTGGAGATCGTGAAAGTCATCCAGCAGGCCAAGGACATGGATCAGGGCGAAGCCGAAGAAGACAGGCACGAAGTTCAATCCATAGTGAACAGGCCAGGGGCCGGGCGCCACAACCGGCAGCAAAAGGGGCACGGCAAGGGCCGACGTCAGGAACGCCACGAACATTCCGATCCCGCCCAGCCGGGGAACAGGGCTGGTGTGAATCTTGCGCTCGTTGGGCATGTCGAACCACCGCTGCCTGCGCGATATGCGGATCACGACCGGAGTGAGAACGGTGCTGACAACCAGGGCCAGGAGCCCCGCGGCCGTGAGCGTTATGACCATTTGCATTTCCTGCGAAGGATACGAGGGATCAGGAAGGGTGTCAACTCAGAAGCTGTCGTCAACCCGATTACCCTTCGTGGTGATTCCTGATCCGCTCGAAAGACTGGTTGATTTTCTTGGCGATCTCCAGCGCCAGCTTCTGCTTTTCCGGGTCTCCGGCGTGCCTGTCGGGATGGTACTTCAGCATCAACCTCTTGTACGATTTCCTCACTTCTTCCATATCGGCACCGAATGGCACTTCCAGATTTGCAAAATCCTGGCGCAGCGATTCATCGGCAGGGCGGACGCGAGGACCCGAAGAGCGGCTGGTCCGCCGGTTTCTCCCAGTGTTGATGTACTCGTTCAGCTCTTCCCAGGCTGCCTGGAAGTCGGGGTCCGCCGTGGCGCCGCGCGAACGCGCCGCCTGACCCCGGGTGCCGGCCCCGCTTCCGGAGCCACCCTCGCTTCCGAACAGGGTCTTCAAGAGTTCCGCGAGGCGATCGATGAATCCTTCCACCGGCTACCCTTTTGCGGCTTCCCCTGGGCCGGCAGCCGCGCCACGCGCGGCGGGAGGCTCGTAGTCGTAGGTGCCGGTGAAAACATACACCGCGGGGCCGGTGAGCCACAGGTGGTTGTCCGCCTCGTCCCACTGGAGAAAGACATCTCCTCCGCGAAGATGGATGAAAACCTCTCGGTCAGTGAAGCCGTTGACAACGGAGGCAACCAGGGCGGCGGCCGCGCAGGCGCACTCATCGCCAGGCGTGTCCCCCTCTGCCTCCCATGCGCGCAGGCGCAACTGCTCCCGGTTGTACACCTGGACGAACCCTATCCCCGTGAGGGCCGGAAAATCGGGCTGCTCCGCAATGTGCCTGGCAGTCCTGTTCAGGGGGAAAGCGAGATCGGGCAGAAAGAACATGGCGTACGAGCGACCGAGAGAGATCGGGGTGTAGGAGACGTTCTTCCCGTCCACGAGGAGATTCTTTGTGAACGACTCGCTGGGCTTTTCGGTGATTTCGGCTCGCGTCTCGGATGCCATTGGCATGCCCATGTCCACGCGAACGTTGGTGCTGTCGATGATCTGGACCCGCATCCGGCTGTCGGAGGTCTGGACCATGAAATCCTGCCCGCCGGCTGCCCCCGAGTCCGAAGCATAGCGAGCCACGCAGCGCGCAGCATGGCAGGGCAGGGGAGGCTCTTCCCCTGCCGCATCGAAGCCGCGCGCAAACAGACCCGTCTCTTCCATCGCTCCCATGAAGATGAGTGTGTTCGCGCCGACGCCGAATCGACGGTCAAGCATCTTTCGGGCGACAGCGGGCAATTCCGAATCGAATCCCGGCGGAAGCTGTGCCGCTCTCAGGAGGATCGAGTCGTCCCCGCACCCCTGCATCTTGAGGAACTCGATCTCCATCGTGCCTCTGTCAGTCCCTGAAGAACTCTTCGTGCAGCCGAACTACCGTGCTCTCGGTGTCCTCCGCCGAAACGACCAGGGAGAGGTTGATATCCGATGCGCCGAGGGAGATGATCCGCAACGGGGTCTTCTTGATGCATCCGAACACCCGGGCAAGGAATGCGGTGTCCTTCCAGAGATCCTGACCCACCATGCACACGATGGCCTTGTCCGTTTCCACTCCCACGGTCCCGATCTCCGAGAGATCGCGGGCGATGTTGTTGACGGCTGCCGGGTTGTCGATGGTCACGGAAACCGACACCTCCGAGGTCGTAATCAGGTCCACAGGGGTCTGGTACTTCTCGAAGATCTCGAATATCCGCCGGAGAAAACCGTAGGCAAACAGCATGCGGGATGAATTGATGTTCACCAGCGTGATGCCCTTCTTGCAGGCAATTGCCTTCAGCCCGTTGCCGTCGGCACGAGGGATAATCTTTGTGCCCTCGTCATCGGGACGGAACGTGTTCTTTACCCACACGGGAATCCCGAGATTGATCGCGGGCTGGATCGTGGAGGGATGGATGACCTTTGCACCGAAATAGGCGAGCTCAGCCGCTTCCCGGTAGCTGATCTGGGGAATTGTTCGGGCGCTCTTCACGATGCGGGGATCCGACGTCATGATCCCGCTGACATCCGTCCAGATCTGCACCTCCTCCGCGCGCAACGCGGCGCCGACAATGGTTGCCGTGTAATCGGACCCGCCCCGGCCGAGAGTGGTCGTGGCGCCGCTGGTCGTGGAGCCGATAAAGCCCTGCAGGATGCACAGGACCCCTGGAGCTGCCTCCACGCGAGAACTGATGAGCTTGTTCGTGAGGTCCTCGATCGGCGTGGCCTGCGTGAAGACGTCATCCGTCTTCAAGAGGTCCCGCGAATCGTAGAGCTTGGCCGTCATGCCGCGCTCGCGCGCCCGATGCAGGAGAATGATGGTTGACAGGCGCTCTCCGAAGGACAGGACCGCGTCGTTGCTGCGCTTGGACCATTCTTTCAGCATGGACAGGGCCTTGATGAAAGCGTGCAGCTCGCTCGTAACGGCCGCAAGGTCTCTCTCGCACGCCGACAGGTTGGACTTCGTCAGGAACGAGCGCGCGCAGTCACGATGTCTCGCCTCGATGGAAGAAAGAATTGCCTCGGCCTCTGACTCTTTCCCGCTTCCCAGGAGCCGCGCGATCTCCTGCAGCTGATCGGTCACTTTCGACATGGCCGAGGAGACCAGCACTGGTCCCCGCTCGATCTGCCGCTCGGCGATCTGCAGAGTCGAGTCCATCATCTCCGCATTCTGGACCGATGTTCCACCAAACTTCAAAACGATCATTCCCTGCTGTCCCCTTCCGACAAGATGCGGCCGTGTCACTGCGCGTAATTCCTGACAGCTACCATTTTTGGCACCTTCTGTCAACGTTTCTCGTTTGCTATAGTGCAGCGAACATGGACGTGACGCTCCTGGGTCCCGGGGCTGTTGGAACATTGCTGGGTGGTCTTCTCCGTCTCGCCGGGCACAATGTGACACTCGTCGCCAGGAGGGCTGCCGCTCTGCCCGACAGGCCCGTTCGCATCATCCATCCTTCTCAGTGGCTGCTGGCCGAGGGCCTGCGTCATGCCAGCATCACGGCGCAGTCGGCTCGGGGTGCCGACGCATGGATCGTCACGCTCGGCCGACACCACCTTCGGAGCCTGCGTAGACCCGATTTCAGCGGCCTCATCGGAAGGAGCGAAGGCCCCGTGTTTTTTTTCAACTCTGATGCCGCGGAGCCCGAGCGATTGGCCGTCCCGCCGCAAAGGCGCCGCTTCGGCGTCACTCTGACGTCGGCCGTCCGGCTGCAGGAAGGCGATGTGGAGCTCGCTGCGGCAAAATCGGCGCTCGTTGTCGAGAGGCATCCTGAAGGCCGAAAGCTCTTCGGTGGCCTCAGCGGCTACGGTTTTCAGATCCTCGAGGTGGACGACGCCATGCCCTTCATGCGCTCGTTCTTCCTCTATCAGCTCCTCTTCCTTCCCGTTGCCCTCTGCAACCTTACCCTGGACGCGTTTCTCGCCGCGCCGCAGGGGAGAGAGCTGGCCAGGAACATCCTGGAGGAAGGATTCCTCACCTTGGACAAAGCCGGTCAGACCCTTGCCTCCCTTCCTGTCATGGATCCGCGCGAGCTGCTCACCAGGCTGCAGAGGAAGCCGGCGTCCTTCGCTGCCGGGGGCGAAAAGCCAGGCCGGGCCTACAACAGCGTCCTCCAGGCGTACCTCTGCAGCCGGCAGGTCGAGTCCGCGCATCTGAACCGGCGGCTCGTCGAAATTGCCTCGTCTGTGGGAGTCCATCTGGTCTGGAACTGGCGCGTTCTCCAGAAGGCGGGTCGGGTCGCGGGGGTTGGTTTCTATCGGGACCCGGGGCAGCTGCTCCAATCTCTTGAATAGGAGACATGTCATGAACGTCGACTTCACGACCAGACTCGATGAAGCCTGGCAATCGCTCGCCCGCCATACCTCCCGCAGGCCGGGTATCGGCATCATCCTCGGCTCAGGCCTCGGCGCGTTCGCCGACACGGTATCCGGCGACAGCGTACCTTTCGGCGCCATCCCCGGCCTCCCCCAACCAACGGTGTCGGGCCACTCCGGCCTCCTGAAGATCGGCAGCGTCGTCGCGGTCATGGCTGGCAGGATTCACTACTACGAAGGCCACTCCATGGACGATGTCGTCCTTCCCGTCTTCCTGCTTGCCCGGCTCGGCGTGCGCACGCTGATCGTCACAAACGCAGCCGGCGGGGTCAACCGTTCGTTTTCGCCGGGAGAGCTGGTCCTGATCAAGGATCATGTCAACCTGCAGGGAGTGAACCCGCTTCGAGGACCCAACCCCGACCTGGGGCCGCGCTTTCCCGACATGAGCGCCGTCTACACCCCCGCGTTGCGGGATGTGGCGCGATCCGCTTCCGCCGCTGCGCTCAAAGAGGGGGTGTACGCGGCTCTTGCGGGACCCTCGTATGAGACGCCCGCGGAAATACGGATGCTGTCGACAATCGGTGTGGACATGGTGGGCATGTCGACGGTCCCCGAGGTCATCGCGGCCGGCTATCTTGGAATGAAAGTGCTCGGCATCTCCTGCATCACCAACCTGGCGGCGGGCATCCTCGATCAGCCACTCGATCACGCGGAGGTCATCCGCGCGGGGAAGGAGGCAGCCCCCCGGTTTGTCGAGCTCCTGACAGGCACGATGAGCAGGCTGGGAGACGCTGCTGAGTGAAAGCTGAGGAGCGGCTCACTCCGCGCGTGGTCGCGGAGATCCGCAGGGCAATCGAAGAGGCGGAAGGCAACGAGGTCTTCCTGGTCGGCACGGTCGGAGAGGACGGCCGGGTGGATGCGGTCTCCGTCGGCGCTCGGGGAAACGAGGAGGCCGTCCCCGTGCTCGCTCCGCACCTGACCGGCGGCGACGTCGTGATTCACAATCACCCCTCGGGAGGCACGCGACCCAGCAGCGCGGACATTTCCGTGGCCGCACGGCTGGGCAACGAGGGCGTCGGTTTCTATATCGTGGACAATACCCTTGCCTCGGTCTACGTGGTTGCCGAGCCAGTGGAGCCGCACCGCGTAACACCT
>DATKLB010000106.1:0-9861 GCA_035542615.1 Spirochaetia bacterium | reverse complement strand
TGCAGCTGTCCACTGCCCTGGGCTGGAACAGCGGCGTGCTCCAGAGGTGTGAGCTTCGCGCAGGGGATTTCCGCTTTGCCTTGGCGGGCAGGTCCGGGTTTCTTCCGGTCGAATCGGGTCCTGAGATTCTGGTCGGGCTGTCGTCTCCCTGGCTTCGCGCGGGCCCACTCTCCCCTGCCGGGAGTCTCCGTGAAGCGTGCAACCCCCTGGGATTTCTTGCGGGAAGTGACGTTTTTGTGCAACGTACAGGTTTTGTGCTGGACGAGTCTTTCCCGGCCCAACCGTCGGGAATCCTCCTCATGCCTCTGGCTCGCTCCCTTGGAGTCTTCTATCGCCCCCTGGCCGGCGGAGGGGAGTGGTTCGGATGCATGGCAAGCGTGTTTCATCGACCAGGAATCGGCGCCGAGGGTTTTCTTTCCCTGTCCGACCCTCCAGCGCGGTCAGCGGGTGAAGAGTGGATCAACCTGCATGCGTCTTTTGCCGGAGGGCGGATCCTGACGGCAGCCGCGCGGCTGCTCGTCGAGACGGGACCGTTCGGGATTGGCGCCACCGTCGGCGCGTCGCGGGGCGAAATTTCCCCGCCGGGCTCATTCTGCCATCTTCATGCCGCGGCGCGAGCCGGAATCCTCAGGTTTTATTTTCTCATCGGGTGCGCTGACGCCGGGTATCTCGCGCCGAGTGGGGAGCCCTCCGCCGAAGCACAAGTCGCTTCGGCCGCGCTTCTGCTCTCGGACTCCCACGGCTCCATCGACATCCGTGCTTCGCGCGTCGTGGACCAGTCCTCCTTTGCCGTCCATTCCTTTCTTGCCAGCCGGTCGGAAGCAAGCTTCAAGATCGAAACGACCCTGCCCGCCGCGGGGGAAGCGCTGCTGCTTGCCCGCGTCGAGGGCGGAACGATCATTCACCGGGACGTCGAGGGCGGTTGGGATCCCGCCAGTCGATTCTTTGCCGCCATCGGGGCGCGAGCTTCGCCTCTGCGCCTCGAGGTCGGTGCGGCGTGCGCCAGCACGGAAGGGATCTCGACTCTCATGACCGCGGAGGCTTCACTCGACCATCGTGGATCCCGGGCAGGCGTTGAGGGAAGACTCCTTCACCTCGACACGGATGCCCGCGCATTTTCGACCGGCTTTTCGTTTCGCCTCGAAAGGCCGGATCTTCATATCGCATTCAGTGCCGGCCTGGATGAGCTGAGGTTCTGCGCTCCGGCCCGGGATCTTCCTCATGGAATACGACTTTCGCTGGAGTGGAAGACCAGGGAGGTCAGCGAGTGGGGATCTCCCTCACCATGATCCGGGAGCGCACCTGCCGGTGGTCCGCCGACGATCGGGACCACGGCAGGCTTCACCACTCTCCGACGAGGAGCACTTCCCGCTCGAGTCTCAGCCCCAGCTTGCTCTCGACTTCCTCTTCGATCGCCAGGATGAGGGACCTGACCTCGTGCGCCATGGCCTGGCCGGTGTTGATGATGATGTTTCCGTGGAAGGGAGCGACCTGCGCGCCGCCGATTCTTCGTCCCTTCAGTCCCAGGGAATCGATGATCTTTCCCGTGGGAGCCCCGAAGTCCCTGTTGTTCTTGAACACGCTTCCCGCGCAGGGGTAAAGAAAGTGTCCCTTACGCTCACGGTCAGCACGATGGTCCGACATCAGCGTAGCTATCCTTTCGGAATCCCCCGGAGCCAGGCGCATGCCTGCCCGGAGAATCATTCTCCCGCCGGACTGGAAGGGAGAGACCTTGTACGACCATTGCGCCGGTTCGATCTCCTGCCGGTGCAGAACGCCGCGCTCGTCAATGGACTCGACATATTCGAGGATGTCGCTCATCTGTGCGTCGTAGCAGCGGGCGTTCATCCAGACCGCGCCGCCTAGGCTCCCCGGCAGCGAGTACGCGAACTCCAGGCCGGCGAGCCCGCTGTCTCTTGCCAGCTCCGCCACCTGCGATACCGGCGTGCCGCCGAGCGCTGATACGAGCGTCCCCTCCACGTCGCAGCCGGTAAGCCCGGTGACGTCGAGAACGATCCCCCGGATCCCCTTGTCGGCAACGAGAATATTGGTCCCTCCGCCCAGGAGGAAGCATGGCAGCGAGTCGGCGGCGCACACGGAGGTGATCCGTGTCGCCTCTTCGACGCTGCGCGGCTTCAGGTACAGGTCGGCAGGCCCGCCGATGCGAAAGCTCGTGTGCCTGCTCATCGGCTCTGCTCGCCGCGAGATGCCGTCGATCTTGATTTTCCTTTCCAATTCCCGTACTGTTGCCACGAGGTCAAAATTGTAACGGGCGGATTGGCGAAGGTCTACGGCGTATTCGCCGTACAACACCTCGCCAAGCGGCAAATCCAGTGGAGGGTTTTCGTGGAGCTGAAGCTCTTCAATACAATGGGCAGGGAGCTGCAGACATTCGTCCCCATCGACGCGGGGAAAGTGGGAATGTACGGCTGCGGTCTCACCGTCTACAACTTCGCCCACATCGGCAACCTCCGCACCTACATCTTCGAGGACATATTGAGGAAGACGCTGGAGTACGGCGGCCTTCAAGTCAGGCACGTGATGAACGTGACGGATGTCGGACATTTGACCGGCGACACGGACGAGGGGGAGGACAAGATGGTGAAGAGCTCCCGCGAAACCGGAAGGACGGTCTGGGAGATCGCCCAGTTCTACACCGACGCCTTCTTCCGGGACTTCACGCTCCTTCGCTGTGCAATGCCGACCATCGTGCCCAAAGCGACCGACCATATCCAGGACATGATCGACCTGATCAGCATCCTCGAGACGAAAGGCTTCACGTACTCGGCGGGGGGGAATCTGTATTTCGACATCAGCAGGTTCCCGGATTATGGAAAGCTCGCCTTGCTCGATCAGCAGGACCTGAGAGCCGGCGCGCGCGTGGAGGTCGACCAGGGGAAGAAAAACCCGTTCGACTTCGTGCTATGGTTCACGAGATCGAAGTTCGAGCACCAGGCCATGCTGTGGGATTCTCCCTGGGGCCGGGGGTACCCTGGCTGGCACATCGAGTGCAGTGCCATGTCCATGAAGTATCTGGGCAAGCATTTCGATATCCACTGCGGAGGAGTCGACCACATTCCCGTGCATCACACGAACGAAATCGCGCAGTCGGAGGCAGCCACGGGACGAAAATGGGTGAACCACTGGCAGCACGGTGAGTTCCTCCTGATGGGCCGGGACAAGATGGCGAAATCCGCGGGGAACTTCCTGACACTCTCCTCGCTCGCGGAGAGAGGCTACGAACCACTGGATTTCCGGTATTTCTGCCTTGGCGCGCACTATCGCACCCAGCTCGTTTTCAGCTTCGAGGGCATGGACGCGGCACGCACGAGCCGGCTCGGGTTGATGGAAAGAGTGGCGCAGCTCAAGGAAGAAACCTCACACGGTCCGGAGGATCCAACAGGGAAGGCGCTGGGCTACCTTCGTGACTTCGAGTCGCACGCCGCCGACGACCTGAACATGCCGCGGTGTCTCGCGGATCTGTGGACCATGCTCAGGGACCCGGAGGTGCCGCGAGCGCAGAAGCTCGGCGTGGCTTTGCGGATGGACAGGGTTTTCGACCTCGACCTCGCCGCTGCGAAAGAGGAGGAGCTCAGGCTCGACGCGGAGACCAGGGTCCTGCTGGAGGAGAGGCGGGAAGCTCGAAAGGCCAGGAACTTCCGGCGGGCAGATGAAATCCGCGCGCTGCTTCGCGCAAAAGGAATCGAGGTCCAGGACAGTCCGCAAGGTCAGAAGGTACGCTTTGCCGCTGGTCAAAGGGGAGAAAAGGCTGTAACATCAGAAGGCGACCGTTGTTAACAATGAGTAACACGGAGTATGCGCGTCCGCCATCGTTTGAAGCCGTTTATGAGAAGCTTTTTCCCATCATCTTCCGAGTATCCTTCCGCATAACGGGTGATCGTGAGATAGCGGAGGATCTCAGTCATGAAGCATTCATAAAGCTTATGGAACGTCCCAACCTCCTGCCGGATCTTGACCAGTGCAAGTTCTGGCTGATTCGCGTCGTGAAGAACCTCTCCCTCAACTATGAAAAAAGAAGGAACAGGGAGAAGTCCGCGTTTTCCAAGTTCACCCACCTCACGGTCGGTGTTGCGGAATCCAGCGAGAAGCAGGTCATTCAGGAAGAGACTCGTTCCACCGTCCAGAAGGCGCTCGACACCCTCCCGTACAATCTCCGAGCGCCGTTGGTCTTTCGGGAGTATGGCGACTTGAGTTACAAGGAAATTGCTTCCGTCCTTCGAATCAGCGAGAACAACGTCAAGGTTCGGATCTTTCGCGCCCGGGAGCACCTGGGGAAGATGCTCATGGAGGGTGATACGCATGTGCCCTGATCGTCATCTCATCTCCGCATATCTCGACGGCGAGATCGAGTCCCCGTGGGACAAGGCTGTCGCCGAGCACCTCGCCTCGTGTCAGTCCTGCAGATTGCTGTACAACAAGCTGGCAGAAGCCAGCCGGGCCCTCCGGGAGGAGCCACTCGCCGACTGGCGAGCTCCCATGGAGCGTGTGCACCTCGCGCTGAGGTCGCGGACTCCTCCCCGTCAGAGCCAGACGTCCGTCTGGGAGAGGAGGGTGAGCGTTCCGCTGCCTCTGGCCGCGCTCGCGGCCGCGCTCGTGCTGTTCCTCGGGGTGACCTTCGTTGCCACGCAGTTGCGGCCGAAGATCGGGCTTGTGAGGATCACGAAGGCGCCGGCGGGCGGAACGGAAATACAGATTTCGGCGCCTATCTCCGAGCTGGAAACTCTCCTGAAGTCCGTGGGCGCGGAGGACAGCACTCGGGAGGACGTCATCCTTCTTCCGAAGAATGTCCGTCTCCTCCCCGTCGGAGAGCCCCGCATGGGCAAGGCGGCGGAGTTCCCGAAGGTCAAAACATGGTGATGAGGAGGGGCGTTGTCGCTGCACCGCTCCTCCTCGTTCTGGCCGCTCTCGGTGCGCACCCCGAGGACAGGGAGCCTGACCCGAAGGATGCGCTCCAGTCCCTGCTGTCCAACGCGCTCCAGGTCACCATCGCTGCCCGGGTCCTGCCGGCTGACGAAAAGCCGATCTGGAATGCGCTCAGCACGAAGCTCACTCTGCCGGGCCAGTCCATTCGCGTGCGGATGGATGGGGAGAATGTCCGCATCTACCTCGTGTGCACGCCGTATGTGCAGGACAACGGCGAGGTTCTGCTCCTCGCCCAGGGGCAGGTGTGGTTTGCTGCTCCGACGGAGAACGAGGTCAAGTATTCGAGCACATTTTCCAGCATCCCGGTATCCTTCGGAGAGGTGGTGCTTTTTTTCCCCCTGGGGATCTCCGACCAGGGAGCGACGCAAAAGGGGATCCTGAACGTCGAGGTGGAGATCAAGATCGTACCATATAAGCAGCCGCAGCCCGAGCAGCAATAGATGAGCTCGATTCACAACGACCCATTCTCGGACACACATTCTGTCGCGGAATCCATGGTCACCGGCGATGCCGGGAACGGGCAGGGGGAGAAGGGCGGGCAGAAACCTCACCAGCGGCTTCTCAAGAGCAAGGGCTTCATCCCCACTCTCGTCGTGGCCGGGCTTGTTCTGTTCGTGCTCCTCAGCTCCCGGCTCGTGGGCCGTCCGCCGCAGATCGACTCGATCACCCCGGCGAGCGGAAAACCCGGCGACGTGATGATCATCACGGGACGCTACTTCGGCTCGTCCCGCACGACATCGGAAGTGCGCATCTCGGGAGCGTCTCCCACCTCCTCCGATTACGTCGAGTGGACGGATTCCCGCATCAGCGTGACGATCCCCGACGAAGCCACGTCGGGAATCGTCTATGTCATCACGCGAAATGGAAGGAGCGGCGGCCTCCTCTTCATCAACCATGACCAGATCCCCGTCCTGGCCTCCGGCCCGGCCAAGCCGGGAGAGCCGTACGTGAGCTCGATCCAGCCGATGGCCGCGGAGGTCGGGGATGCGATCACGATCTCGGGGATGAACTTCGGCCTGGAAAAGGGCCAGTCGGAAGTCTACTTCACCTGGGGGGCCGGTTCGGCAGCATCGACGAGCGCTGGAATCGGCCTTGTCGACATGCTGCCGGCGCGTGACTACAACATGGACTACATCTCGTGGTCGGACCGGGAGATCGTGCTGAGAGTTCCGGACGGCGCTGCGTCGGGGAACGTCCTTGTCACCTCCGACAAAGGACAGAGCAATTCCGTGTACTTCGAGGTGCTGACGGGTGCGGGCACGAAGCTCTTCGGCTCAGACCGCAAGTACTCCGTCCAGTACGGCTTGAACCTGGCGGTGGGCGCGGCCAGCGGCGACAACACCCTGTACCTCTGGATGCCGCAGGTGATCGCGACTCCCGAGCAGAGGCGGGTTCAGCTCGTTGCGCAGGACCCCGAACCCATGATCGAAAACAGCGGCCCCGCCCTGTACGCTTTCGCCAACCTGCAGAAAGGCGGCCGGCATCATATCGGGCTGAGCTGGATGTTCGATCGGTATACGGTGGAAACCCAGGTCAACCCCTCAAAGGTCCCGTTCTCCTATGACACGACCTCTGACATGTACCGCCATTTCACCTCCGCGGATGTTCTGGCACCCTCGACCAATCCGGATATCGTAAAGACCGCGGCGGGTCTGGTCGGGTCGGAGAAGAATCCCTGGTTCAAGGCGCGGCGCCTGTACGACTGGATGGTCTCCACGCTGTCGTTTGCCCAGATGTCGCAGGATGGCGACCCGCTGGTGCTGCTGAAGAGCAAAAAAGGCGATGCCTTCGCGTGGTCCGCCCTCTACTGTTCCCTCCTGCGAACAGTCGGAGTTCCGTCACGAATGGTCGCTGGGTACCTCGCCGGAGCGGACCCCGGGCAGCCGGCGCATCGCCATTTCTGGGACGAGTTCTTCATTCAGTCCCTCGGGTGGGTACCGGTAGACCCGCTGCTGGCCGCCCAGAAGTCCGACGCCTCCGGACAGGGAGGAGGCGTCGACCCGAAGGCGTATTACTTCGGGAACCTCGACAATCGTCACATCGCCCTTACCAAGGGTCTCGAGACCGTGAACCAGATGGACCCGCAGGGACGGCCCGTTCTGCATCGAGAGCTGCCATACCTCCTCACGATCCACGAGGAGGCGGTCGGCAACGTGACCTCGTACACGAGCTCCTTCGATGACATGGTGGTCTCCGGGACGTACTGAAGGCCGGTCCGGCAGCTACTGCCGGGCCGCGGCTTTGCGTCGCGCGCGCTCGATTCTCTCCATCTTGCGGAAATATTCCGACTGTTTCTGGATCTCCTCCACGTCAGTGGTCGAGATCTTGTTGTCGGTGAGCACCATCTTCTTGTTCTCGAAGAGCTTGCGAACGATGGGATTTCCCTTGTCGCTGGACAGTCCGACCATGTTGAGCAGCTCCTTGGGTCCGAGCTGGAACGTGTACTTCCCGCCCGCCGCGACGGGCACCCGGTTTCTCTCCAGCTGGAGGAGCAGAGCGTCGTAGAGCTTGCCCAGCGGGTCCTGGATCAGCGTGTTGGCAAGCTGCTTGTAAATCGTCCACAGCCTTTCCGCCAGGACGGTGGTGAGCTTTGTGATCAGCTGCGGCTGCGTCTGAACCATGCGCTCGAAGTTCGTCTTGTTCACCGCCATGAGCACGCAGTCCTCGTTGGCAATCGCTGAGGCCGAGCGAGGCTTGTTCTCCAGCAGGGCCATCTCGCCGAGGATCTCTCCCGGCTTCAGCATGGCCAGCAGCACCTCGTTGTCCTCTACGATCTTGGTGATCTTGACGACGCCCTTCTGGATGATGAACAGCTCTGTGCCCGGTTCGTTCTCACTGAAGATCATCGTGTTCTTCGGGTATGAGCGCGTCAGGTCGTCTGATGTTTTCTCGAGGTAGACTGCCTTGGCATACGGATGGATCTTGGCCATCCGTTCCTTGGCCTTGCCCGCATTCGAATCAGCGGGACAGTGCTGGAGGAACCGATAGTACGCGTAATAGGCCTGGTTGTACTGACTCTGCCGGGCGTAGTACTCGGCCACCTTGAAGAGATGGGAGACGTCAGCGCTTGCCGTGTTCTTGAACGTCAGCCGGGTCAGAGCCTCGTCCAGGAATCTCATCTTGCGGGAGAAGCTCTGGATGATCTTGAGCGCCACGGGCGCGTTCCTTTCGATCAGGAGGCCGTACTGCTCGCGGTGAACGGAGATCAGCGACACGTCGGTCAAGGCCAGTGCGGTCTCGATATGGCTGTGAGAGGACATCGTGGAGATGACACCGAAGAAGTCGCCAGGAGCGAGAAGGTTCCCCCCCTCCTCCTCGACAACCTCCACTTCCTTGCTGATGCGGACCTTGCCGCTGCGGATGATGTAGAAGTACTCGGCCCTCTGCTTCCCCTCGACGATGATATAGGAGTTGCGGTTGAAGTTGACAATCGAGAGCTGCAGGGGACTGGCCATGGTACTTACCGTTTTTCCGGCCATCAGTATATGGATCGGGTTTTCCGTTGTCAACGCAAAGGCAGTCACTGTTCGGCGGCGCGTCGACTGCAGGGAGGCGGGCGCGCGTGGCGACGCCTCGCGTACCGCCCGGCTCTCTGCTATAGTGGGCTCCCATGGGTCATGACGAGCTCCTTCGCTGGAAAGAACTGTCGCGCCGTCGCCTCGCGTCCCACTCGCTTTTCGATGTCGAGGTCTCTGAACGCGTGTCCGCCCAGGGTGCCCGGGGAGAGTTTCTCATTCTCAGCGCGCCGGACTGGGTCAACGTGGTGGCCGCAATGCCGAATGCCGCGGGGGAAGAGTGCTTTCTCATGGTCCGCCAGTACCGCCACGGTGCTGAAACGATCACCACCGAGTTTCCGGCGGGCCTCGTGGAGCGCGGCGAAGACCCTCGCTCCGCCGCGGAGCGCGAGCTGCTGGAGGAGACCGGCTGCCGCGCCGGACGGTTGACGCTCATCGGATCGGTAAGCCCCAACCCGGCCTTCATGGGCAATACGTGCTTCACGTACCTTGCAGAGGACCTGATCCGCGTCGGGGAAAAGTCTCTGGACCCGCTGGAGCAGCTCGAGGCGGTGGAGGTGCCTGTGCACGTCGTTTCCGAGCAGATTGGCAGGGGAGAGCTGATCAATTCCCTCGCCGTCGTGGCGTTCCTCTGGTATACTCGACGCAAAGCAACGGGCGGTGTATGAAAGTTCGGCTGAACCGGTCCCTCAGGAATGCCATTGAGATCACGCTCCTCCTCCTCCTCGTCCTTCTCTTCCTGAGGGTGCTCGATCTCCACCAGCTGCGCATGTACTTCTCGCTGATCACGCCGAAGGTCGTCACGGGTATTCTCTGTTTCCAGCTCGCAATCCTCGTGATCCAGACCTTCCAGTGGGGACTGATCCTTCGCGAGGCAGGGATCCATCGCGGCTTCTGGTGGACATTCTGCGCGCGGGTCAGCGGCTTCGCGCTCACCTACCTGACTCCGTCCATGTACTTCGGGGGAGAGCCTGTCCGCGCGAGCCTCTACAAAGGCCCGTTCATGAGCTATCAGACGGTGTACGCGACCATCGCCCTCGACAAGTACATTGAGCTCGCGACGAAAATCCCCTGCATCGTGACGGGGTTCTCGCTCCTGGTCTACTTCGCTCACACGGGTACGGCGCTCATCTTCGTCTCGGGCACGATCCTGCTCGTGCTCATCGGCATCTTCCTCTTTCTCATCGTGAAGCTCTTCAGCAGCCGCACGTTCATCGTGACTTTCTTCAAGCGGTTGCTGCGTCCCGTGGCCCGGATGAATCCCCGTCTCGCCGTGAAGATTCTGCGCTCGATCCGGGGTTTCGCCGGCGATGTCCATGAGATCATCCGCAGCAGGAAGATCTTCTACCTTGCCCTGCTTGCCGGGGTGACGGTCGCAGTCATCGAGGTCCTTCAGACCTGG
>DATKLB010000105.1:0-16281 GCA_035542615.1 Spirochaetia bacterium | reverse complement strand
ATCCTCGTAGCGCTGAGGACCACCGAGAGCGTGCGCCAGATCGTCTACGGTGGCCTGGTTTTCATCATTGTGGTGGCGTACACGCGACGCCGGAGAGAATGAGGGGGCAGCCGTGAAGATCGGGATTTTCACCGCTCTTTTCGGAGACTGGCCGCTTTCCAAGGTGGCCTCCCATGTAGCCGACCTGGGCTATGAAGCGGTCGAGCTGCCGGCATCCACGGGAAGCCGTCACTTCGACCTGTCGGAAGCACTGGCGGGGGGCGGCAAGAAGATCCGCCAGCTCCTCGCCGACAGGGGTCTTTCCATCTCAGCGATCAACGCGGGGCTGGCAGGCCAGCTCTCCATGGGCCCGCACGACTCCAGCACGGACCCCTGGGCCCCCGGGAAAAAGACCCCGACGGAAAAGGTGGCGTACGCCCGCGAGGAAATCCTGAAAGCCGCGCGGGCCGCCTCGGAGCTGGAGGTGCCCGTCCTCACGGGCCTGATCGGCTCCCCCGTGTGGGACAAGTGGTACATTTTCCCGCCTGCCAACGAGAAGCTCTACGAGGAGGGCGTGGTGCTCTTCGCCGAGCGCTGGAACCCCATCCTCGATGAGCTCAAGAAGTACGGAGTGAAGTGGGCCCTGGAGGTCCACCCCACGGGAATCGCCTACAACATCGAGACCGCGCAGATGGCCCTGGCCGCGCTGGGCAACAGGCCTGAGCTGGGCTTCAACTTCGATCCGTCGCACCTGGTGTGGCAGCTCATCGATCCGGTCGTTTTCATCAAGACTTTCCATGACAGGATCCTGCACTGCCACGCCAAGGACGGGGAGCTGCAGGAGGACGAGATCAGGCGATCAGGAGTCATCCCGACGGGAGGGTGGCTGAGACCGGACCGTGGTTTCCGGTTCAGGGTTCCCGGCTGGGGCCAGGTCAACTGGCGCCGGGTCATGACGGCGCTGGTGTCCGCCGGCTACGACTACGTCATGTCCTTCGAGCACGAAGACCCCGTCATGTCCCCCGAGGACGGGGCTGAGAAAGCGATCGCCTACCTGAAGCCCCTCGTCATCAGGAAGCCTCTGACAAAGGTCTGGTGGTAGGAGACGTCCGGATGAGAGCCCCGAAAAAGTGGAAGATCGCGGGAATCAACTTCGACCACGATCACATGGGCGACAACCTCAGGATGGCGTTCGACCATCCGAACGCCGAGATCGTCGGAATCTGCCATGAGGAGCCGCGCACGATGGAGCAGGCGGCGCGGAACTTTTCCATTCCGCCTGACCGAGTGTTCACCGACTACCGGAAGTGCCTCGAAGCAACGAAGCCCGACATCGTCCTGCTGTGTCCCGCTACGGCGCGTCATGCCGAATGGCTGCTGAAGGTCGCCCCTTACGGGGTGCACGTGCTCCTGGAAAAACCTTTCGCCGCGAGCCTTTCCGACGCAGACCTCATGATCAAGGCCATGCGGGAGACGGGGAAGCTTTTCGCGATCAACTGGCCCCTTGCCTGGTACCCGCCCCATGTGACGGCAAAGCGTCTGGCCGACGAGGGAGCCATCGGCGACGTCATCGAAGTCCACTTCTATGACGGCAACCGGGGCCCGCTGTTTCACAGGGCGGACAAGGTGGAGGTCGCTCCGGAAGAGAGAGAGAGGGAGAAGCCGTTCACATGGTTCTACAAGAAAGAGGCGGGAGGCGGCTCGCTGCTGGACTACCTCGGCTACGGCGCAACGCTGGGAACGTGGTACCACGGCGGCAAGGTGCCCGTCGAGGTGACGAGCGTGGTGGACGAACCACCCGGCCTGGAGGTGGACGAGCACAGCATCACGGTTGCCCGCTACGCGTTCGGCCTGTCGAAGTTCGAGACCCGGTGGGGCACGCACTCGGATCCGTGGACCCGCCAGCCCCAGCCCAAGTGCGGCTTCGTGATCGTCGGGACTGAAGGGAGCATCTCGAGCTACGATTTCGAGAAGACGATCCGCCTGCAGACGGCGCGGGACCCGCAGGGCCATGACATTCCGGTGGATGCCCTCACCGCCCCACGGCAGAACCCCGTGCAGTACGTCATCCACTGCCTGGAAACCGGCCAGGCCGTGCAGGGGCCGCTTTCGCCGGAGATCTGCAGAACGGGTCAGAGGATCGTGGATTCCGCGATGCTCAGCGCCTTGCATAAGCACACGGTCAGGCTGCTTTAGGGAGAAATCATGCCGCAGGAACGCGACGATTCGTACGGTCTCGCGCCGGAAAGCAGCAAGAAAGAGAGGCCAGCACCGCTCCTGCCGTACGAGCCTGCTGACCCGGTTTCCTGTCGGCCCAGGATCGGTCTGATCGGCTGCGGCGGCATATCCATCCAGCATCTGCGCGCCTATCGGGACGCCGGCTATGAGGTGGTGATGCTGTGCGATCGCACAGAGTCCAAAGCGGACGAGCTCAGGAGGAAGTTCTACCCGCGGGCGCGGACAAGCACGGACTTCCGCGACGTGTTGAAACGAGACGACATCGATGTGGTGGACCTGGCAGCTCAGCCCGGGGACCGGGCTGCCATGTACGGACCTGCAATCGAAGCCGGTAAGCATATCCTCAGCCAGAAGCCTTTTGTCACGGACCTCGATTTCGGGCTGCGGGTCGCGGAAACCGCGCATCGCAGGGGTGTCTTGCTCGCGGTAAACCAGAACGGCAGATGGGCGCCTCACTGGAGCTGGATCAGGGCAGCGATCTCCCAGGGCCTCCTGGGGGATGTCACGAGCGTACGCACGGCGGTCAACTGGGACCACAACTGGGTGGCCGGCAGTGTCTTCGAGACCATGCATTCGCTGATCCTCTATGACTTCGGCATCCACTGGTTCGACATTGTTTCCTGCTTCATGGGCACGCGGCGGCCGCTTCGCGTGCATGCATCCGCTGCCCGGGCACCCTCCCAGCGCGTGCGGCCCCCCCTTCTTTCGCAGGCAATCGTGGAGTACGACGATGCACAGGCCGCGCTGGTCTTCGATGCGAACACGCTTTTCGGCGAGCAGGACAGCACGTTCGTCGCCGGCACCCGGGGCACCGCGGAGAGCACGGGCCCCAGCCTGAACCGGCAGGAGGTGACCTTCTCCACGGCTGAAGGGCGTTCGAGGCCTTCCCTCAGGGGCGCATGGTTTCCCGACGGCTTTCACGGCACGATGGGGGAGCTTCTGCGAGCCATCGAGGAGAAACGAGAACCCACGAACAACGCGCTGGACAACATCAGGAGCCTCGAGCTTTGCTTCGCCGCCGTGGCAAGCGCCGCGTCACACGAACCGGTCACGCCCGGGACCGTCAGAAAGCTCCAGGATTGACAGAGTGAAAGACAAGATCGACAAGGTGCTGGACATCCTCGCCCGTACTGGCTATCGCAGCGTTTCGGAGCTCTCGGCCGATCTTTCCGTTTCCGAGATGACCGTGCGCCGTTACCTGGACAAGCTCGAGCAGCGGCAGCTCATCAAGAGGACCCACGGCGGAGCATTCACGGGCCAGGAGATGATCGAGGTCGACTACCGGGTGCGGGAAACGGTCCACCGGGAGCAGAAGGAAGCCATTGGCCTGGCTGCCTGGGCACTCGTTCAGCCCGGGGAGTCGATTTTCATCGATGCCGGGAGCACGGCGGCGCACCTGGCACTGGCAATGGACGATACCCGCAGGATCACCGTGGTCACGCACTCCACCACCGTGCTGCAGGCGCTGGAGCGCAAGTCCAACATCCGCACCATCATCCTGGGCGGAACGGTGCATGCCGCGTCTCATTCGCTCGTCGGCCTCCTTGCGGAAGAGTCCGTGCGGCAGTTCCGTTTCGCCAAGGCGTTCCTTGGGACCGTCGGAATCAATGTCCAGGAAGGCTTCACGCAGTCGAACGTGGAAGAGATATCATTGAAGCGGCAGGTCGCCGAGCGCGCCCGCGAGGTGATCGTCCTCGCGGACAGCTCGAAGTTCAACCAGGACGTGCTGGTGATGTTCCTTCGCCTCGAGCAGGTGCACACGGTCATCACGGACAGCGGCGTCAGGCAGCAGGACAGGTCCGCGCTGGAAGAGCGCGGCATCCGTGTGATCGTTGCGCGTGCCGGAGGAGGAGAGACGTGAGCTTCGTCCCGATGAGCGAGCTGACAGGCCCGGCGTACCGTGAGGGTTACGCGGTCCCGGGTTTCTGCGCGTGGAACGCGGAGGCCATGGAAGCCATCCTCATGACAGCGACCCGGCTCCACGCGCCCGTCATCCTCATGTCGGGCCCCGGAGAGTTCCCCGTCATGGCCCCTACCACAATGGCGGCCGTGGCCTATGCGGTCAAGCAGCGGTATGACACCCCCGCTGCGCTGCACCTGGATCATGGTGATTCCCTGGAGATGGTCAGACAGTGCATCGACGCCCGCTACACCTCCGTGATGCTGGACTTTTCCACCCGGCCGTTCGATGAGAACGCGAGCGCCCTGCGCACCGTCGTCGGGATGGCCCGGCCCCTGGGAATCACGGTGGAAGGAGAGCTCGGGAAGATCGGAAAGGCAGACGAGGCAACGAGCGAAGGAAGCGCCCGCTCGGCGTACACCGATCCCCGGGAAGCGGTGCGCTACGTGCGGGAAAGCGGCGTGGACCTCCTGGCCGTATCCATTGGCAACAAGCACGGGTTCTACAAAGGGACGCCCCACCTGGAGTTCGACCTGCTGTCCGCCCTGCACGCGGCTGTCCCTGTTCCCCTGGTCATGCACGGGGGCACGGGAATCCCTGAGAAAGATATCCAGCGCTCGGTCGGGCTGGGCATCGCGAAAGTCAACGTCGCGAGCGAGCTCGTTCACGGCGTCCGCGTCAGCCTCACGTCGCAGTGGAAGGAAGGCCGCAACCTGTGGACGCCCATGGCGTTCGGGGAGGCCGTGAAGGTGCTGGGGCCGGTGGTCGAAAAGTGGCTGCACATCACCGGCGCTGCCGGGAAAGCCTGAGACGTGATCCGCAGCACTGCCGCCCTGAGCGGCTCGGCGTATCTCTCGATGTTCTTCCTTGGGATCGGCAGCACGATCATCGGAGCCGCTTCCGGCAACATCGGCCTGGACGCCTTCCGGATCGGTTTCTTCATCGCCGCGCAGAACCTGGGCTTCTTCGTCGCCGTGATCACGGCAGGGGCGCTGGCAGACACCGTGGAAAAGCCGCGCCTCCTTTTCGGGGGAAGTCTGCTTGCCTGCGTTTCCTTCTTTCTCTTCTACCTGTGGGAGCCCTTCCTCCTGAACCTCCTGATCATGTTCTTCATCGGTGCCGCCGTGGGGGTCTCGGAGGGCGTCACTGATGCTATGCTGATCGACCTTCACCAGGAGCGGCAGGCTCTTCACATCAGCGTGAATCATTTCTTCGTTACCTTCGGGGCCCTCCTGATTACCGGCTACCTCGTGCTCCTCCAGATGAGCTGGCGCAGAGCGCTGGTACAATCCGCGGCAGCCGTGCTTCTCCTGGCCGTGTTCCTCGCCTTTGCCCGCACCAGCGGGACGCGGAGGGGAGCGATCCGCCTCGCCGACAGGATCCGCTTCCTCGTCTCGCGCGCCGTCGTGCCGGGCGTTTTCGCGGCGGCTGGCATTTTCATAGGGATCGAGGCTGGTCTCACCGGGCTCCTGACCACCTTCCTGCTCCGGCTGCGTCAGTACGACCAGGTGAGCTCCAAGATCGGCCTGATCCTTTTCCTCTCGGGAATCGCGACCGGACGGGCGCTGTTCGGGCTGCTGGCGCGCCGGGAGCGCATTCGGCCCATGCTCCTTGCGCTTGCGGCCGCCTGCGGGATCTGCTCCACCCTGCTTTTCCTCATCCGTCTGCCGCCGCTGGCCACGAGCGTCTCGCTCCTGCTGCTGGGGCTGACTGTCTCCGGCCTCTTTCCCCTGACCATCACGCTCACCGGCTTCCTGTTCCCCGAGATGTCGGGAACGGCGATCGGGCTCATCAAGCTTGGCGTGCCGGTCGGGGGGATTCTCGTTCCTCTCGCTGTGAGCGGCGCTGCCAGGCTCTCCTCACTGGAAACCTCCCTGCTGGTGTTTCCGGCGCTCGCCGCCGTGTCCGTGCTCATTCTTGTGCTGACTCCGGAGGGCCGCGCTTCATGACCGGGCGGGAAAGGGTCACAGTCGCCATCGACCACCGCCAACCGGACCGAACGCCGTACCACGTCACTTTTACGGAGCCCGCCCGCAAGGCAATGGCGGACTTCTACGGCGACCCCGGTTTCGAGGCGGGACTGGGAAATTGCCTCGAGGTCCTCCGCATGAGGCTTCCCTACCGGCAGCTTCCCGACCGGCCTGCGGCCTGGGAGGACGAGTGGGGAGTCCTGTGGGACAGGAGCATCGACACCGACATCGGGACCGTCTGCAACACCCGGGTCACGCGAGGGAATATCCGGAGGTACCGGTTTCCCGATCCCACGGTCCCCGCCCGATTCGCTCATTTTCCAGCGGGCATCGCGGGAAGCGGCGGCCGGTTTGTCATCGCCACCCTCGCCTTCACGCTTTTCGAGAGGGCCTGGTCGCTTGCCGGTATGGAGGAGGTTCTCATGGCGATGGCGGAGGGCTCGCCCTTTGCCGATGAGCTGTTGGATGGCATCCTCGCCTTCGATGTCGAGGTGGTGCGCCGGGCACTTTCCTTCGCCGTGGACGGGGTGCGATTCGGCGACGACTGGGGGCAGCAGCGGGGGCTCATCATGGGGCCCGAGCTGTGGCGGAAGTACATCAAGCCAAGGATCGCAAAGCTGTATGGGATGGTCAGATCCGCCGGAAAGAAGGTTTTCATACACTGCTGCGGCAAGGTAGATGAGATTTTCCCTGATCTGATAGACGTCGGCGTGGACGTGTTCAACCCGTTCCAGCCCGAAGTGATGGAGGTGGAAGCCATCAAGGAACGATATGGCGAGCACATCTCGTTCTTCGGAGGGATCAGCACGCAACGGACCCTTCCCTACGGAACTCCGTCAGGCGTGAAAGACGAGGTCAGACGGCTCATCGAGAAGATTGGCCGGGACGGCGGCTACATAGCAGCGCCTGCTCATGACGTGCCGCGAGATGCGAAGCCGGAGAACATTGCCGCAATGATCGAGGTGCTGCGGAGCCAGGCGTGAGATGCTGGAGACAAATCGCCAGCAGGAAGATACCCCGCTTCAGACGCTGGAAGACTTTTTTTCTGTGCTTACTTTCAGCCCTGACTTTTTTTCTATCTTCCTGCTGGCATCTTCAACTTTATGGCCGAATTGTACCCTGAAGACCTCCCGTTTCAATAAGCCAAAAGACTCATTTTGGAGAATTTAGCAGGTTTATCAGTTGAATTTTGTTCGTTACTCCTGTCTTCTGGTAGATGTGGTAGATATGGTTTTTCACGGTGGTTGTGGAGATAAAAAGCTTCTCTCCGATTATCCTGTTCGTGTAGCCCCGGACAAGCATCGTGATGATTTCCCGCTCCCGTGGGGAAATTCCGTAGCGAGACGCGACCTCATCCGGCAGGCTGAACGCGTCGACGGTTTCGGACTGGAACAGGTACCGGGTCGAATGAAAAAGCACCAGGGCCGCGAGCGCCAGATACAGGGCTATCTGGACGAAAGCGAAACTGCGAACCTGCGGAGAGGCGGAATCGGTCGCCTGCAGCACGATCTGCACGACCATGGCCGGGACGGCCGTGGCCGCGACAACTGCGATGCCGCGGATCAGAGCCGGATACCTCGCGTTGCGCGCACGGCCCGCGCTCCCTATGAGCGCAACAGTCACAAACGCGAGAAGCACCGTCAGACCGATGTTGTTCAGGACCCGGAAGATCGCTTGAGGAAGACTCTCCCGCATTCCACCGAGGACCGCAGCCCCCAGGGCGAGGGCGACGCAGCCCAGCAGGCGCAGCCCGGAAACCTGCTCCGAGACGATCTCCGAGACCGCCGTGCATGTCATCCAGGCCAGGAGGCCGTTGCCCGGCACAGTCAGAGCTGCGGCAAGAACCGGGAGATGACCTCCGAACACCAGCTCGGCCGTGGCATGTTCATAGACTTTGAGCATACGGCACAGAAGGAGAATCACGGCCGCGACGAACAAGATCGCAAAATGTCGGAATATTACGAACCCTGATCGGACATAGGAAAGCAAACCGATGGCGATGACCACCAGGCCAAGGGAAAACGAGACCATGTAAAACGCCAGAAATACATGGAGCACTGATCCCTCCAGCTTGACGTTTTGTCTGAGATTTCATAGGACTTTATCATAAAAATATCCAAAATATCAATAGAAACTGATCTCTGCAGAATTAACTCAAAAATAGCTCTAAATCGTCAGCACGCGGATGTTCTGATCGAGCTCCTTCCTGAGGAACTCTTCAATGAATTCGAGAGTTCCGATCTGTGAGCTCGGGCAGCCTTTGCATGCACCCGAATACCGGATAAAAACCTCTGTGCTGCCCTTTTCTTCCTTCATATCCACGACTTCGAGGTTTCCCCCGTCCCTGATGAGCGCGGGCCGGACCTGTTCATCGAGCACTTTCTCCACTGCCCTGTGTTTCTGGATCAGGCTGAGGCTTGCGAAGCTTTTCGACGCTCCGGCAGCACTCGTGTTTTCCCGCTCCATCTGCGCGCGGACTTCGCGCAGGATGTCCACAAGGTAAAGACGTCGGGGTTCGTGGCCTCCTGGCCGTATGCACGACTTGCAGAAAGCCCCCGCTTTTGTGTAGTGGGTGATGTCTTCCACCGTGGTCAGGTTATTGATCCTGATGACCTCCTTCACCGTACGCAGGCTCACCCGGGCGCACTGGCAGACGATCTCTTCCTCCTCGAGGGAGTCCATGTCCACGCCCTTGTAGGTGGCCGCCGCCTTGCGGATGACGTCGTACGCCATGACGCTGCAGTGCATTTTCTGCGGGGGGATGGCGGCCTTTGCTTCCTCGTCACGCAGAGCCCGCTCCACGTCGATGTTCGTGATCTTCATCGCCTCGTCGACCGTCTTGCCGACGATCATTTCGCACATCATATCGCTGGATGCGATGGCGGTGCCGCAGCCGAACGTCTTGAAGCGCGCGTCGAGGATCCTGTTCGTGCGCGGGTCAACCGCCCAGAATGCGCGGATGGCATCCCCGCAGACCTCGGCGCCCCAGTCTGCCACGACCAGCCGGGCGCCAAGCTTTGCCGCGTCGGCCTCGGTGATTTCCCCCAGGTGGCGGGGGTTCAGCATCCGGTCGTTGACCTTGCTCGAGTAGCTTTCCCAGAGTGTTCCGCCGATCAGGTCAGCCTTGGCCATTCGAGCCCCCTAGTGCACCGCGCTGTGGCTCGGAGAGATGGCCCGCAGCCGCTCGACCGACGCGCGCAGAGCCGCGATCGCCGCGTTGATTTCTTCCTCCGTCGTGAAGCGCGAGAGGGAAAGCCGCACGCCCGTGTGAGCGAGCTCGTTGTCCAGGCACATCGCTACGAACGTCGGGTTCGGCTCGAGAGACTCGGAGGCACACGCGCTTCCCGTCGAGGCACCGATTCCCTGCCGGTTCAAATCCCAGATCATGGCCTCTCCTTCGACCCCTTTGACGCTCACGAGGATCGTGTTGGGGGTGCGGATCTCCCTCCGTCCGACAACGGTCATCCCGTCGATGGAAAGGATAGCGTCCTCGAGCTTGTCGCGCAGCCGCCGCACCTCTGTCTGTTCGTAGGAGAGATTTGCGACCGCGAGCTCCATGGCCAGCCCCATCGCGACAAGGAATGCCACGTTCACAGTACCGCCGCGCCGGCCCCCCATCTGCTCCCCTCCGTGGAGCAGCGGGGTAAGCCCGACACCCTGCCTCACGTACAGGCCGCCGATCCCCTTGGGGCCGTGGAACTTGTGCGCGCTGAAGGAAAGGAAATCCACCGGTGCCTCCTGCACGTCCACGGGCACCTTGCCCACGGCCTGCACCGCATCGGTATGGAAGAGTATCCCCTTCTCCCGGCACAGGGAAGCCAGCTCCTGGATGGGGAACACGAGTCCCGTCTCGTTGTTGGCCCACATGATCGAGACGAGTGCGGTGCGATCCGGGGCAATGTGCTCCTTCAGGATTCCGGCATCCACGATGCCGTCCGAGTTGACAGGAAGCTCGATCACCTTCGCGCCGAGAGTTTCCAGGTATCGACAGGTGTTGATGACGGCGGGATGCTCTACCGCCGTGGTGACGATCTCCTTCTTTTTTCCCTCGCGGATCAGCTCGTACCAGACCGATGAAAGAACGGTGTTGTTCGACTCCGTGGCGCAGCTGGTGATGATGATATCGTCGGCGTCCCGGGCGTTGATTCCCGCATAGAGCCGATCGAACGCCAGCCGCATGTACGGATGGACCTCGGTGCCGAACGAATGCAGGGAGTTGGGGTTGCCGTAGAGCTGGCACCAGAACGGGTCCATGGCCTCCTTGACCAGCGGGTCGACGATCGTTGTGGCGTTGTTGTCGAGATAGATCCTGTCCATGCGCGTATCACTATACTCGGCAGCTGGCGGCCATGTCGAGCCTTGGAGGCCTGCCGTGCCTGCACTGCCGCTGCCGCGGAGGCTTCACTTGAGCTTCTTGCGCAGCTTCCTTCCCGAGGGCCTCGGGGCAGTCTCCTGCGGGACCGCGGCGCGCGCCCGGGCGCGAAACACAAAAAGGGCTATCACCGCTCCGGCGATGAGGAGCACGCTGAGGATCTGACCCGTTGTGAAGTTGAACCAGCTGAACTGCCCGGGGTTGTCCAGCGGCACAAGGGTGATGGGATAGCCAATCCCCTTGTCCGGCTCCCGTGCGTACTCGATGAAAAAACGGAACACGCCGTAGCCGATCATGTACCATGCGATCACGAACCCGTTGTACGGCTTGCGCTTGCGCACGATGAACCAGATGATCAGCCACAGGACGAGGCCCTCGAAGAATGCCTCGTAGAGCTGCGAAGGGTGTCGAGGCAGGTTCACCGGTCCGGCCCCGCTCAGCGGCAGCCCGACGGCGGCCGCAAAATCCCTGACCCAGGGCAGGTTGCCGGGGAAGGTCTCCGCGTTCGGGAAGATCATCCCCCACGAGACCTTCGTGATCCTGCCATACAGCTCGCCGTTGATGAAGTTGCCCAGCCTGCCGAAGGTATATCCCAGCGGAATGGCCGCGACCAGCATGTCCCCCCAGTCAAGGACGTTCAGCTTCTTCACGCGCATGAAGATGACGAGGGCGATGACCGTTCCGACCAGGCCGCCATGGTATGACATGCCGGCAATCCCCGTGAGGCGCAGCCTCCCGTCGACAACCGCAAAGGGAAGGATGATCTGCAGGGGATGGCGAAGGTAGTAGCCTGTGGCGTCGTAGATGGTGACGGCAAAGAGCCGGGCGCCGACCAGGAGCCCGACGATTCCCCAGAAGAACATGTCCAGGACGAGGTCCGATTGCGGTTTTTCCTTTCGCTGCCTGAGCTGCAGGGTGAACAGCAGGTACGTGACGACGAACGCGACGAGGTACATGAGCCCGTACCATCGAATGGGCAGCCAGGGGACGATTTCCGGCCGTATCCACGAGGGATACGGGATGTAGCCGAGCATGCTTGTCTTTCCTCCGTCTCGATCTTCTTCGCCTAGAGCTTCTCCACGACCTTCCCCTGGGTCTGATCGAAGCGCAGGGTGATCATGTTCTTCGGTGTCCGTGTTTCCCAGCGCCTGCCGTGGCTTTCGATAATGACACCCGGGTACAGCGTGCCCCGCACGACGACCTCCGAGGGCACGTGAAGATCGAAAGTGTCGTGCAGGGCGATGAGGCGCTTCTTGCGAAGCTCGATCGTCTTCAGGAGCCTCGCCTTTTCCATGCGCGCCTGCGCAAGGCCGGCGGCATCCAGCGGCTTGCCCGCGAGGGCTTCCCTCTGGATCCTCTTCATCTCGACGTCCAGCTCGACAACGCGCTTCGCGACGGCGGCGACCTCCCGCTGCTCGCGTTCGATCTGATCTTGTAGAAGGTAATCCTGGCCGAAGAGGACGAGCGTGGCCACGAAGGTCGGCGAGCCGAGGTTCTGCACGCTGACGCCCTGGCGAGCCCGCACTTCTCCGCCCACGAGGTTGCCCTTCTCCGAATCGAGATAGAGTCTGCCATTGCACTTCACGTTGCAGCGCAGACAGGCGCCTTTCAGGTGAACGTTCTCAGCGGCAACGAGAACGGCCTGCTCGGCGAACGGCGCCGCGATGTCTTTCTTCGCCCGCAGAATTGCTTTCCCCTCGCCCTTGATGCCCTGTCCAACGAGAATGGAGCCCTCGGAGGAAAGGATAGCGGCGTCCACGGTATCTTCGACCTCGATATCCCCGGCGGCGATCACCCGGAACCCTGGCTGGACGCTCCCGTTTACGCGAACCACGCCGGGAAAGTTGATATTGCCGCTTTTCATGTCAACGTCGCCGGCAACGGAGTGGACTTCCAGGATCGAGATCACCGAGCCGTCGCGCACCAGCTCCCCGTCCGCCTCTGAGTAGAAAAAAAGGCTCCCATCGGGCTGGCGGGCAACGGAGATCCCGCGCCCCGGCTGAAGGCCGGTCAACGTCCCGGGGGCCGGCGGGATCGGTTTGCCTGTCACGTCCCAGGAATCCAGACCCTCGGCCGGAGGAGGTTTCACCGTTGCGAGGTGCGCGCCTTTGGCAACATGCGTGATCCTGTCCTGGGCGCGAAAGTCAGCCCGGCCGCTGTCCAGGATGGTGAGCGCCTTTCCCGTGGCCAGGCGAACGTGGAAGATCACACGCTTTTCTGCGCCGGGCGGGGGAAGCTTTCCCTGGGCGATAAGGGTGTCCTTGAAGAACTTCCCGCGCGCAATCAGGTCCAGCGCCTTGAGCAGCTTCGCCTCGTCAACGCCCGCGACCACACCGGCCTCCTTGATTCGGGCCCGCGCTTCCTGCACGTCGATCGTGGAGCCGGTCCCCCGCGCGGGAACGAAAGACAGGAAGGCTTTCATCCTGTCGTCTGAGATCGTGACTGTGAGCTCGGCATCCCGGTGCTTTCGGACGCGAAGGAGTATCGCCATGCCGTCGCTTCCTTTTTCGAGGACGCCCTCCTCCTGCGCCACGACCAGGTCGCGCCGCTGCTGCAGCCCTTCGAAAAGACGGACTTCCGGTGTAGCGCCCTTGAGTCCGGGAATCGTCGTGCCGAAGACATCCACTCCGGGTGCCCCGACTGCTCCCTGCACGATCCGCAGAACCGGCATCTCGGCCTTCACAAGGCCCATCGACTCGATCTTCTCCAGGGGGAACTGCTGGAAGGACTTCGTTTCCTCCAGGGCAGACCGGTTAGCCGAGCTGTAGGCGCGGATCCGATCCGCCTCCTCCGCGGGCAGGAACTTCACCAACCACTCGACACTCCCGTCCTTGCCTCGTTCGGGAGCCTGGCCGGCCGCCAGTGGGTAGTCAACCAGCTCCGTGTCGCTTCCCTTGAAGAACGCCTGGAGGTCTTTCCTTACTGTCTCAATGGTGTACCTGCGCACCTTGCTGAGGCGGATAGCGTCGCTTGCAAGCGCCAGCGTGAGCGTCCTGCCACCCCCGCGCCCCTTTCGCAAATACAGCGTCGCCGACAGCCTGTCCTCCGAGGCCGTCACGGTCGCCGCCCCCTCGGCAGACGGGCTCAAAGACTTCCCCGTCAGAGGAACCCCGGCCGCGACTGCCTGTTCCAGAATCGTGGCGATCTCCCTCGCGCTGAGAAGCGATCGGCCGGGAAACCCGATTTTTTCGGCCTCCGCAATGATCTCGTCCGCGGAGGGAACGGGCGCACTCTTGTCCCCGGGTTCGAAAGAGAGAAGACACGTGGCTCCATCTGCGGACGCGGAGAGGTGCGTCCTGTGGTCGCTGAAAGCCACAATGTCAGCCCAGTTGGCCCCCCGCCGGAGAAATCCGGTCGTGGCGGCCTTCGCTTCGCCGCCGGTTCTCGTGAGGCCTTCGAGGAAGAGAAATGTCGCCAGGTGCCCGCGCTCGGCGGGAACCAGCCGTCCGAAAATGCTCCTGCCCTCTTTTGCGGGCTTTCCCGGGCGGACCCGGGCAACGAGGGTGCCCTTTCGGACAAAACCGGTTGCGCTGACCGCCGGGTCGATCTCCACGTCTTCGCGGATCTGCTTCTTCTCTACAACCACCTCGACTTCCTCCCTGGGCGGGAGGAAGGGAAGTGCCGGCTTGCGGAGGACTTTCTTCTCTTTGCGCACTTTCTCTTCGCGCAGCCGGAACCCCTTTGGCTTCGGGGCCGCGTCCAGGACGGCACGGGCGACTTTTTCGAGCCGGAGCGGAATCGGGCATGGCTCGAAATCAACCGTTTCCGGCTCGGGAGCCCGGGGCATCACTCCCGCCGCGGCAACGAAGCTGACAGGCTCCCCTTTTCTGCGGGCAAGAGTGCGCAGGGCGGCGTCGATGGCGTCAGTATCGATCCCCTCCCGCACTTTTTTCTCGTCGAGGACGGCCAGCAGGCTCTCTGTTGACAGCTCTTCGCCACCGTCATTCGGCACGATCGTGATGCGCGCCTCGAGTCCCCGCTCGTCGATCTCGAGCTTCAGATCGCCCTTGACATGCATGACCCGGCTCGCTCACAGGATAAACGAAGGCTGTTCATCCGACAAGAGTGAACACGGCAAGGACTGCGAACACCGCGGCGAGAGCGAGCTTCACTTTCCCCATGTGGGCCTGGAACAGGCCGGTCACCTTTCCCGAGCTGACACCGAAATAGCTGGCGCCGAACACTGCCAAAAGCGGCACGATGAAGCAGAAATTGTAGAGCAGCAGGAGCGCCAGGGCGGTGGTGCCCTGGCGCATGCGCACCAGCCATGCGAGCATCGGCAGATAGACCTGCCCCGTGCAGGCGAACTCGAAAACCGAAACCAGAAACCCGAGGACGAGCGAGCTTCCCGCAAGCGCCGCCGTGCGCACCCGCGTGCGGATCGAAGTATGGACCTGCCTCTTCAAGGCCGATGGAAGTTGCAGCAGGATTTCGGCAGGGCGGCCCCGGCGGATCAAAAAATAGTCGTACACGCTCATGGCCGCGAAAGCGCTCACCACGGCTACCAGGACCCATCGAAGCACCATCGAGACAAGGGAGACCGCGGCTGCCGCTCGAAGAACCGCAAAGAGCCCGAGTCCGATTCCCAGGTACGTGAGAAACACTGACAGGGAAAACAGCGAGCCGATCAGGAGCACATCGCGCCTTCCTCGTCCGGCGAGCGCGAGAGACGCGAGGAGAAAAATCAGCGTCGTGAAGGCGCACGGGTTGACGCCGTCGATGAGTCCCGCCGCCGCAATGGGAAGGGCGGCAAACCGCCCCGTCAGGAATGACAACGACGCGAAAGGGGGTCTCGCCGGGGCCTGAACCGGAGCAGGCAATCGCCCCTGGGCAGCCCCGAGCACGGCGGCAAGATCCCTGCGTATCGCCGCATCTCCCTGGAGGAGCACACTGCCAACGGCGAGAACCGGAATCTCACGGACAGTATCGCCGTGTGAGGCAGCAAGCGCGGCAAGCTCCTCGTAGAGCGCCGGCTGGAGAATGTCCTTTCTCACCACGATGATGGCGAGTCTGAGCTCACGGGAGAGCCGCGGGACCTCGACGGACAGGAACTGCTCGCAGCTTCGACACCCCGGGGTGTAGTAGTAGGTGGCGGTGACCGTTGCGCCCGCGGCCGGCCCGGCTGCGAAAGCGCCGGGTGGACTGCCGCCAGCAGCTTCCGGGCGGCGTTCCGCACGCACGACTCCGGTGAGCGAATACCAGGACGGAGCGAGACCCGGCGGCCGGGTGCGGATGACAAAATCCTTGCGGGTGATGCCCTGATCGTCCGAAGAATCGTAGATGAGGACAAAGGTCTTCTCCGCCCCGGGAGCAACCGCGCTCTCCGCCGGAGTCACGGCGAGGCAGGTGCAGGTGGGCAGGAGGCTCACGCCGACTTCCTGCTCGCTGGTATTCTTCACCGTCACGACTGTCTGGATCCTGTCCCCCTGGAAGATGGACCCGAACTGCCATGATTGCGGAAAAAAAACAACGACCGGGTCGCCGGCCAACGGAAGCGCGCCGACAAGGATCAGGAGGAGAACGGCAAAGAGACCGGATCGTGCTGTCACGCGAGCCTTCCGCTACTGCGTGACGGCGGGAAAAGGTGAGCTTTTCTCCCTCCGCCAGGCGATCAGCGCGACAAGAAAGAGCAGATCAAGAAGGAAGACAATGAGCAGAACCGTGGCTTCGCTGAGGCTGAATGGCCCGAGACGCAGGATCTCGATGCGCGCAGAGATCCCGATTGCCCCTGAGGCGACAAGCAGAACGAAGGAAAAGACGGACAGAACCTTCCCCAGCCGCAGGAGCCCGATCAGCTCGCCACAGGTCTCGGGAAAGAGGGA
>DATKLB010000104.1:0-6792 GCA_035542615.1 Spirochaetia bacterium | reverse complement strand
CCTCCACATCCTGCGGCCCCCGCTCATGGACAACCCTCCACAAGCCGACGAGAGCTCTCCATTTCCTTCCTGCCACAAGCTCCGAGATCCAGTCCTCGAGAACATCCGAGAAGTACCCGGGGCTGCTCGCGGCCGCCAACTCCCTGTCCACCTGCGCCACCACATCCGGCGGATTCTGGGAGATGATCATGTCCACCAGGTACCATCTCTGCCTGTCGCGCTGGTCAGCCTCGGAGGAGGCGGCGATTCCGGCCCGCAGTGCGGCAAAAGCCTGCGCATACGATCTCGCGCGGCGATAGAGCCTGCCAGACTGCTCCAGCGCATCCGCCCGTGCGCGGCCGCTGAGCCGGGCCGACGCACTGGAAAGGAACCTCGCCCCGGCCGCCAGCCTGCCCGAGCTCTGGTAGGCGCTGGCGAGATCCGCCACGAGGACGCTCCGGGAGGAGCGCTCCGAATCGAGCCGCGAAAGAACGCTCTCCATCAGGGGAATGCCGGCATCCCAGTCTCCCAGAAACAGGTCGTTCTTGGCAGCGAAGAGGTCGTTCTCCAGATCGGAGAATCCTTCCCTGAACTGGGGAGCCGCGGCGAGAAACGTGAAGAACCGTGCGTGCAGGCTCGAGACCCGTTCTCGAAGAAAGAGCTGGAGGATGAGATCGTGCGCGGAGGCAAGCCCGAGACGCAGGGAGCTCACCCCGCGAAACAGGAGAACCTCGGAATCGGGGTTCGCGAGACGGTCCGCCTCGCGAAGCGTTCCCTCGTCATCCTGGGTCCAGTACAGAGCTTCGACCAGGACCCGCCGGGCGCGCTCTTCGGTGGTCTGAGGCTGCGCGGAAGCGAGGAGCCCCTGCGCAACTTTGATGGCCTGGGGCCAGCTCTTCCTGGCGTTGTATTTCTGGCCGAGAAGAACGCCTGCTTCCTTCTTCCACGGGTCCGCGCACCGCGCCCATGCGATCTCGAGCATTCGAAGAGCCTGGTCCGGCATATCGAGAGAATCGAAGACAAAGGAAAGGTAGTAGGGCGCCCCGGGGGAAAGGGAAAGCGCCTGGGAGGGATCCTCCCGGGAGAAATCCACGCTCGCAAGCACCGCGTATCCAGCAGTGGAAAGGCGGGCCTGCAGCACGTCGAGCGGATATCCCCAGACCACCCGGGGGCCGCACCCAGCCGTGACGAGCGGGATTGCAAGGACAGAGATCAGGAGCTCAATTTTCAGGAATGTAGAGCCGCGATCCCGCAAAAATCAAGTCCGGGTTTCTGATGGAATTGGCCCTGGCGAGCTTGTGGTACAGCCAGGGATTTCGATAGTAGGTTCCGGAGATGTCCCAGAGCGTGTCGCCCCTCTTGATCCTGTAGATGACTCCGCCCTTTGCCACTGTCGCTGCCTGCCCGGCAGACGTTTTGACAGAAGCCTGCCCGCCGTTGCCCTGCTGTGCCTGGACCCCCGGGGTCTGAGATGCGGCGGGCTGACCGGCAGCCGGCTGCTTCGGCACTGGGGTGGCAGCCGGCTGCGCCGGCGTCGCAGGCTGCGGCGCAGTCGCCTCTGAAGGGGTGGCTCCCCGGGCCGACAGGGGAGGAATCTCGGGCCCGCGCACGCTGCGGTAGATGAAGTAGGCGATGGCGGCAACGAGGAGAACGCCGAGGACGACGAAGAGTATGAGAAGCAGAAGGTTGGGACCTCTCTTTTCCCGTTCGAGAACCTCGCGCCGGCGATCCGCATCTGTCACCCGGTAACTTTCCCCCGTCAAGGGTGGCTCTTCGAAGCCTGCCGCCTTGGTCTTTTCCTCCGCCTCCACTTCGAACTCCGGCAGATCACTGATGTCTTCCTGAGAAACGCGCGTCAGGGTGGTCGAGAACTTTTGCGACTCACCCGTCTTCCTGTCGCTGGCCTCGGCGGACAGCTCGCCGTCGGGGTCAATGCCGAGGAACAGCTCGATCTCGGGCTCCCCCTGGGGAGCCGGGGGAATGTTCTCCACGATGAGGCTCCCGACGTAGCTGGGCTCGGCGCTTCCCCCGTTGCCGCGATAGAGGTCGATCTGGACTTTTTCCTGGTTGTCCCTGACAGTAGTGACGGTGAGCCTCTTCCTGCCGGTGAAGCCCTTCTCCAGGACAGGGTAGAATGAGCCGTTGGCGATCTTGATGCTTATCGTCGAGTCGCTCACTGCGCGGGAGTCTCCTCAACCAGAGAGTCTATGTTCCGCTTACCCATTTGTCAAGGAATGACGGAGAATGACGACGCAGCGTTCCTCGTCGAGAAACGGCACTGTCACGGGGATCACTTCCGCATGGAAGAGATTTCCCGTCGCGCTCTGGAGCTCCTCGACCTCGCTCCTGGCCCGATCGAGCTTTCCCTTGTAGGCGACAAGGACTCTGGACGGGGAAAAGGCCCGCGGCGCATCCGCCAGGAATCGTGCAAGAGGTGCAACTGCGCGGAACGTGACGACGTCGAACACCCCTTTGACGGAAGCGAAGGCTCCCTGCTCCACCCGGACGCGCTCCAGGCTGAGCAGCGTCACGCACGTTTTCAGGAACGAGATCTTCTTCGCCGAGCGCTCGAGCAGGGTGAAAGAAACCCCGGGGAGCACGATGGCAAGCGGAATGCCGGGAAAGCCGGCGCCCGACCCCACATCGAGGACGCCGTCTCCCCGCGTCTCATCCCTGACGTGCCTCCAGGGAGCCAGGGAGTCGAGGACGTGCCTGACGACCAGCTCCGCGCGGGAGCGGGCGTTGACGAAACCGAATCGAGGGTTCCATCGCTCGAGCTCGTCCAGGTAGCGCGACAACGCTTCGCGGGCGGAGTCAGGGTCCGGAAGGCCAAGCCGGGCGAGGCCCGCATTCAATAGCGCCGAGGGTTCGTCGGACACGCTCATGACCGGGGCCGCTGGCGGCCGTCGCGCTTCAGGGACACCATGAGAATGGCGACGTCCGGCGGCCGCACCCCCGAGATCCTCGACGCCTGACCGACGGAAATCGGCCGGATGTGCTTCAGCTTCTCCCTGGCCTCCGCGGAGACGCCGACCAGTCCATCCCAGTCGAAATCCGGTGGAATCCGCTTCGCTTCCAGAGCCTGGAACCTGCCGACCTGGTCTTCCTGCCGCGCAATGTACCCTTCGTACTTGACCTCCACTTCAGCAAGAGAAAGCCACGCAGCCTCGCTGCCTGCCAGGGCCGGCTCCAGCGCGGCAAGCTCCGCGATTGTCAGGCCGGGATCCCGCAGCGCCTGCTCGAATGCCCTGCCTTTGTGCGCCTCCAGCACGGGAACCCTCACAGCGTCAGCAGCGGCCACCTTGCGCCGACGGAGCATCTCGCGGACCTCCGCGATGCCGCGCTTCTTTCTGGAGAGGCGGTCCAGCGCCGTTTCGTCCTGGAGACCAACCGCGCGGCCTGTCGGGAGGAGGCGGATATCCGCGGTTTCGTGCATGAGGGAAAGCCGGTGCTCCGCGCGCGATGTGAAAAGGCGGTAGGGCTCCTCGGTTCCCAGCGTCACCAGGTCATCGACCAGCACACCGATATATGCCTCCGCCCGGGAGAGAACGATCGGCTCTTTCCCCTGGAGAAAGAGCGCGGCGTTGATCCCTGCAACGATGCCTTGCGCCGCTGCCTCTTCATAGCCCGAGGTACCGTTGGTCTGGCCCGCCACGAAAAGGCCTTCTATCCTTTTCGTCATCAGGCTAGGAAAGAGCTGCGTGGGGTGGAGGAAGTCATATTCCACGGCGTAGCCGGGCCGCGAGATCACGAGCTTTTCCAGGCCAGGCACGCTTTTCAGGAAACGCTCCTGAACATCCTCGGGCAGCGATGATGAAACTCCGTTGAGATACACCTCTTCCGTGCCCAGGCCTTCGGGCTCGACGAAAACCTGGTGCCGCTCGCGGCTGGGAAACCGCATGACCTTGTCCTCGATGGACGGGCAGTACCGCGGGCCCCTGCCCACGATCTTTCCGCCGTACAGGGGCGAGCGGTGGATGTTCTCCCGAATGATCCGATGAGTCTCGGGGGTGGTGTACGTGATGAAGCACGGCACCGAGGGTCTTTCGATCCGTGCGGTCGAGAAGCTGAAAGGCCGAGCCACAGGGTCGGGGTTCTGCAATTCCATTCTCTCGGGGATGAGGGAGCCGCGCAGCGCGCGCGCAGGAGTGCCTGTCTTGAGCCTTCCCACGCTGAAGCCCAGTCTGCGGAGGCTCGCGCCGAGCCCCATCGCCGCTGGCTCACCCAGGCGTCCCCCTGGCGCGCTCCACTCCCCGATGAAGAGCTTGCCGTCCATGAAAGTGCCGGTCGTGAGCACCACCACGGGAGCAATGATTCGTCTGCCCCGATCGGTCACGATGCCCCGAACAGCCGCGCCGCGGGAATCCAGAACGAGATCGACGACGGTATCCTGGAAGATCGTGAGGTTCTTCTGCTGCTCGAGGGTGAGCTTCGCAAGCGCGGCGTACGCCTGCTTGTCCGCCTGCGCGCGCGGAGCCTGGACAGCAGGACCCCGGCTCGCGTTGAGAATCCGGAACTGGATCATCGTTGCGTCGATGAGCCGGGCCATCTGGCCGCCCAGCGCGTCGATTTCCCTGACGAGGTTCCCCTTGGCGATCCCTCCGATGGCCGGGTTGCACGACATCCTGCCGATGGCGTCGAGGTTCTGCGTGACGAGGATCGTGGAAAAACCGATGCGGGCAAGGGCAAGACACGCTTCGATGCCGGCGTGCCCGCCGCCAATGACAACGGCATCGAAGTCGGCGTCCGTGCGAACCCCCATTCCTATTTCCCCACGCAGAAGCTCGCGAACATCCGGTCAAGGATCTCGGCGGTTGTGACCTCTCCGGTGATCTCCCCGAGGGCCTGCATTGCGTCTGCAAGATCCACCGCAAGGAGGTCGGCTGCGACTCCGCGCTCGCGGCCCTCGCGAAGCCGGCCGAGAGCCGCCAGCGCGCGGCTGATAAGGTCGCGCTGCCTCACGGAGTCGATCAGGGGCTCGCCGGAATCCAGGGGAGCGCCGCCCAGGGCGGATAGCGCGACGGCCGCTTCCAGATCCGGCAGACCGACGCCAGTGGTCGCGCTGATGGCGATGAACCCCGGAGGCGCGGGCCGAGCTTCGGGGAGATCAACCTTGTTCCACGCCCGAATCACAACCGTGCCGACGGGGCGGGCAAGCAGATTTTCATCCGCGGCGTCCAGTCCCCGAGTCGAGTCGACGAGATAGACCACGAGATCCGAGCCTGCAAGGACCTGCTGCGTTCTGCGTATGCCTTCCGCTTCCAGCGGGTCACGAGTCTCACGGAGGCCGGCCGTATCGAAGAGCCGCACGGGAATCCCCTCCAGGTTGACGGTGCCCTCGATCCAGTCGCGCGTTGTTCCATGGGTCTCGGAGACGATGGCCCGGTCCTGGCGCAGCATTGCATTGAAGAGACTGGACTTGCCCGAGTTCGTCGCTCCGGCGATGGCAACAGCGACTCCCTCCTGGTAGACCCTTCCCTGCCGGTAGGTGCTGGTGAGTCCCTGCAGGAGCGCGATCACGCGGTCGAGGATTCCCCTGTCCAGGATGTCTCCGTCGTGCACGTCTTCCGGGTAATCGATGGCGGCCTCCAGACCTGCGCGAAGCTCCACCAGCCCCTCCCGGGCAGCGCCGATCCTGGATTCGATTGCCCCGCTGAGGCGCTGCAGTGCCAGCGCTCGGGCCCTGTCGGTCCTGGCGCGAACGATCTCGTTCACCGCCTCCGCGCGCGTCAGGTCCATTCGCCCGTTCAGGAAGGCGCGCTGCGTGAACTCCCCCGGGCCCGCCGGCCGAAAACCGATGCGCGTGAGAAGTGACAGGAGCCTCTGGATAACGGGAATGCTTCCGTGGCAGGTAATCTCCGCGCTGTCCTGTCCCGTGTAGCTTCTCGGCGCGCGATAAACAGCCAGCATGACCTCGTCGACTTCCTCGTCGCCATCGCAGATCGTGAAGCGACTCACGCGGTTACGCCGCTGCTCTGCAGGGGGCCGCGCACCCTTCGCGAGCTTTCCCAGCAATTGCAGACACCCCGGGCCGGAGACGCGGATCACCGCGAGCGCGCTCGATGCGAGAGGTGTTGCGAGCGCGGCGATGGGATCATCGGGAGAGAGGATCACACATGCGGAGGATAGCGGTTCGATGGCACGGTGGCAAGTTCCTTCCCTCGAGCCGTTGCGGCGAAGATGTGCATATGCATATTCATGTCTACACTTGACATGTGGAGAGCTCTGCGATAGTTTCCTGTCAGGAGCGATTCGTTGAAAACTGTCAATGCCCTGAAACTCCGCAATAACCTTGGAAAGGTCCTCGAAGAGCTTCAAGAAACGAAAGAGCCAGTCCTCGTGAGCAAGGGAGGAAAGGTCCAAGCGGCGCTCATCACAATCGAAGATTTCCAGAAACGGTTCATCGAAAAGCAGGCGGAGGAAGAAAAAGAAAGATGGCTGAGAAGGCTCGAGGAGCTGCGCGCCCCGCGGCTCGGCAGCGTTTCCAGCCTCGATGCCTTGCGTGAGCTCAGAGGCTATCGCCCGTGAGGTTCGTGATTGATGCCTCCGTGGCTCTGCGCTGGTACCTGGAGGAAGAGAAGCACGAAAACGCGGACGCGGTTCATCGCAGGCTGATCCACGAGCCGGAAGCGTTCGCAGTTCCTGAGCTGTTCGCATACGAAACGTATTCCATCCTCTTCCGTGTCCACAGGAAGCCGATGCAGGCGTTCGAAGAAGGAATTCTTCCCGTGCTGCGCTCTGGGCTTCTCCGCTATCCCATGACCGAGAGCATCGCCGGTCGGGGAGCGCGGTTCGTCAAATCAGGGCTGACAG
>DATKLB010000103.1:0-3996 GCA_035542615.1 Spirochaetia bacterium | reverse complement strand
GCGCGGAGATTTCTTCCGCCTGGGAGGCACGCACCGGGATGCCGAGCATATCGGCCTGGAACTGCATGAGGAACCGGTTCCGCGTCGCCCCGCCGCCCGCGTGAAGGCATTTGGGCAGTGCGGCCTTTTCCGCCATCGCTTCCACGAGGTCCCGAACCTGGTAGGCGATCGACTCCAGTCCGGCCCGGATGATGTGCCCCCTCCCCGAGTCTCTCGTGAGCCCCGTGATCAAAGCCCCGATGCCGTGGACCCAGTGCGGGGCGCCAAGGCCGGCGAACGCCGGTACCAGGTACACTCCGCCGTTGCCCCGGATTTCTGCCGCAAGGGCTTCCGCCTCTTCGTAGGAGTCGAACAGTCCGAGGTTGTCGCGCAGCCAGCTTATCGTGTCACCGGTGGAATGGATGTTGCCTTCGAAGACATACGACGGCCGGCCCTGGAAGCCCCAGCCTAGGGAAAGAACGATCCCAGGGCCTGGAGGCCGGGGACTCTCGCCGATGTTCCTCATTATCGAGGTGCCGGTACCGTACGTCGCCTTGATGTCACCCTCGTGCCAGCCGCAATGGCCGAACAGGGCGGCATGCGAATCACCCATGACTCCGGCGATCGGAAGACCCTCGATGCGGCGGGGTGACCGCGCTTCCCCGAACCGGGCATCCGAACAACGCACGTCGGGAAGCAGCAATCCCCGCAGTCCGAATACCTCGAGAAGCTCCTCGTCCCAGCAGAGCCGGTGGATATCGAACAACATCGTCCTGCTCGCGTTGGAGTAGTCGATGCAGAACTCGCGTCGATCCGTGAGGTTCCAGATCAGCCAGCCATCCATGGTCCCTGCCATGAGCCGACCGGCCCGCAGCGCGGCTGCCGCTTCCTCGTCCTCCTTGACCAGTGTTGCCAGCTTGCTCGCCGAAAAGTAGGAATCGAGCAGCAGCCCGGTCTTCTTCAGTATCGCGGCGTCCCTCCCTTCTTGCCGGAGTCGCTGGCAGATCGGCATGCCGCGTTGATCCTGCCAGACGATCGCCCTGCCTATCGGACGTCCGGTCTGGCGGTCCCAGGCGACGACAGTTTCTCTCTGGTTGGTGATGGCGAGGGCACGGGGAGTCGTTCCCTCCTCCGAGTCGAGCAGGACCTTCTCGATCGCGCTCTTGACGTTCTCAAGAATCTCGAGCGGGTCATGCTCGATACGGCCCGGCAAGGGGTAGTATTGTCGATGCACCAGGGAAACGCGATGGATCGGCCGGCCGCTTCTGTCGAAGAGCATGACCTTGGAAGCCGACGTGCTCTGATCGACGGAAATGATGCAGTCCCTGGAGGCGCTCATGAGGACCGTCTCGCTCGGTCTTTCATTCTCAGGGCGTCCCTGACAGAACCGGCGAGCTGCTCCGTCGTGAAGCCGAAGTGGCGGAACAGCTCTGTCGATGAGCCCGCGGGCAGCCATTCGTCGGGAAAGCCGAGAATGCGCATCGGCACGGGATGCCGCTGGACCAGGGTCTCCGCAACCGCGGCACCGAGGCCGCCGTGGACGCTGTGCTCTTCCACGCTGAGCACCAGGCCCGTTTCGCGGGCCGCCTGCACGACCGTTTCGACATCTAGGGGCTTGATGGACCAGCAGTCGAGGATCCGCACGCCGATGCCTTCGGCTTCGAGCAGTCTCGCGGCGCCGAGGGCGTGGTAGAGCATTTCCCCCGCCGCGGCAATGGCACAGTCGGTTCCTTCATGCAGGATCGGTGCCGTGCCCGAGTGGAAGCTCGTGCCGCAGCCTGCGGGATAGACTTCCGGGACCGGCCCCCGTCCGACCCTTAGGTAGGCGGGACCCTCGGAGGCCGCTAGCATGGTGGTGAGCGCGTCGGTCTGATAGGCATCGCAGGGCAGGAAGAGCTGCAGGCCCGGCAAGGTCCGCATGACGGCGATGTCGTTGAGCGAGTGATGGGTTCCCCCGAGAGCGCCATAGCTGACGCCGCCGCTTACGCCGATGATCTTGACGTCGGAATGCGCGTAGGCGACGTCAACCTTCACCTGGTCCACGCAGCGTGAGGAATAGAAGCTAGCGGGACCACAGACGAAGACCCGCTTGCCGGCCTTTGCGAGGCCCGCGCCGATGCTGACGGCATTCTGCTCGGCGATCCCGACCTCCACGAATAGGGAAGGGAAGCGGGTGGCCACGTTCTGGACGGTGACGGACCCCCGCGAGTCGGAGGTTACCACGTAGATACGATCATCCTTCTCCATCGCCCGCAGCAGCGCTGCGGAGAAAGCGTGCCGGCAACTGGGCTTCGTGCTGCTCATCGGGAGCCTGCCTCCGGAGAACCGCTGAGCTCCCTCATCGCAGTCTCGTACTGTTCGGGAGACATCTCCCCATGATGCCAGGAGGCGACGTTCTCCATGAAGGAAACGCCGCGGCCCTTGATGGTGTGGGCCAGGAGGACCTGCGGCCTGCCGACCTGCCATGGGACCTCGTCGAACACGCGGTTCAGGGCATCCAGGTCGTGCCCATCGACCTCCCGGACCTCCCACCCGAAGCTCTGCCACCTCTGCGCCAGGTTCTGCATGCTCATGATCTCGTGGGTCCGGCCGCTGATCTGCAGGCTGTTGCAGTCCACGACGGCCACGAGATGGTCGAGGCCGAAGTGGGCCGCAGCCATGACCGCTTCCCAGATGCTGCCCTCCGCCAGCTCGCCGTCCCCGATCAACACGAACACCCGGAAGGAAGCGCCGTCGCGCTTGCCGGCCAGCGCCATGCCGCAGGCGACTCCCAGACCGTGCCCCAGCGACCCGCTCGGAACGTCAACACCCGGGACTTTGCAGGTTGGATGGCCGTAGAGGAACGAGCCGAACCTTCCGTAGCTCGCGAGCTCTTTCTCCGGGAAGAAACCCGCCTTCGCAAGGACGCAATAGTAGCCCTCCACGCTGTGACCCTTGCTGAGGATGAACCGGTCGCGCCCTGGGTTGTCGGGCTCATGCGGATCGTAGCGCATCGCGTGGAAGAAGAGCGAAACGAGAATTTCGACGGACGAAAGCGAACCCCCGACGTGCCCGCCTTTCGCCTCGTAGATCATCTGCACAAGACGCCGGCGGATTTCCCTGGCGGTTTCCGTTGGAGGCTGGCTTTGAAACAACATCGTGTCCTTTCGCGGGAAGTATAGCGGACGGGAGACTGCTCCCGCAAGACCTTTGTGTAATTTTTACAAAGATTTCAGAAAATATTGTAAGAATTACGAGAAACAATTGACTTCCGGTGGTACATCTGATTGCATCGTAGCAAGGAGAAACCGGTGTGGCCCAAGGATCGTGCGCTGGATCCCATGGGGGATCGCGTTGTGATACGGGAGCTCGCGCTGAAAGCGCTCGCCGTTCGCCGCTTCGTCCTGAAACTCGGCTTTGCGCAGAAGATCCGGCTGCATTACGGCGCGATCATGAGCACCGTCGAGATCCTCACCCTGCTTTACAACCGGTGGATGACGATCGATCCTTCGCGTCCGGCCTGGCAGGAACGCGATCGTTTCGTGCTGAGCAAGGGCCATGCAGCGCCGGCACTTTACGCGGTGCTCTCTTCAGTGGGGTTCTTTCCCGACAGTGAGTTCGACAACTTCCGCAGGATCGGAAGCCGGCTCCAGGGGCACCCGGACCGGAACAAGACGCCCGGTATCGACTGCAGCACGGGCTCGCTGGGCCAGGGGCTTCCCGTGGCCTGCGGAATGGCGCTGTGCTCCACGATCGACGAGGCGCCCTACAAGGTCTACGCCTGCATCGGCGATGGCGAATGCAACGAGGGGTCGATCTGGGAAGCTGCCCTCATCGCCTCCAACCTGGGGCTGGATCGCCTGATCGTGCTCCTGGACCGCAACAGGAAGTCGTCGTACGGGACCATGAAGGGGAGGAACGACGTCGAGCCCCTGGAGGACAAGTGGCGCGCGTTCGGCTGGGCCGTGTTCGAGTGCGACGGCCATGACTACGCGTCCCTGTCCGGCGCGCTGTGCAAGGCGGAAATGACCGTCGGCA
>DATKLB010000102.1:0-16479 GCA_035542615.1 Spirochaetia bacterium | reverse complement strand
AACCCCTGCCTGATTTACGGCGGGGTCGGCCTGGGAAAGACGCACCTGGTCCAGGCTATCGGGAACTCGGTTTACCGGGAGTTCCCCGATCTCAAGGTCGCATACCTGACCGTTGAGACCTTCGCCAACGAGTTCATTCTTTCGATCCAGAAAAAAACGGGCCACCAGTTCAAGAACAAATATCGCTCCGTGGACGTGCTTCTCATCGACGACGTGCACTTCCTGGAAGGAAAGGAGGGCACGCAGGAGGAGCTCTTCCACACCTTCAACGCCCTGTACGACGCGAACAAGCAGATGGTGTTCACCTCTGATCGTCCCGTCTCTGAGATACGAAGCCTTTCGGACCGCCTGCGCAGCAGGTTCGAGCGCGGGCTCAATGTCGACCTTCAGCCGCCCAATTACGAAACGCGCATTGCGATCCTCAATCGAAAGATCGAAGAGAAAAAGGTGGACATCCCCGATGAGGTCGTGGAGCTGATCTGCCGCAACGTCAATACCAACGTGCGTGACCTTGAAAAAGCCCTCACAAAGCTCATCGCCTACGCCGAGCTGGTGAATAAAGACATCACGCTCGACATCGCTCGCCAGCAGCTCAAGGACTTCTTCGCCCAGCCCAGCCAGAAGAACATCACGATCGAGCTGATCCAGAAAATTGTCAGCGACTATTTCGGGCTCTCCTACAAGGACCTGCGGGGCAAAAGGCGAACCAAGGCCGTGGCGTTTCCGCGGCAATTGGCGATGTATCTCTCGCGCGAGCTCACGGAATACTCCACAACGGAGGTCGGAGCGGAGTTCGGCGGACGAGACCATACCACCGTCATGCACGCCTGCCAGAAGATCGAAGACAGAATGAAACTGGACCCGAACCTGGAGCCGACAGTCAAGTCCCTCGTGAAAAAGATCAAGGAAAACAATGTCTAGGACCTGGGGACGTGCTGTGGAAAAGACATGCGGCAGGCTCTCCCGGTTGTGGCTTTCTCTGTTGACAGAATCGAGCAAATTGGCGGAAACGCCGCAGATTGCCTCGTCACGGAGGAACAAGTGGATACCTGGTGTACAAAGCCAGAGAGTTGTTCCATGACGCATCTCCTTCAGCGTCAGGCAGATGGAACAATTGTCCACATATTCACAGCTCTTACCGGTACTACAGTTTTTCTTGTTTTTTTGCAAAAGACAATGAAGAGGAGGAGATGATGAAGTTCACCTGCTCTCGAGACGATATTCTCAAGGAGATCTCCGTTGCCCAGGAGGTCATTTCTTCGAAAAATTCACTGTCAGTCCTTTCCAATGTTCTTCTCACCGTCTCGAAAGGCGAGCTTACACTTCACGCGACAGACCTGAAGGTCGGCTTCGAAACTTCCCTTCCTGTGCAGACGATACAGGAGGGTACGACAACGGCTTTTTGCGACAAGCTTCAGGGGATCCTCCGCTCGCTGCCCGACGGCGACGTGGAGCTGGAGCAGGTGGATGCAACGATGCTGCGAATCCGGCCGATCTCTCGAAAGATCGACTTTCAGCTGCGCTGCATCCCCTCGGACAAATACCCCGAGCTGGCGCGCGCTTCCGACAGCATGTATTTCGAGTTTCCACAGAGGGACTTCATCGACATGGTATCGAAGACTCTTTTCGCGGTGTCGGACGACGAGACGCGCTACTTCATGAATGGGATCTTTCTGGAAAAGCGGGACGACAATCTCGCGATGGTCGCCACGGATGGACGCCGGCTCGCATACATCACCCGCAGGATTCCGGTGCGCATGGAAAATCTCAAGGGGATCATCCTCCCGCCGAAGATCCTCACCATCGTGCGCAAGCTGTCCTCGGGGGAGGGGACGCTTTTCCTCGCGTTGACCGACAAGAACGTTTTCATCCGGATGGGAGCGACACATCTCTTCTCCAATCTCATAGACGGCCAGTTCCCAGACTATCGCAGAGTCATTCCGGAAGCCCAGAAGTACCGCGCGGTTGTCGAGCGCCGCTCCCTTGAAGACGCCCTTCGCCGCGTCTCTCTGCTCGTGGAGCAGAAATCCCGCAAGGTAGTATTCTCCCTCGTGGACGGCAGCCTCACCATTCTCTCGCGGGAGAGCGAGCTGGGGATAGCGTCAGAAGAGCTGCCCTGCGATTACGAGGGTCCCGAGATGTCTCTCGCGGTCAACTGCCTCTACATGATGGAGCCTTTGCGGGAAATCACCGCCGAGAAGGTGAGCATCGAGTTCAGCGACGTGAACAAGGCTATCACACTGAAGCCTCTGCCGGAGGAAGGCTACCTGAATATCATCATGCCGATGCAACTCGACTGATGGAAATGATAGGGATGATGGGACAGAGGGGAATGACCCGGCTGACGGGACGGGGGAGATGGGCTTCGAAAGGCTGCGGCTTTTCAATTTCCGCAACCTGAGGGACGGAGAGCTCGACCTCGGCGCAAGAGAAGTTTTCCTCGTCGGGGAAAACGGTCAGGGTAAGACAAATCTCATAGAAGCCATCCACCTCCTCTGCCTGGGCTCCTCGTTTCGCGAAAAGCGTGAGGCGGCCCTGGCTCGAAGTCCGAATTTACCCATGGCGCTCCATGGGCGCCGTATCGACGGCGAGATCGGAGAGACAACATTTTCGCTCCTCCTTCCCGCGGACGGGAAAAAGGAAATACGGATCAACGACAAGGCGCTTTCCGATCGTCAGGAACTTCTCACCAAAGTCCTGTGCGTCTGCTTTGTGCAGCATGACATGGACTTCGTGACAGGCTCACCCGAGGAACGACGGAGGTTCTTTGATCAGACCCTCGCTTTCTGCAACCCCTCGTTTCTCGATTCGTTGCGGGGATATCGCCAGGTCCTGAGGGCGAGAAATTTCTGCCTGAAGAGTCGGCAGAGCGAGCTGCTGGACCCCTACGACGAACAGCTCACCGTACTCGGTCTGGAGCTGCAACGGGAGAGGCAGGCCCTCGTCCAGGAGTTCAACGAGGTCTTCTGCCCCCTTTTTCGCGAGGTAACGGGAGAGGAAACAGTGGTTGAAATCCGTTATGTTCCCGCCTGGCAACGTCTGGGCACCCGGGAGGAAGTTCTGGCCCATCTTGCCGGCGCCCGGGGAAGGGATCTGGCGCTGGGCGTCACGTCGAGCGGTCCTCACCGAGACGGATACTCCTACATCCTGGCAGGACGGGACTATGCTCACTTCGCTTCCACCGGTCAGCTGCGCTTGTGCGCCCTCGCCCTGCGAATCGCACAGGCGCGATTTCTGACGGAACGAAGCGGGCGCCGTCCGATTCTTCTTCTCGATGATGTGCTTCTCGAGCTGGACCAGAAAAGGAAATCATCATTCGTTGCCCGGTTTCCCGAATATGAGCAGGCGTTCTTCACGTTTCTTCCCGACGAGGCCTACGCTTCCTATGCGACATCGCAGACCCTTGTTCTCACGGTCCGCGGGGGAGAGTTCAGCAAGTGAGAAAAGTCGGCGATATTCTCAGGGAGTACCTTCGGGAAAAGGGATGGCTCACGGCGAATCCCTATGGGGCTCTTTTCCAGAACTGGAGCGATGTCGCTGGGGCAACCCTCGCAGGGCACGTGCGGCTGAGAGATGTCCGCGATGGCATCATGATCGTCGAGGCGGACCATCCGGGCTGGCTCCAGATGGCGGGACTGCGCAAGGAGGCGCTTCTCTCGGCTGCCCGCACAACCGCGCCAGCCGCAAGACTCACGGACATCAGGTTCGTGCTGGGTGCTCCGCAACGGCCAAATGGGGCAGGCATGGGCTGAAGCCATAAGACGCCATACATCGGCATTGACACAGGTCAGCGTACGTCCTATATTTCTCAGGATATACTTGTGAGAGACTCCCTGGATCGCCAGGTTATTCAAGGAGCATTCGTGGTATGAAGCGGACCTACCAGCCCAGCAAGACTAAGAGAACGAGAAAGTTCGGTTTTCGCGCGCGCATGGCTACCAAGGGCGGGCGGCTCGTGCTGAAGCGCCGGCGAGCCAAAGGACGCATCAAACTGACCGCCTCAGATGAGAAGAAGCCTTACTAGGAAAGAGCGAATTCGCGCTGGCCGTGATATCAGGAGGCTTTTCAGAACGGGTCGAAGGGTTGATGCCGGCGGTTTGAAGCTCCTGTACACGCCGAATGGCTCGAAAATCAACCGGGTGGCTTTTGTCATTGCCCGGGGATGCGGCGGTGCGGTCAGAAGAAACAGGGAGAAGCGGATCACGCGGGAAGCATACCGCTTGCTCAAGGAGCGCATCCCTCTCGGACAGGACCTGCTTTTCCTGGTCAGCCGGTTCGGATCTTCATACGACGAGAGGCGCGACAGCATGGAACAGGTTCTCAGGCGCGCCGGATTTCACGAAAATGCGGATTGACATGGTGGGCAGGTGGATTGCCTCCGCCCTCATCACCGGGTATCAATATCTCATCTCTCCCCTGTTTCCTTCCAGCTGCCGCTATGTGCCCTCATGCTCCCAGTACGCGAAGGAAGCAATCCTGAAATATGGTGTGCTCAGGGGATCCTTTATGGGGGCCCGACGAATACTCAGGTGTCATCCCTTCCATGCAGGCGGGTATGACCCCGTTCCCTGAAAGAAGGAAATAAGGAAACATGGATAAGAGAACTCTTCTGGCAGTCGTTCTTTCGGTCGTGATCATCGTGGGCGGTATGCTTCTCCAGTCTATTCTCTCCCCTCCGAAGCCCGCCGCCCAAAAGGCCGCCCAGCAGACTGTTCCAACGCAGACCGCAACCCCACAGCAGGGAGCGCAAGTCCAGCCGTCGCAGCCAAGTCAGCCGTTGCCCCAGGCGGCGCAGCAGACTGCTCCGGCTCCGGGTCAGCTCGGCCAGGCAGTCGGGAAGACTGCGCGCGCGGGGGCGGCCGCTGCAATGGCGACCGGTAGGATCGTCGAGACCCCTGACTCCGCGCCACCCGCGTCTCAGCCCGAGACCATCCAGAGGGACACCGGCAAGTACGACCTGACATTCGAAACCGCTGGCGGCACCCTGTCCTCGGTGAAGCTGCGCGACTACAAGAACGTAGACGGATCAGCGGTGGATATGGTGCTTCTCCCAAAAACTCTGACACCGGGGGAGATGCCCTTTTCGCTGGCATTCGGGGATTACAAGGCTGACCCGGTCACGGTCCCCTTCTCGCTGCACGAAACAACGGACTCCAAGAGGTCAACTTTTGATTTCACTCGCTCTTTCTATTCTCCCAAAGGCGTGCCGTTCACCCTGCACAAGACCTACGTGTTCTCCAAGGACGAGTACCTGTTCGAGCTGCTCGTCACGATCGAGAACTCGGTGAACGATTTCCCCGTGCTGAACCCGGGGGATTATGCGTACACTCTTACCGTTGGCCCCCAGATCGGCCCACACTACGCGAAGCTCGACGGACGCAACGACTTCCGCAAGTACGCCTACTGGTCGGACGGCAAACGGCAGGACCCTGGCGTTGGAATGGGCCAGCTCAAGGAAGTGGACAAGTCCGTGACGTGGGCCGGCGTCGAGGGGAAATACTTCACGGCCATCGCCGTACCTGACGGGTCGGTGAGCAATCTCGTGTTCGACTCACGCAAGCTCGTCGAGGGCTTCGATCGCTCCGCCATCAGCCTGGAAAGACCTGTGCTGAAGAGCGTCAGCAGCAGCGACAAGTATTATTTCTACCTGGGGCCCATGAAGAAGGAGATCCTGGCCAGGTACAACGACGCGGAGAAGAACGCCTTCGGCAGGGCCGACCTCCACGCTGATGAGATGGTGACCTCGTCCATCCTGATCGGGTGGCTCGCGCAGCTATTGAAGTATCTCCTGGACTTCTTCTATCACATCATCCCGAACTATGGCGTCGCCATCATACTGCTGACGATTTTCATCAAGGTCATTTTCCTTCCCTTGACCTTCAAGAGCTCGGAATCGACGGCGAAGATGGCCGCGCTGAATCCCAAAATCCAGGAGATTCGCACCCGGCTGAAAGCCAAGCCTGACCTGATGAACAAGGAGATCGCAGATCTCTACCGCCGGGAAAAGATCAACCCCCTCTCGGGATGTCTGCCCCTGCTTCTGCAGATCCCGGTTTTCTTCGCGCTGTATAACCTTCTCAACACCTACTTCGAGCTTCGCGGCGCCATGTTCATTCCGGGCTGGATTCCCGACCTGTCGGTTCCCGAGTCTATCGTGAACTTCCCGTTCCCAATCCCGCTCCTCGGGTGGACTTCCCTGCGCGGCCTGCCCCTTCTCATGGTCGCCAGCCAGCTGCTCCAGGGAAAAATCACGCAGCCAGCAGACCAGTCGCAGGCCGGTGCCCAGATGAAGCTCATGACATATGCGCTTCCGATTGTTTTCCTTTTCATCCTCTACGACATGCCGTCGGGGCTCGTGCTGTACTGGACGGTCCAGAACATCCTGTCCATCTTCCAGCAGCTCTACATCAACTCGCTGAAGAAGAAAAAGGATGCGCTGGCGGCGTCGGCGAACCCCGTGGCAGTCAAGCCAGGCTCCAAGTCCGCCCTGAAGGTGAAGAGGTGAAATTGCGAAGGAGACTGCCATGGTAGTGAAGGAGTTCGAAGGCAAGAACGAGAAAGAGGCCATCGACAGGGCGATTGAAGAGCTTGGCCTCGACAGGAACGAGATCGATTTCGAGATCGTGGAGGCCAAGCGCCCTGGCATACTCTTTCGGGGGGGCAAGGTGAGGATCCGGGTCCACATGAGCGATGAACCGGATGACCAGGGGGAAGAGGACGAGCAGTCCCGGGGCGGCCCCGGGATTCCGCAGGGAGAGTTCGAGGAAAAGATCATCGAGTTCACCCGGGGACTCCTGTCTCGCATGGGATTCCCCGCCCGGATCAACGTCAGCTTCCGCGAGGACAAGCGCCTGGGGCTGGACATCGACAGCGACGGCTCCGGCATTCTGATCGGTAAACAGGGCAAGACGCTGGAGGCCCTGCAGTTCATCGTCAACCTCGCGGGAAACCGGCTGGGAGGCGACTCCACGCGCATCGTCCTGGACACCCAGGACTACAGGAGCCGAAGGGAACGAAGCCTCATCAGGATGGCGAACCAGGTCGCCGAGCAGGTCAGGCGGGGCCGTGACTCGCAGCTGCTGGAGCCGCTGAATCCCTTCGAGCGCCGGCTCATCCACACCTCCCTTGCCCGCTACGGCGACATCGAGACGATCAGTGAAGGGGACGGATTGTACAAGAGAATCCGCGTCATCTGGCGCGGGGATGTGCGGGAGTAGATGCCATGCCGATTTACGAGTACGAATGCAGGGAGTGCCGGACCGCTTTCGAGCTGTTCATGCGCTCTGACACGAAAATCGCCTGCCCCTCCTGCGAGAGCGAGCGCGTGGTCCGCAAGCTCAGCATGTTCGCGGCGCATGTCGCCCGGCCCGCCGAAAGCCTCCCGGCGTGTGCGACGGGCGAATGCGGGTGTGACCAGGGCAGGTGCGGCTCAGGTCTCTGCGGAATGCAGTGAGCCGACCCCCCATTCACGGATAGCGCAGGCCGCAGAGCCTCTCACTGAGCTCCCAGAGCCGACTGGCATCCGTGGCGCTCTGCGCGGCGCGTGCGGGAGATTTCTCGGAACAATCCTTCCAGTACCGGCCGCTTCTGATGCCCGTGTCCCTGCCATCCGCGCAGAACACGACGGATGAAGCGGCCTGTTCGGCCTCGATCCCCCGGCGGGACCGGATCCTCCATGCAAAACGGACGAACCAGCCGCCGCCCTTGAGACCGATCTCGGTTCTCACAAGCCCCGGATCCACCGCGCAGGTGCTGATCCCGGCATCCGGCCCAAGACGTCGGGCAAGCTCGGCCGTGAAAAGAACAGTGGCCAGCTTTGACTGGCTGTACGCCCGAAGACCGTTGTAGCCCCGCGCCAGCATGACGTCTTTCCAGTTGATCCGCCCGGAGTAGTGGGAACCTGAGCTCACCGTGACGACGCGCGCCGAAGGCGCCGCGGCCAGGAGGGGCATGAGAAGCCCTGTCAGGAGGAACGTGGCGAGGTAGTTTACGGCAAACTGGAGCTCGATGCCGTCACGACTCACCGCTCGACGAAACGTGAAAGTTCCGGCGTTGTTCACTAGCACATCAACGATTTCTACGAGCCGGGCGATCTCTTTCGCGAGCTCCCGGATTGCGGCCTGTGAGGAAAGATCGGCTGTGAGAAAGGCCACGTTCCGACTGCCGGTCGAGTCACGGATTGCGGCGGCCGCGGACGCACATCGCTGGGGATCGCGTCCAACGCCGATCACGAAGGCCCCGCGATCCGCAAAGAGTCGCGCTGTTTCCAGTCCGATTCCCGACGTGGCTCCCGTGATGACGCATGTTCGTTCTCTCGCCACTCGATGCCTTTTTCCCGACTTTCTGACTCCGCTCGCCTGAAAGACCCTTCACCTTCCGGTGAAGGGTCAGGAAGCGCTTCCTCAGTCTAATGCTTTGACACCGCGCAGTCAGCATGGTACCGGTGTGAAGGGAACGCCGCGCGCTGCGTGGGAATCAGCCGCGGCGCGGACCGTGGCAGGAGTGAAAAAGCCGCCGTGAGCCGGGCGGCCGGTGGAGGCAGCCCGAGATCGTGACTGATGATGAAATCATCGTCCGAGTATGCGGTGGCGAGACGCGTCTGTTCGATGAGCTGGTGCGCCGATACCAGGACCACGTCTACGGAATGGCAACGCGGTTTCTGGGACGCGCCGGCGATGCCGAGGACGTGGCCCAGGAGGTGTTTCTCAAGGCCTTTCGAGGCCTGGAGGGCTTCAAGAGGGATGCGAAGTTTTCCACCTGGCTGTACAGGATCACCTTCAACATGTGCCTGGACTGGCTTCGAAGGAACCGCAAGCCCAACCGCTCGGTGTCATCGATCGATGACGCGGCGGAGGTCGCTGATGGCTCGGAGGAACCGGCCGAGAGTCTCATTGCCTCCCAGGCACACTCGCGGGTCAGGAAGGCACTGGAGAGTCTTCCCGAAAGGTACCGCATGGTGATCAGGCTGCTGTACTACCAGGAGCTCTCGTACGAGCAGATCGGAGCCCTCCTGAGTGTTCCCATCAAGACGGTGGAAACGAGGCTCTACCGCGCGCGCCGGATGCTCCGCCAGAAGCTGGGGGAGCTCGACCGGTGAGATGCCCGCAGGTCCGTTCGCTGCTGGACAGGTACATCGACGACAGGCTGGCCCCTTCCTTGGCCGATGAGATTGCCGCTCACCTGGAGTATTGTTGGCGATGCGCCCGGGAGCTCGCCGATGCACGAAAGGTGCTCGCTGGCCTTGTATCCAGCCCGATCGTCCGGGCGCCGGCAGGTTTTCGCCAGAGGGTCATGGCCGAGGTCTATCGCCAATCGCTGCCCGGCCAGCAGTCGCTTGCTCGGGGCGCCCGGCAGGATTCCCGGCGCGGAGCGTTCTATCGCCGGCTCGGACTCGCTTTCGTTTCCAGCGCGGCGATTCTGACCGCGAGCCTGGCGGTACCACGCGCATCCTACCCCTCGATTCTTGCACGCCGGGCAGTCGAAACCGATCTTTCGGCCGGCTCGGCATCGATCGTGAGAATGAGCTTGATAGGTGCCGACCGCGTCGTGCGGGAAGCTCTGGGATCACGAACGCCGTGACCAGAGAGCAGTGGAGGAGTGTGAGATGAAATGCAGCATGCACACGAAGGTTGAGTCGATCGGCACCTGCGCGAGATGCGGGAGGCCGTTCTGCGAGGCGTGCGTGGTCGAAGTCTCGGAGAGGAGATGGTGCCGGGAATGCCTGAGCGCCGTCTTGAAGTCGGTCGAGGGCGCTCACCCGGGTTGGAAGAAGCTGGCCGCCGCGCTTCTGAGTCTCGTGCCCGGGGCAGGGCATATGTATCTCGGCCTGATCGGGAAAGGGTTTGCCCTGATGGCGCTCCTGATTGCGTCGGTCTTCCTTGTTATCCTGTACTCCGATGCCACCGGGATCTACTGGATGACGGCCTACCTTGTGCCGACTCTCTGCGTCCTCTTTCTCAGCTATGCCGTCTTTGACACCATGGCGATCAGCGACGCCCGCAGGGGCCTTCGGCTGCCTTCGGAGGCGGACGATGACACCATGAAGGCCGTCTGGGAGCGCGTGCTGCTGAACCGGAGGACGGGGGGCTGGATCCTTGTGGCCGCTGGCGTGGTGGGGGTGCTTCATCTGTTCTCCGAGCCGCTGAACCGCCTCGCTTCCGCGTTGCTGCATGCGCCTGTTTCCGTCACGGGCCTTGTCATTCCGGTTGTTTTGCTGCTCATCGGTGTCCTCTTGCTGCAAAAAAGCCGAAAAGGTAGCTGAGAAGCATAATGGACAAGACCGGTACAGCGGTCTGGGACAAGGTCGAGATCTCTCCAAGGCAATGCGTCGCATGGCGGTTCCCGGCGCGCAGCATATGGGTCGAGAGGGTGGACAGCGAGTGGCATGTTCTCTCACTTGCCGAGGAGGGCCGGCGTCCGGCCGCACGTCGAGAGCCGGTTGCCCGGGCACAAAAGCCGGAATCTTCCCAGTGGCGGCACTACCTGCATAGAGAAATCGGCCCGGTTCAACCCATTCCCGTGCTGCCCGACAAACCCGTGGTCGTTCGTCCCGACAGGGCCTTGACTCTTCTCCCCGGGCAGAACGCGCTGTTCTTTCTCGAGATCCCGGTGTGGTTTCGCCTCTGTGCGACCGTTCCGCGGCAGCTGCGGATCTTCGAGGAGGCGATCGTGGTCCTCACCAAGACGTGGTTCGGTGACCCTCTCACCGGCGAGCTGTGCTACGGGCTTGCCACGCGCCTCCACCAGGGAATCGATTCCGTCAGCCCCTCCGCATTTCTCGCCGTCTGCCCGCTGTCCATCGCCAACGACTCTGACACCGACCTCCAGTTCGAAAAGATCTGCCTCCATGTGGAGAACCTCAGCATCTTTCGCGGACCGCGGAGGCTCTGGACGAACAGGCTCAACGTCGAGTTTCGTGGGCCAGAACAGGCCACGCAGATCGAGATCGATCACGCTGCCCCGGTCTTCGAGAAGGGGCTAGCGCCGTTTTCGGAGGCGCGCCAGCCAGCGGTCGGTTGGAACATCCGCAAGACCTTCGGAATGCTGAAATCTTTCGCGGATTTCTAGGGAGGCTCGGACGTGTTCATCCAGCAGCAGATCAGGACCTGGCTGAGCTCCCTCCCACCCGATGTCTTTTCCCGAGGCGTCAGCATCGCGTTGACTCTCGTGATCGGATTGCTCCTGGTGCGCATGCTCGGCGTTGTGACGCAGCGCTACATCATGCGCAAATCCTCCGCGCAGCGGCAGATGATCGCGCGCAAAGCCATCAGTTATACGGGGTTCGTTCTGGTGGCAATGTCGGTGCTGGGAGAGCTGGGCGTGAAGCTCACGGCCCTCCTGGGAGCGGCCGGAATCGTCGGTATCGCCGTGGGCTTCGCATCCCAGACGAGCGTCTCGAACATCATCAGCGGCCTGTTCCTCATCTCGGAAAAGCCCTTCACCGTGGGAGATGTCATTCGCATCGGGACCACAACGGGGATCATCCAGTCCATCGACCTTCTCTCGATCAAGATCCGCACGTTCGACAACATGTTCGTGCGGATCCCCAACGAAAAGATCCTCAACTCTGAAGTCACCAACATGACGCGTTTTCCCATCCGCAGGATGGACATCCTCTTCCAGGTCGCGTATGGCCAGGATCTCTCCCGCATTCACGACTGCCTCATCGAGATAGCGGGGGCAAACCCGTGGAGCCTCGACGAGCCGCAGCCGGTTATCATATTCAACGATCTCAAGGAATCGGGCGTTGAGGTCCTGTTCGGGTTGTGGTTCACGCAAGCCGATTTCCTGAACCTCAAGAACTCGATCATGAAGGAGCTGACGGCGAGGTTCGACGGGCAAGGCATACGGTTTGCAACACCTCGCCGCGTCGTCACCGTCAGGGAAGGAAAGATTACCGCGTGATGATCTGTTCCCTGCGCGGCCCAACCGAGATCCATCGGATCGGCGTGCGGATCTTCGCTTCAATGAAGAGAACGTAGTCCCGGGCCCGCGCCGGCAATTCCTCGAAGGTTCGGATGGAACCGATATCCGTCTTCCAGCCGGGGAACTCCTGGTAGACCGGCTCCGCGGATTCGAGGAACCGGGAAACAGGAAACAGTGTCTTCGTTTCACCTGCTATCCGGTACGCGGTGCAGACAGGAATGGAGTCCCGGTATCCCAGAACATCGAGGTTCGTAATTGCTGCCTCCGTGGCCCCCTGGACTCTGCACCCATAGGTGGTCGCAACGCAGTCGAACCACCCGACCCTCCGTGGCCGCCCGGTGGTGGCGCCGTACTCACCCGCGTCTCCCCCGCGGCGGCGAAGAGTCTCACCTTCATCGCCATGCAGCTCGGTGGCAAATGGACCAGCGCCGACGCAGCTGGAGTATGCCTTCGTCACTGCTACCACACGATTGATCGACCACGGGGGCACACCTGCTCCGACAGCGGCGAAACCGGCAAGCGGGGATGAGGACGTGGGATAGGGGTAGATCCCATGATCAGGATCACGGAGAGTGCCGAGCTGGCCCTCGACGAGCACTGTCTTTCCCGCTTCCACTGCATCTTGAAGAAGCGACGTGGTATCCGTGATGAATGGCGCCAGCCGGTCCCTGAGCTGGATGAGCTGAGCCACTGTTTCCTCAACCGACAGGGGGGGCTTGTTGTAAAGCTTCTCCAGCAGGACGTTCCTTGCGACGAGCGTCCTGGTGAGCCGGGCCTTGACCAGGGCGGTATCGAAGAGCTCGTTCACCTGGAGGCCGATCTTCAGGCACTTGTCCGCGTAGAATGGGGCGATTCCCGATTTCGTGGATCCGAAGCTTTCCTTCCCCAGCCTTTCCTCTTCCAGCGCATCGAAGAGAATGTGATGGGGGAGAAGCACCTGAGCACGCTCCGAAACCCGTACGTCAGGCCGCGGAACGCCGCGCTGCACCAGGGCGTCGAACTCGGACAGGAACGCGGGGATGTTGACCGCGACACCGGGACCCAGCACGTTGATGACGTTCGCGTAGAAGACTCCCGAGGGCAGGAGGTGGAGCGCGAACTTGCCGTACTCATTGATGATCGTGTGGCCGGCATTGTTGCCACCCTGGTAGCGAACAACATAGCCCGCTTCCCTCGCGAGATAGTCGGTGATTTTCCCTTTCCCCTCGTCGCCCCAGTTCGCACCGACGACTGCAGTTACGGGCATGCTGTCCTCCTCTCTCTCGACATGGACGTCGAAACCGCGCCGAGCACAGGGATGTGCGGTAGGCGCGGTAGGCATGGACGTCGAAACCGCGCCGAGCCCTAGCACGACCGCAGGTCGTGCGGAGGCGGTAGGCGCGGTAGGCGGGTCTATGGTACACGAATGCGCCGGCCGCGTCGCGTCACCGGGACGTTGGGGTCCCCGACTGGGGCTGAGCGGACGAGGCCGCGGGAGGGGCGGCTTGGGGCTGAGAGACCTGCGAGGACGGAGCCGCCACATTGCCCGCAGCCGACGGCGCGGCAGCTGGCGGCACTGGCCCGGCCTGCGGCGCGGCGGCCTGCGGCGTTCCCTGCTCTGTCGGCGCCTGGAGTGCGTTCAGGGCCTCCTGGAGCTGCGGCATGAAGAGCGAGCCCGGATAGTCCTTGATAGCCGAAGTCAGGAATGCCTCCTGCTGCTTGAGACTCTTTGAGTCTTCCGCAAGCTGCAGGAGGATTGCCGCCTGCACGTCGTCGGGGCGGGCGGAGACGCCCTCGTTGCGCAGGTATACGCCTTTCAAGAGCACCTTCTGTTGCGGATCAAACGCGCTGACTCGGATGAACGGCATACCGCCGGAGTCGGAATGGATGGCAAGCACCGTCATGCGCGGGATGGACGCCGCGCTGGCCGCCGTGTTCCGCGGCACGCTGTAAATGACGGCGCTGTCCGTGGTAACGACTGCAAGGATTGCGCTGGAAACGACGGAGTCGGATCGAACCCAGCCCTCAGCACCCGTGTCGCGGCGCACGCGCAGCAACTCTCTCTCTTTCCCCCCCAGTGTCACGCGTCGTGACTGGCCGAGCAGGGACATCTTTTCCCCCACCTGAATGCTGCCTTTCTGCGTCATGCTTGTCCCCGTGATTTCCCAAAGCGGGAGATCCTGCATGAGGGAAAAGCAGCTCTTTGCGTCGGCGACTGCTGCGGCCGGGATTTGCGTTGGCTGGCTTTTCTGGCAGGAGAGAAGAAGAAGGGCTGAGGCGATGCCAGAGGCGACGAACCAGGCACGTCGCATAATCCACCTCCCGGGTGAGTCCGGAGAAACGCTACCGCCGGGCCTCTGGCTATGTCAAGGAAAGCAGGTCCTCGCGGACCAGCCTTTGGCGGCACGACAGCGCATCAATTTGCATAGGAAAAGTGCGTGTCAGTGAGTGTGAAAAACTGTTTTGTTCCCGGCGTTACGTAGACTTTGTGATTGTCGTCGATCATGACGACACCAAGGCCGAGCCTCTGTCCAAGAGCGAGACCTTCGACTTTTCCGAGACAGAACAGCGCCAACCCGAGTCCGTCCGCGTCCATTGAGGACTTTGTTATGACTGTGACGGACTCCAGGCCGTTGTCCACCGGATAGCCCGTGCGGGTATCCATCAGGTGGTGGTACCGCTTTCCATTCTTGATGAAGTAGTGTTCGTACACTCCGGAGGTGACGACGGCCTTGTCGATCACCCGGGCAATTCCCATGAAGCTTCCCCTTCCGGCGTCAGGATTCTGGACGCCGATTTTCCACGCCTGTCCCGCCCGGTTGCGTCCCATGGCGAAGATGTCCCCGCCAAGATCAATGATCGCCGACATCACCCCCCGGGAAGACAGGACGCGCGCCGCCTCATCCGCAGCGTAGCCTTTGACCAGCCCCCCGAGATCCAGCTCCATGCCGGGGCGCGCAAGGAAGATTGTCCGTGCATCGTCATCCAGAGCGACCTCGCGCCAGTCGACGAGAGTCCGGGCCCTGTCGATGTCCTGTTGCGGGGGAACGTCCGGATGATCCTTGTTGATTTTCCAGACCCTGATCAGCGGTCCCACGGTGGGATCGAAAAGACCGTTGGAAAGTCGAGCCAGGTCGAGCGCCTTTCTTGCGACCAGAAAGACGTCCTCGGTCACATGCACGGGCGCCTTGCCGGCAGACGCGGATGTCGCGTCGAGCTCAGATCCGGGAACATTGACGCTCATGCGGCCATGAATCTCGCGCAATCTTTCGAACGCGGAGTCAAGGGTCTTCTGCACCGCGTGGTCGTAGAGAGTTATCGTGCAGGTCGTCCACAGGATTTCCTCAGTTTTCGAAAGCGGGGCGTCGCAGGCAGCGGAGCAGATGGCGCAAGCGCCGAGGAACAGAGTCAAAAGCACCCGAGGTGAATGAAGTCTCATGGCTGAAAAGGACAGCAGTTTCAGACGCCTTTGTCCAGCACAGCCGGGCCAGCGTATCTCTGCGGCGCGGCTCAGGCTTCTCCCGGCGCCCGGCTTTCCACCGCAAGGAGCCTTTCCGCGGCGTCGCGAAAAGCCGCGGCCGTGGATCGGTAGTCGAATCCCACGATCACGCTCAAACCACCGTAGAGCGTCTCGTGCAGAAAAGCGGTCAGCAGCCTGAGGTACGCGCTCCCATTGATGCGGAACAACGAGTCCCTCAAGAGCAGGTTCGGAACGTTCAGCGCTTCCACGATTGCCCCGAGCTGCCGAGCGAGCACCTGATACAGCGCTCTCAACGTGCGCAGGTACCGGGCTCTATATGCCGCGTCCCCTTCCACGAGCGTCCGTATCTGGCGAAACCTGTCCCGCACCAACCTGCCTTTCTGGTTGCGACGTCTCGGGATGAGTCCCCTGATCAGGGAGATCAGCGTTCGCGACTGGTAGAGCTTGTACAGGGAAAAGTAGAAAAGCAGCAGAGCGCCGTGGCTTCGCATGACCGCGCTTCTGCGCGCGGCCCTGTTGGCGGTGACGAGAAACCGGCTCAGTTCCCTGTCGACCGCCTTGTCCTGCTCGGGCGAAGCCGCCCCTCCCATGGCCCTGCGGGAAATGTCGATCTGCCGGATCCTGTCCCCGAGGAGACCTTCCAACCGAACAAGCTCGTGCCGCAGGGCACTTCCCTTGATCCGTTCGAGAAAGCTTTCCAGCGCGCGTTGTTCTTCCGGGGAGAACAGCGCCTGCTGTTGCCCGGCCGGGGAACGCTCCGGCTCCACCGCCGCGGCAATGACGTCCCGCAGGTAGGAACCGAACACCTGAAGGTAATCCTCCGGCTTTGAAATTCGGGGATGACGCTGGACATAGAGGGTGAGGATCTCCTTCACGCCGCGAGGAACGCCGAGCCCGCGGGAGGCATGGGAAAGGAGCCTGCCGTGAACGTGGTCGACACTGTCTTTCATGCAGGCAAGAACGTGGAGAACGGGGTTTGGCTCCCCCTGCAGCAGATCGAGGGCCGGGTCCTCCGGAATGAAGGCGAAATCCGAGAGAAGGCCCCGCTCCTCGCTGGTCAGCCGGCTGGAGGGTTCAACGAATCGGTTGTAGTT
>DATKLB010000101.1:0-7928 GCA_035542615.1 Spirochaetia bacterium | reverse complement strand
TGCCGGCTGCCACGGCCTTGTCGATGCTCGGCTTGAGGCTTTCGTCGACACCGAAGCAAACGATCCCGGTCGGCTTGCGCGCGATTGCCTGGTCAAAAGCCGCGATCTCCCCCGGCACGTCGTATTCCGCGGGCCCAATGTAGGCTGTCTTCACGCCCAGTTGCTCGCCCATCCATTTCCACGCGTACTTGTGAGCGCTGAAGTACTCAAGGTTCCCCATGCAGGTAACTGCGATGTACTCCTCGTTCATGGATCCCTTCAGCGCTTGCGCATCCACCTTGACGGCACTGCCCAGAGTCATCAAAGCCCCAAGCGCGACCATTACCCCGAGCACCCAGAGAATCCTTCGACTCATGTTTCGGCCTTCCTTTCTTGGAGAGACTACGGGGCTATGCCCCCTAGGGAACCACGTTCCCTTTTCGAACTTTTTTGGATTCAAGCGATTTCTGACGTTTCGCCATTCTACATCTTCGATCCGCAAACCGTCAACAAAGAACAACAGGAATGAACGGACCGGCCGCACTTTCATCGCCTTGGACGCACAAGATCAGGCGGCGTCTTGCCGAGCAGAACAGCCTTCGCATTCTCTGCAGCGACGCGGCGGCACTCCTGAAGCGAGCCCTCGGACACGTATGCGACATGAGGAGTGATGATGCAGTTCTCGAGGGAGAAAAGCGGGTTGTCGGCAGGTTTCCACGAATCCAGCTTGGCGGGCTCCTCTTCCGTGTCATCCAGGCCCGCGGATGCGATCCAGCCCTCCGACAGCGCCTGATAGAGCGCTCGGTTGTCCACGATCTTCCCCCGTGCGCAGTTGATCAGCACCGCCGTCTCCTTCATCTTGCGAAGAGCGGCCCCGTTCACCAGGTGCTCCGTCTCGGGCGTGTGCGGGCACATCACGCTGACCACGTCGGACCGGGCGAGGAGGTTGTCGAGCTCCACTTTCTCGACGCCGAAAGTCGCCATGAATCCCTGCGACACGTACGGGTCATGGGACACGATGCGGAAGTTGAATGCCCCCACCTTGCGGGCGAGGTTCTGAGCGATCCGCCCGAAGCCGATGAGCCCCCACGTGGAATCGCGCAGCCTCTGGATGGGCCCCTTCGATTCGCTCCAGTGCCACCTCCCTGCCCGTGTGGCCTCCGCGTACCAGGGTATCCTTCGCACGAGCATCAGCGCGAGGGCCATCGAGTGGTCCGCAACCTCGTCCAGCGCGTAGTCCGGCACGTTCGTGACCACCATGCCGTGCTCATAGGCGGCATCCACATCGACGATGTCCACGCCCGTGCCGTAGCGGCAGATTGCCTTGCACCGCGTGAGCTTCTCTATGGTAGCGCGGGGGATCTTCGCGTACTGCTGGAGGATCGCATCCGCGTCCGCGGCCAGCTCCGCCAGGCCTTCTCCTGTCCTGCACTGCAGCCCGATCACCTGCGCCCCAATGGGCTCGATCACCGATTTCTCGATCTCGTTGTCGGGGTAATCGAAGTCGCTGATGTAGACCTTGAAGCGAGGCATTCCTGTCAGCCCCGGCCTTCCTGGGGTCTTCCCCTGCCGAACAGTCGCCCGGCCCAGCGGGACACCCCGGACCACATCTCGACGCGCCACATGTCGATGAACACCGCCAGCATGATGATCAGGCCGATGACGACCCCCTGGACGGACGTCTCCACGGCGTGGAGGTTCAGGCCGTTCTGGACGATCGTGATCGTCAGCGCGCCGAACAGCGTGGAGACCACGTTGCCCTTGCCGCCCTGGAGGCTGGCCCCGCCGATCACCGCCGCGGCGATGGCCGACAGCTCCATCCCGACCCCGTAGTTCGGCGAGCCGGAGTTCAACCGCGCCGCCATGAGGATCGACCCGAAGCCGGCCATCACGCCGGCAAGCACGAAGCTCAGCATGACAACGCGCTTCACGTTGATGCCGGAGTAGCGGGCCGCGTTGGCATTGCCGCCCACCGCGTACATCCGCCGGCCCAGCTCGGTGTAGTTCATGACGAAAGCGGCGACGGCGAAAAACGCGAGGACGTAGAAGAGCACGTAGGGGATTCCCCCGATCGTGTTGTAGAAGACCTGGGTCAGAGAATCGGAGATGGAGAAAATGGGCGATCCGAGGTTGAACATGAACGCGAAGCCCCGAAAAATGCTGAGCGAGGCCACGGTGGTGATGAAGGCCGGGATCCGCAAGTAGGAGGTCAGCACGCCGTTCCACAGGCCGAGACCGGCGCCGATCAGCACGGTCGCCAGGACAGCCAGGCCGAGGGGGATGTGAAGGAACTTGAGAAACGAGGCGAGGATCATCGTGAGAAGTGCGATCGCGGACCCGGGGGAAAGGTCGATCCCGCCGCTGATGATGACGAGCGTGGAGCCGATCCCGACCAGGGAGACGATGCTCACCTGCAGGGCAAGGTTGCGGAGGTTTTCCACCATGAAAAACCTGTCCGTTGTCAGACCGACAAGCAGTGTGACCACCGCGGTGGCTACCACCGGGCCGACGATCGACGAGCTCGTGACCTTCCGTGCCATCTCCCCTCCTCGCCGCGCGGCGCCCCGGCTCTATACGGCCTGGCGCACGAAAACCCTTTCCGCCAGGTACGTCCTGTCCGTCTGGTCCGCGGCGCGCGTCTCAACGATGCGCCCGTCGCGGACCACGCAGATCGTGTCGCTGATGGCAAGCAGCTCCTCGAGGTCCGAGCTGATAAGAATGACTCCCTTGCCCTCCCGGGTCAGTCGGTTGATGAGGTTGTACACCTCCACCTTGGCGCCGACGTCGATGCCCTGTGTGGGCTCGTCCAGGATGAAGACGTCCGCCTGGGAGAAGATCCACCGCGCAATGATGACCTTCTGCTGATTGCCGCCGGAGAGGAACTGGACCGAGCGCTCCCCGGCCGTGGGCGTAATGCGAAGCGCCTCGAAATGCTCCTGCGCGCTTGACTGCTCGCTTCGAAGCCTCAGGATGCCGTGACGCGCGATCCGACTGAGCCGTGCGATCGATACGTTATGGACGCCCGTGAAGTTCATGAACAGGCCGGTCGCCTTGCGGTCCTCCGTCAGAAGAGCCACTCCACTCGCGATGGCGGCCCCTGGGGAGCCGAGGCGAAGTTGCCGGGCAACAGGCGCGCTTGATGCCCTGCGGATCTGCCCTGCTGTGAGCTGTTCGATCCCGAAGAGCGCTTTGGCAATGGACGTCCTGCCTGTCCCGATGAGCCCCGCCAGACCGAGGACCTCTCCCCGGTGCAGCGTGAAGCTCGCTCCCCTCACCCCCCGGTCCGTGCGAATACCCTCCGCCAAGAGGAGCACCTCGGGGGTCATGTTGCGCTCCTTGGGGTAGTGTGTACGCAAGTCTCCCCCGATCATCAGGCTCACGACCCTGTTCAGGTCGATGTCGGTTGCCTTCTCGTTGGCCACGATTCTGCCGTCCTTCATGACGGTGACCACGTCCACCAGCCCCATGACCTCGTCCAGCCTATGAGAGATGTAGATGACCGCGCACCCCTGCCGGGCAAGGTTCCGCACGATCTCTTGCAGCCGCGCTACCTCGTCCAGCCCCAGCGAGGCGGTCGGCTCATCCATGATGAGGAGGCTTGCGTCGAGCGACAGTGCCTTGGCGATCTCCACCGTCTGCTGCTGGGACACGGAAAGCTCTGAGACGAGGCTCCCGGGATCCAGGTGAATTCCCAGCTTTTCCAGGAGCTCCCGGCTCCTGTCCCAGATCCCCGCCCAGTCCACGACGATCCCGAGGTCCTTCCTGCGGAGCAGGCGCCCGAGGAAGATGTTTTCCGCCACGGTCATGTTGGGGACGAGGGAGAGCTCCTGGAAGATCGTTGCGATGCCGAGGTACCGGGCGACGAACGGGTCGTGAATTACCGTTGGTCTACCCCTCAGATACATGCGTCCCGATGTGGGCTGGTGAACCCCGGAGAGGCACTTTACAAGGGTGGATTTGCCGCTGCCGTTCTCCCCGACCAGCCCGTGCACCTCTCCCGGGTAGATAGCCAGGTCCACCGCATCCATGGCCTTGACGCCGGGAAAAGTCTTGGTGACGGCTGCCAATTCCCACAGGGGCTGCATGTCATCTCGCATAGTAATACCTTCCCGCCCGGTCCGCCACCCGGCATTCCTCGAGAAATTGGTGTCTTTTCTGACCAGAGCCGGCTCGACGGAACCTCCGCCCCGCCGAACCGATCAAAACGCTTAATACGCCTTCGAGGGCTTCGGAAACAGGTTTTCCGGTTTCTTGAGGAAAGTGATGGCGTTCGACTTATCGACGATCGTTGTCGGCGTCTCGACAAAGCCTCCCTTGAAGTTTCCGTACAGCCCGTCCAGAGCGACCTGCAGGGCGATCTGCCCCATGACGAACGGAGTCGTATTGACCGTGGAGGTCACGTTGCCCGCATTGATCTCCTCAAGGCATGCGGTGTCTCCATCGTTCCCCATGAGCACGAGGTTCTTCTTCCCCAGCCCGCTGGCCGCCTTTTGCGCACCCATGATCTCGTAGTCATTCGCGGCAAAGATCAGGTTGATGTCGGGATGCGCCTGCAGCAAGTCCATTCCCGCCCTGTTCCCTCCCTCCACGTTCCAGTCCCCGGGAAGACTGGCCACGATCTTGAAGTTGGACAGCTTCGAGATGACGTCGATGAACCCCCCGCAGCGCTCAGTGGAATGGTACCCCGGCTGACCCTCGATGATGCCGACGATGACCTGCTTGTTCCCCATGAGCTTCTGGGCGTAATGGCCCTCTTTCTGCGTGCCGTGCCTCTGGCTGTATCCCACGACGCCCTGCACCGGAGTCGGGAAATCCAGGATGTCGGAGTTGACGATGATGACCTCGATCCCCTTGTCGATGGCCTGCTTCACCAGCGGAGCCGCCGCATGCTCGTCGTGCGTGGACAGGATGATGGCGTCCACGTTGCGGGTGATCACGTCCTGGATCATCCCCATCTGCCCGTTGATGTCCGCTCCGCTCTGCGGGGCGAGCATGAACGTCGACGCGCCCATGTCCTTCGCGATAGCTTTGATCCCTTCGCCGATGGCTATGTAGTAGTTGAACTCTGTTGCCGGCGGCATGTAGGCAACAACCGGCGCCTTGCCTTTGACGTATTTGAGATGGGCGAAGTCCGCCTGTGCCTTGATGACGACCGGCGACGCGTAGCTCACCGCCCGCTTGTACGCGAAAGTACTTTGCGCGGAAGCCTCGACAACGAGCGCGGCGAGCAGGACCAGGACGATCACGCCCCTTGACACGATTTTCATAGCGCACCTCCTTGGAGTTTTCTCCGTTGCCAGAACCTGGCACCTCCCGGGACAATCCCAGCTTTTCGCTGCGATCACGATTTGAAATGGCGTTTCATTCAGGACGAGAGCAGTATAGAACCGCCCATCCCCGGTGTCAAGGGAAAAGAAACGCTGTTTTACTTCTGGCACCGGCAGTCAACCGCGAAACGGCGTTTCGGGGAGACCTTTCACCCCCGGGCGCACGGCGAGGAGCGTTCCCGCCAGAGGTTCGAGGCGCGCCTCCTCCTCGGTCAGGATGAGACGGGAGGTCGTGATGAAAAGCGTATCCATGGCCCGGCCACCGAATGCGACGCTGGTCGGGCAGCGGCAGGGTACCTCGATGACCCGGTCGATGGATCCGTCGGGTCGGTAGCGCACGACGCGCGACCCGTTCCACTGCGCGTTCCAGAGGCATCCTTCCGCGTCAATCACCGACCCATCGGGGATCCCGGGCTGGCCGCGGAAATCGCAGAAAACCCGGCGGTTTCCCGGTGTTCCCGCCTCCGTGTCATAGTCGAAAGCCCAGATGACCGCCTGCGGCGAGTCGGCGTAGTACATGGTCCGTCCGTCGATACTGAAACAGGTGCTGTTCGCGCTGCTCAGGCCGCCGAAGAGGCGGTGCAGACTGAGATCGAGATCGAGACGGTATGCCGCCGACAGGCCCCTTTCGCTTGAGTCGAAGCCCCCCACGACGAACCTGCCCTGGCGGTCGCATCTGCCGTCGTTGAGACGCGTCGTGGAAAGGCCGGTCTCCACACCGCAGATGGGCTTCTCGGCCCGGGCTTCCAGGTCGTAGAAGGAGAGACTCTTTTCGAAGGCGATCAGAAGCCCGCCCCGCTCCCGGAATGCCAGGGAGCAGACCTTCCGCGGCATGTTCCAGCTGACAGCAGCTCCCGGACCCGGATCCAGGCGCCAGAGTGCTCTCGACTCGATGTCGGTCCAGTAGAGCTTCTGCTCCTGATCCGACCAGACAGGCCCCTCGGCGTGCGTGCAACGATGGCCAGCCGCCACTTCCACTGTGCCGTTCATCTCCCGCCACCTCCCGGGTCGCGCCCGCGCACTCCGCCAGTATAGATCGGCGCCTCGTGGTGTCAATACTAAAACACTGTTTCAAATTCCCAGTGGACAGGTCCCGCATTGTATGGTATTTTTGCGTATCAAAGGAAATCGCGTGCGCGAGCCCACAGCCGCCAAGGCCGTCGTGAAGACGATGAAGATCCTGGAGTGCCTCTCCCGTGAGAGGAGCTTCGGCATCACGGAAATCGCGAGACTCGTCTCCGCGGACTCCGGCAGCCCGCGGATGAACAAGAGCACCGTCTACCGTTTCCTCACGTCGCTGGAGAGGCTGGGCTTTGTCCGCCAGGATGGGGAGACCGGGAAGTACAGCCTTACCTTGAGGCTTTTCGAGATCGGCACGACGGCCCTGGACAGGCTGGAGATCTGGCGGGAGGCGGAGCCCGTGCTCAAGGAGGTCGGCCGCCTTACCGGGGAGACGGTCCATCTCGCGACGCTGGATGAGAGCAGGCTGGTCTACATCGGCAAGATCGAATCGGTGAAGACGTTGCGCGTCTCCATGATGTCAAGAGTCGGCAGGACCGCACCGACGTACTGCACCGGTCTGGGAAAAACCCTTCTTGCGCATCTACCGCCCGAACAGGTGGATGAGATCCTCAGGAAGGAAAAGATGGTCCGGCTCACGGCCCGGACCATCACCAGGAGGTCGGACCTCGATCGCGAGCTCGCCTCCATCCGTAAGAACGGGTACGCCCTGGACGACGAGGAGCACGAGATCGGCGTTCGCTGCGTGGCCGCACCGGTCCGGGACAACAAAGGAATCGTCTGCGCCGCGGTGAGCGTCTCGGTGCCGGTGATCAGGCTGACGGACAAGGAGATCCCCCGCTACCGGCGCATCGTTACCCAGGCTGCCGACGAAATATCGAAAAGAATGGGGTACAGAAAAACGGCCCCTGCGCGCGCTTCCGGCTCCAACGGCAGGACCCCTGCGGCGTACAGCATGAAGCCACTCACGAGGAGGTTTTGACCATGGCTCAGGCACGAGCTTTCTCGCACGTCGGGATCACTGTTCCCGACCTCGACAAGGCGGTTGAGTTCTACACCAAGGTGTTCGGGTGGTATGTGATCATGAAGCCGACCGTCGTCGAGGATGACGACAGCGCCATTGGGATCATGTGCCGGGACGCCTTCGGCAATGGGTTCGGTCGGTTTAGAATCGCTCACCTCTCGACCGCTGACGGGACCGGAATAGAATTGTTTGAGTGGCCGGACACCTTTGCTCCCAAGAACAATCTCGAGTACAGGAAGAGCGGTGTTTTCCACTTCTGCGTGAAGGATCCGGATATCGAGGAAACGGTCAAGAAGATCGTGGCGAACGGCGGAAAGCAGCGGATGCCGATCAGGGAGTACTACCCTGGGAAACATCCATACCGCATGGCGTATGTTGAAGACCCTTTCGGCAACGTGTTCGAGCTCAACAGCCACGGCTACGAACTCACGTATTCCAGCGGAGAGTACTAGAGCTGAGCGCACGGGGCACGCCCGCCCATTCTACAGTCCGCGGATGAGAAAATACACCGCTGCCGCAAGCGCTCCGCCGGCAACAATTCCCGCGGCGATCTCCGGTATCGAATGCCCGATATTCTC
>DATKLB010000100.1:0-5067 GCA_035542615.1 Spirochaetia bacterium | reverse complement strand
TTTTTTCAACGATAGTGACCGATTCCAGCCGTGAGCCCCCGTCAACCGCGGAGAGTTCGGTGGACAGAAGCAGCTTGATGTTCTCAGTGGCTCGGATCTGTTCGATCAGGTAGGACGACATGCCGGACTCCAGGCTCCCCGCCCGCACGACGAGATAGACCGTACGCGCATGACGCGAAAGAAACAGTGCTCCCTGTCCGGCGGAGTTCGCCCCTCCGACAACAACGACGTCCTGTCCCTTGACGCTCATGGCTTCCGACACAGCGGCTCCGTAGTAGATTCCGACCCCCGTGAGACGTTCTGCCTCGGGCAGCTCCAGCTTGCGGACCGACACTCCCGTTGCGATGAGGAGCGCATGACAGCTGAGCTCTGAGGCGTCGCCGAGCCGCACATACCGGTACGGGTCCTCCGCCCGCACGCTGACAACCTCGCCGTTCACGATCTCCACCCCGAAGCGCCTGGCCTGTGTGGTAGCGCGCCTCGCAAGATCAGCGCCGCTCAGGCCCTTCGGGAATCCGAGGTAGTTCTCGATCAGGGAGCTGGTGCCTGCCTGGCCTCCCGTGGCTTCCTTTTCCACGAGCACGGTGCGAAGGCCTTCGGAGCCGGCATAGACCGCGGAAGCGAGCCCTGCCGGGCCGCCGCCGACAATGATCAGGTCGTAGAACGGAAGCGCCGCCCTGGTCTGCTGACCGATCTCCCCGGCCAGCTCTCGGGTGCCTGGATCGGAGAGAGTGTGTCCATCGGGAAACACGACCACGGGAAGCCGGGGCTGGCCGTCAACCGCGCGCAGGAGCCGCTGCGCTTCTCCGTCCTTCTCGACATCCATCCAGAGATACGGAATCTGGTTGCGGGAAAGGAAATCCTTTACCGCATGCCCCTTCGCGGACCAGACGGTGTCGAGAACTCGCACTCCTTCGAAGGGAGGACGATGAGAACCGGCCCAGTCGCTGAGCAGGTCCTCCAGAACGGGGTACAGCTCGCGCTCCGGAGGGTCCCAGGGCTTCATGAGGTAGTGATCGAGGCCCAGCTTGTTGATGCTCGTGATTGCGGCCTGGGTGTCCGCGTACGCCGTCAGCAGGACTCTCTTCGCTTCGGGGTAGATCTTGATTGCTTCGGTGAGGAACTCGGTGCCGCTCATGACGGGCATTCGTTGATCGACAAGGAAAAGCGCAAGGGCGGCGTTGCGCCGCTTCAGCTCCCTGATCGCTTGCAGGGCCTCTTCGCCGGACTCTGCTTTGACGACACGATAATCCCGGAAATGCTGGCGGAGGTCCCGTTCGACCGCGTTGAGAACCTGTGGCTCGTCATCCACGGTGAGGAGGACAGGTTTTGCCATAGCCTCAAAATAGTGACGGCCGGACGGATTGTCCAACACAAATCGGCCGCGTCAAGGACCCGGCCGACGTTCCGATAATGAGGAGGAGGGGAAAAGGTCGCGCGTCCCTGGGCACGGCGCGCGCGAGGAGGGTCAGCGTGGTTCGTGGGCTGTATACGGGCGCCAGCGGCATGGTGGTCCAGATGAACCGCATGGACGAGATTGCCAACAATCTCGCGAATGTGGACCTCAACGGCTACAAGAAGGACACCGCCATCGAAAAGGCCTTTCCCGAGATGCTCATGCGGCGCATGAACGATGACGCCGTGTACACGTTCCCCATCGGCTCGGTGGATTCGGCGCCGATCGTGGGCACCATAGGGACCGGAGTCGAGACGAATGAAGTCTACACGAACTTCTCCCAGGGGCCGATGAAGCAGACGGAAAACGACTTCGACATGGCCCTGGAGGGGAACGGCTTCTTCACGGTCCAGACACCGCAGGGCGAGCGGCTGACGCGCAACGGAGCCTTCCTGGTCAACAATGACGGCTACCTCGTCACCAAGAGCGGTGACTTCGTTCTGGGTGAGAATGGCCCGATCAAGCTGAAGAAGAACAATTTCGTCGTCGATCAGGATGGCGTCGTCTGGCAGAACGCGACCTTTGCCGCCGATGACAGGCGCCTCGTCTCCCAGGAGGAGAACCAGTGGGAAAACATCGAGAGGGTGGATCGACTGCGCCTGGTCGACGTGACACGCAAGCGCTACCTCCAGAAGCAGGGAGACTCCTACTGGCGGACCACCGATGAGTCGGGTCCCGCGGCGATCAGCGGTCCGGAGGGACGACCCAAGGTGCGGCAGGGTTTCCTCGAAGGAGCAAACGTGAACGCTGTCACCGAAATGGTCGAGATGATCGAAGTGAACAGGGCGTATGACGCAAACCAGAGGACAGTGCAGACGGAAGATACCCTGATCGGAAGACTCTGGAATGAGGTGGTGAAAGTATGATGCGATCGTTGTGGACGGCCGCGTCCGGAATGACCGGCCAGCAATTCAACATCGATACGATTTCCAACAACCTGGCGAACGTGAACACGACGGGTTTCAAGCAGATGCGGGCGGATTTCGAGGACCTCATCTACCAGACCGAACGGCTGGCAGGAACCCCCGCCACGGAGGCCACCGTGGTGCCCACCGGAGTCCAGGTCGGCCACGGCGTTCGCCCGGCAGCGACCCAGAAGATTTTTACGCAGGGGGCTCTGCAGTCCACCGGAGTGACCTCGGACATCGCAATCGAGGGGGAGGGGTTCTTCCGTGTTCTGCAGTACGACGGAACATACGGCTACACGCGGGACGGGTCGTTCAAGCTCGATTCCAACGGTCAGCTTGTCACCTCGAATGGCTACAAGCTGCTCCCCGAAGTGGTGCTGCCCCAGGGATTCGTGAACGACAGCTTGACGATATCGCAGGACGGCAGGATCACCGTGAAGGTGGCCGGCAGCGACGACCCCGTCGAGGTTGGGCAGCTCGAGATCTACCGCTTTGTCAATCCAGCAGGGCTGGAATCCATCGGCGAAAACCTGATGAAGCTCACCAACGCTTCGGGAGATCCCATCCCCGGCAGGCCCGGGTTCGACGGGATGGGCAAGACGCTGCAGAAGTTCCTCGAGATGTCCAACGTCTCAGTGGTCAGGGAAATGGTCAACATGATCGTGGCCCAGAGGGCGTACGAGCTGAACTCGCGAGCAATCCAGACCTCCGATTCGATGCTCGCGACTGCCACGTCGCTCAAGAGGTAGCTCGGAACAATGACACGCGGCCTTCGCCTCAGCGCGCTCCTGGGACTGCTTTTCCTGGCGGCGGCCGCATGGAGTGGGGCACGCGGTGCGACACTCTACATCCAGCGCGTCCTCGTCGCTGACCCCGGCGACATCCGGCTCGGCGATCTCGTGCAGGCCGCTGGCGACCCTCCTGCTTCCGCGCGGGAGTCGCTCGCTCTCGCTGTTGCCAGCATTTCCAGTCACCTGCTGTACGTTCCCTGCCGCCTCTACAGGGACCAACTGGAGGAGGCTTTCGGGCGCGATTCGATTTTTGTCGGCTCGCGCAGCCTTGTGATTCCGCGCGGAGCCGTTGCCGACGGAAACATCCCTCTCCTGGACAAGCTCGTCGATTTTCTCAGCGACTCGGGAGCGCTTGGCAACGATATCGCTGACATCGACATCAGGTCGATTCGGGTCACAGGAACGCTGCCCCAGAACCCTGCTCCGTCCTTCCAGATGGTGAGATCCTCCAAGACTTCCGTTGAAGTCAGTTTCACCCTCCCCGGCGACGGCGGACAGGCGAGCGGAAGAATCGTCCTGGGTCTCAAAGGCGATGCCCGCGCGGCGGCGGCCGACATCGGGGCGAATGATCCGGTCACGGTGATCTTCCGCAAGGGCCCGATAACGATCGAGATGCAAGGCAAGGCCCAGGGGGCAGCCGCGATCGGTGACACGGTCAGCGTCCTGGTGGCGGACAGCAAGAGGACCTTTTCTGGCCGGCTACTGGTCGGAAAGGCGGTGGACGTTGAGCTTCCGTAGAGCATGGCTGTTCGGCCTCCTCATGCTGGGCGCCCTGGGAGCAGCTTACGGGGCTCCCGTTGTACGGATCAAGGACATCGCTTCCATTGAAGGGGTACGAGGGAACCAGGTCCTTGGTCTCGGGCTCGTCAGCGGGCTCAACGGAAAGGGCGACTCTTCCAGCGCACCGCTCCTGCGGTCCGCTGTCGCCTCCCTGGTTGCGGGCTTCGGGATCTCTCTTGCACCGCAGGATGTCCGGAGCAAGAACGCCGCTGTCGTGACGGTCAGCGCTGAGCTCCCCCCCTTTTCGCGTTCGGGAGACCGCATCGATGTGACGGTCTCCAGCATCGGCGACGCGCGCGACATCGACGGCGGCGTCCTCCTCCAGACGAACCTGCAGGCTGCCAACGGCCAGGTGTACGCAGTGGCGCAGGGCCGGATCACGACGTCCCAGGACCCCGCGGCGGCAAAGACCGTCGGGACAGTTTCCCAGGGAGCGATCGTCGAGAAGGATGTCGTCTCACAGTTTCAGAGCAACAACGTCGTTTCTATCCTCCTGCGCAACCCGGATTTTGTCACGGCCAGCGCGGTCCAGAAAGCCATCAGCGATGCCTTCAGCGGGATCACGGTGACGAGCCGCGACCCGTCGCTGATCGAGGTGCAAATCCCCCAGGACCGTCAATCCAATCCCGTGGGGTTTCTCGCCCAGCTCGAAGCTCTCACCGTGACCCCCGACGCGGTCGGCAGGGTCGTTATCGATTCGCAAAACGGTGTGATCGTCATGGGTGAGAAGGTCCGCATCGGCAAGGTGGCAGTCTCGTATCGCACAACGCGCGTCACAGTGGGAGCCGCGGCCCGGGGCGCGGCGGCGACCCCGGACCTATTCGTGATCGGCGACACCACCACTGTCGACGATTTCGTCTCCGCCCTGAAAACCGTAGGGCTGAAAGCCGACGTGGTGATCGGCGTGCTGCAGGCCGTCGAGAAGGCTGGAGCGCTTTTCGGCACGCTCGTGGTCATGTAGAGGAGTGATGATGCAGATACCGGGCATGACGAACGCGCATGTGCACCCCCTTTCACCTGCGCGGCTTGATCGGCGGTCGATCGACAAACACAGCGAGCTGTACAAGGCCAGCGTCGATTTCGAGTCGCTTTTCATACGGCAGATGCTGGAGGTCATGCGAAAGACTATTCA
>DATKLB010000099.1:0-28279 GCA_035542615.1 Spirochaetia bacterium | reverse complement strand
CCCGCGGCCCTTCGGTCAATGAAAAGGATCCACAGCGGGAGCAGGAGGCCAGCCAGCAGAAAAACGATGGGCCAGAGAATGCTCCAGCGGGCAAGAAGGATGACGAGGAGGTACAGCACGGAGGCCGATACAATGATGAAGCCGACAAGGAGGCTCCAGCGCATCCGTCGCCGCTGCACCGAGTAGAGGTAGATCACGAGAAATGCCGTCCCCAGGAAAAACAGGGGGAGCACGGGATGCCAGCCGATCAGCTGAAAGTGAGTCCCTTCCGCAATCCATGCGGCAAGCCCGATGGAAAAGCCGGAGGGGATGAGCATCCACCAATGGCTGCGCAGCGAATAGAACAAGGTCAGAAAGGAAAGCCCGAGACCGAGCGCGAACAGGGCAGCAGAATCAAGGCTGAAAATCCTGTTCAACCCCAGGACGAGCGTCACAATTCCGCAGGTCAAAAGCTCTCCCGCGGGGATCACGAACCACGACATCCAGCCGCCGGCGCCCGAGAGAAACGTGAAGATAAGTCCGGCGACGACAAAGAGAATCCCGAGGACCCGGGGAAGGGCGAAATCGCTCACCGGGATGAGGTCGAAATTGACGAGCAGGAAGAAAATCCCGCTCACGATCATCGCGATCCCGACGAAGTCGGTGCGCCAGAAAAGGAAGCGCAGCCGGGCGTCCGTCCCCTTACGCGGCCTCATAGCCCTTCGCCAGCGCGCGTCGGTTGATTGCGTTGAGCTCCCGGTGCCTGGTCGAGACAGCCTGGTCGAGACAGTCGACAACCGATTCGAGGGAAGCGATCGACGGCCGCCTGCGGAGCAGGGCGCCGAGAGCCGCCATGTTTGCCGCCTTGTACGAACCCGCGTCCTCCGCGAGCTCGTTCGCGGCGACGGGCAGGATCTCGATGTCATGGCGATCCGGCGTCACGTCGATCAGGGACGTGTTCCAGATCAGGAGGCCGCCGTCCCGCACGATCGGCTGAAACTTGACGAGGGACGGCGTGTTCAGAACGATGCAGACAGAGGGACGGGGGACCAGAGGCGAGGCGATCTCCTCGTCGGAAACAACGACCGAGCAATTGGCCGTGCCTCCGCGCATTTCGGCGCCGTAGGAGGGAATGTGAGAGACATGCTTGCCTTCACCCATCGCGGCAAGACAGATGATCCTCCCCGTGAGGATGACTCCCTGTCCGCCGAATCCCGCGATGAATATTCCTTCGTACACTCCCGGCCTCGCTACTTGTCCCTGATGTTCCCGAGGGGGTAGTAGGGAATCATGTCAGAATCGATCCAGGACGCCGCGTCCCGGGGCTCCAATCCCCAGCCTGTCGGGCACATCGAGAGGATCTCGATGAACGAGTAGCCTTTGCCCTCCATCTGGTTTCTCAGCCCCTTCATCAGAGCTCTTTTCGTGCGCAGAACATTCTTCACCGAATTGACGGCGCACCGTTCGATGAACGCGGGCGCCTCCAGCGCGTTCAACAGCTCGCCGGCCCTGATGGGGAATCCGACGTCGTTGGGGTTTCTCCCGTAAGGAGTTGTCTTGGTTTTCTGCGCCTGCAACGAGGTGGGAGCCATTTGTCCGCCCGTCATTCCATAGATCGCGTTGTTCACGAACACAACGGTGATCTTTTCTCCCCGGTTCGCGGCATGAATGGTCTCCGCTGTTCCGATGGCCAGCAGGTCGCCGTCTCCCTGGTATGCGATCACGACGCGATCGGGACGAACGCGCTTGATCCCGGTGGCGACTGCCGGCGCTCTTCCGTGGGCAGCCTCGCAGCCGTCGACGCGCAGGTAGTTGTAGGCAAGGACCGAGCAACCGACGGGAGCCACGAGAATGGTGGTCTCCCGGATTCCCAGCTCATCGATGCACTGCGCGAGGAGCTTGTGAATGATTCCGTGCCCGCAGCCCGGGCAGTAGTGATTGGCGACGTTCGCAAGCGATTCCGGTCTCTTGTACACGACCCGCGCGGCAGCTGCTTCAACCGGCATATGTCCTGATCCTTTCAACAATCGCGTCGACCTCGGGAGTGATGCCTCCCATGGTGCCAAGAAAATCCACGGGGACGGTCGAGCCCAGTGCCAGGCGCACGTCCTCCACCATCTGCCCGGCGTTCATTTCGACGACGAGCAGTTTCTTTTTTCCCTTTGCGGCCTTCGACAGAGCGGCCGCGGGAAACGGCCACAACGTCACAGGACGGAAGAGCCCGGCCTTGATGCCCTCCCGGCGGAGCGTGCTCACGGTGGAGCGACAGATCCGCGCGGACAGGCCGAATCCCGCAAGCAGAAAGTCCGCGTCGGCCGTCTCCCTTTCTTCCCAGAGAGTCTCCGCTGCGGCAACGTCGTGGTACTTGGCCTGGAGTCGGAGGTTCAGTTTTTCCAGGGCGTCTTCCGGATTCAGCCGCATCGAGGCAATGGTATGCGTGTCCCGGCCTGTCGCGCCCGTGAGCGTCCACGCGCTCTTGTCGAAGATCTCCCCAGAGGGCTTTGGCAGGACTATCGGCTCCGACATCTGACCGATGAACCCATCTCCGAGCAGGATCACAACCATGCGATACCTGTCGGCCAGATCGAAAGCCTTGACAGTCAGATCGGCGAGCTCCTGCACGGAGCTCGGAGCAAGGACGATGCAGCGGTAGTCTCCGTGGCCCCCTCCCTTGACCGCCTGGAAGTAGTCCCCCTGGGCGCCGGCAATATTGCCGAGCCCCGGGCCGCCGCGCATCACGTTGACAACGACTGCCGGCAGCTCCGCACCGGAAAGGTACGAAATGCCTTCCATCTTGAGACTGATCCCGGGCGACGAGGAGGAGGTCATCACTCGAGCGCCGGCCGCCGAGGCGCCGAAGACCATGTTGATCGCCGCGATTTCGCTCTCGGCCTGGATGAACGTTCCTCCCACCTTCGGGAGCCTCAGGGCCATGTACGCGGGAAGCTCGTTCTGCGGCGTGATCGGGTAACCGAAGTAGTGACGGCATCCCGCAATGATGGCAGCCTCCGCGATCGCCTCGTTGCCTTTCATGAGAACTGGCTTTCCGTTGCCGACCGTTTCCATGCCTCATTCTCCCGATGCGACTGCGTATCTCAAGACCGTGATTGCCGAATCCGGGCAGATGATCGCGCAGGACATGCAGGCCGTGCACCGGGGCTCGTCGAAGCACACTGAGAACGGAAGCCCCTGCCTGTTGAACTCATCCTTTGACATTGCGAGAATTTTTTCGGGGCAGGCACCCACGCAGAGCGTGCAGCCCTTGCACCGTTCACGGTCGATTTCCGGGCGTCCTCTTGACACGGGGATTCTCCTGAATCATGATGTCCTTCCAGATTAGCACGTTCGACACTTTCTGGCAATCGAAGAAACGAGGTCGCAGCGGTCTCGGTCGCGCCTGACGCTCACGGCCGCCCTGGTAGGGATGGAACGAGCAGACTTGCGAAGGCTGTCAGCGCCGGAAAGTGAAAAACGAGCCCCAAGGAGGACTGCGTTGGCAACTTTCCAGGATTTGTCGGAAGCGATCCAGAAGGGCAATGCGCCGAAGGCCAAGGAGTTGACATCTGCGCTCCTGGCGGAAAAGAACGGCGCGGGAGACATCCTCAACAAAGGCCTGCTCGACGGAATGGACAAGGTCGGGCAGCGCTTCAAATGCAATGAGATCTACATCCCTGAGGTTCTCATCGCGGCCAGGGCAATGAATGCAAGCATGGACATTCTCAAGCCCGAGCTCGTGAAGGCAGGAGTCAAGCCGATCGGGAAGATGCTCCTCGGGACGGTCAAGGGAGACCTGCACGACATCGGGAAGAACCTGGTGAAGATGATGGCGCAGGGTGCGGGCATCGAGGTGGTGGACCTGGGAATCGACGTGTCGGCCGACAAGTTCATCCAGGGATTCAAGGACAACCCCGACGCAAAAGCTATCGGCATGTCTGCCCTTTTGACCACGACCATGACAGGCATGAAAGACGTCATCGACAAGTTCGACAAAGAAGGTCTGCGCAAGAAGGTGAAATTCATGGTGGGAGGCGCGCCGCTCACTGACCAGTATGCCAAGGAAATCGGGGCTGATGGCTACGCCCCTGATGCGGCGACTGCCTCTGAGAAGATCAAGGCCTTTCTGAGGGCGTAGGGCGGCTGTGCCGCGCCAGGCCTAGGGCGCTGCCGGAGCGTAGTATCCGGACTCGTCCCTTCCGCTGATCTTCTGCACGGTCACTTCCACCTCGAAGGGGATGTAGGCATCTCCAAACTGCGGCGGCGTCGGTGAGGTGTACCGGATGGTGTATGTCGGAACGACGCGGGCTGTCATTTCCCTGGCGACATCCCTCATGCCTCCTGGTTCGAAGACGTTGAATGACCTGCCGCCCGACTCCGAGGCCAGGTAGCTGAGCTCTTCGCCCGCGCCCTTTGAACCGAAAACGACCGGATAGAATGCGATGGCGTTATTGCGAAGGAAGGCCGCCAGCTCGGTGAGGGAATAGGGGGTAAACGCGCTGGCGTTGACCGCGCCTGTGGTGAAAAACACCACTGCCCTCTTCGCCCCCGCGACCGAGGTGAGAAGGTCATCCCCTGCCATTCGGACCGCGGCAGACAGCTTCCATCGAGACGACGGTGAACCCTGGAGAGCGTTCGCAATGAAGCGAAGGCGCGTCTGGCCGAAATCGGCCACCTTCTGCGGCGTCTCGCCGGCGGAAATGGCGCTGATTCTTCCGGTTTGCGATGCGAGATCGTAAAGATCTGCTACCGCCTGCCTCGCGTCGGAGAGACGGCTTTCGAACTCCGGGGATCTCTCGACGACAAGAGATACACCGACAGACTTCATGTCTGTCCCGGTGAGCGACATCACGGTCTGTCCGACGGAAAAGTGATTCTCCGTCACAATGAAGTTGTTTATGCCGAGCCCGACGATGGGCCTTCCGAGACGGGTCTCGACGGACACATCGGCGTAGACCTCAGGGAACTTCGTCGAATTGATCCGGTCCACGTGCACGAACAGCCCGGCGTAGAGCGACGTCGTGTCGCTCAGGAGCACGATCCTGCTCTGGTCGAAATCCACCCCGAGGATCTGACCGTTTGCGGTGGCTGCCTGCTGCACAAGGCGCTTCGTGTGACCGCTCATGTCCCCGAGGGTCGTCCAGATCTCTTTTTCGACATCGCATTGCATGATCCCGTTCGCGTCGGCCACGAGCAGCATCCCGTCAGGCGTGAACGTCATCCCCTCGGGGCCGGTCAGCGTGCCGTCACCAAGAGTGCCGACGCGGTTGCCGCTCAGATCGTAGACCAGGATCTGCTTCGCGGACTTCTCCGAGACGTACAACCGATCCTCGCGAACCGCGATTCCCGTCGGTCCCTCGATGCCGGAGATTGACTGGATGAACCTGCCATCAAGGTCATAGCGCACAACGCGGGCGTTGCCCCAGTCCGTGACCCACAGGTAACCCTTGCCGTCCAACGCAAGGTACTGGGGACCGAGGAGCATTCCATCGCCCCTGCCCCTGGCACCGAACGTCGTGATCGTGTCCCCGGTCGGAGTGCACTTGGCGATCCGATTGGCGCCGTATTCGGAGACGAACAGCGTTCCATCCGGCGCTTCCTGCAGATCGTAGGGATGATCGAATCCCGCCAATCCGCCGCGAAGCGCAGCGAGCAGCTTGAAATCCGCGTCGAAGCGAAGCACTTCGTTGGATCCGAATGCCACCACCCAGAAAGATCCATCCGAGCGCGGGCGCACGCTGGTCGGCCGCCGGAAGGTGTAGCCGCCCTTCAGTGATCCGTCGAGCTCCGAAGAGACCACCCACTTCGCGTTGTTGTCGATCTCCCGACCCAGACCGCGGCGAAGCCCGACGACATTGATCCAGCCGCGAAGGAGCGAATCGCCGGCCCCGGAAGCCTCGAGCTGGCTCCATGTCCTGAGGGCTTCCTGCTCGAAGCCGGATTTCCACAGGGTCCTGCCCAGCCAGTTCTGGGCAAATGCGTTCGATGGTTTGTAGCTGATTGCCTTCTCGAAAGAGACTATCGAGTCGCTGTAGAAGCCGCGATGAAACGCCTGGACCCCGCGGCGCAGCTGCTCGGCGGAACGAACGGCGTTGAAATCAAGGTTCTGTGCGGGGAGGACGGCAGGCAGCAGGCAGAGAATGAATGCGACCAGCGAGCGCAATTTCACAGAACGAGTATAGAGGAATCAGGCGTACGTATCTACGGCGTGCTTTGTGTCCGGCTCGAGCTTGATCTCTCCCTTGATGCCGAGATACAGAATGCTCTTGATCTCCTCCGCGTTCATGATGGGAAGATCATTCATCTGAGAGTTCGACACTGCAGGAAGAGCTACGCTATCTACCTTCATAGGCTCACTCCTGATCACATTTTCGACGCTTTTTCTCAAACTCATGAAGCTTTTCTTGGAGGCGCGTCCGGAGGGCGACGGGCCCTGGTTATTGGGCACCGGGCATCCCGAATCCCGGTTCCCGCGTCTTCACGGCCGGGAAAGGCCTTTCAGGGCGTCCATCAGCGCGCGCATGTGGGAAGCGATTTCTCGATTTCCCGGCGCCAGATCAAGAGCCCTTCGAAAAAGGAGTCGCGATTCGTCAAGCTCTCCCACCCGAAAAAGCGCCCACCCGAGGGAGTCGAGATAGGCGGCGTTCCGCGGAGCCACCTCGACCGCCTGTCGGCAGAGGGAGACCGCCTTCTGCGGGTCGATCTTCTCCTCTGCGTAGATGAAGCCGAGGGAGTTCAGCGCATTCGCGTTTTTTGGCTCTATCTCCAGCGCCTTTTTCAGCGCCTCGATGCTTTCCTTCACCTTCTTCTGAGCGTAGCAGACGAAACCGAGGGCGGCAAACGCCTGGGACGACTGCAGCCCCAGCTCACTCACCTTGGTGAACTCGAACTCGGCCAGTCGATAGCGCGCCGTCACCGAGTAGATGTATCCGAGCACCATCCTTGCCTGCATGATATGCAGAAAGCTGAAGTGGGAATTGACCACTTTTTCCAGCACGACAAGGGCATCCTCGTACTTGCCCAACTGCGTCAGGGCAAGGCCCCGGTAGTAGTCCAGCTCGGGCGTCGAACCTGTCTCCGCCTCGACCTCCGCAAGGACACCCAGGGCCTGATCGAAACGATGAGAGTGGTAGAGCTTCACCGCCCGTTCGAACGTCTCGTTCATATGAACCTCGCGCTGCGGTACCTTTCCTCAATGGACACCCAGTTGCGCGGGTGCGCGTGAATGGGAGAGATGGAGATCTTCCCGTCTGACAGCACCTGGCAGTCGGAACCGGCCTCGTAGTGGGCATCGGGGACAGCGCCGTGAACAAAGCAGAACATGTCTCCGTCGGGGGCGCGGTAGGTGTTGAGGCGCTGGCGATAGATCCTGCGCGACGGGAAGGTGATGACTGACTCGATGCTGCCCGTGCCCGCCGCAGGGTAGTTGATGTTCAGGAAGTGGTCATCAGTCCACAGCTCGCGAAATTTCGACACGTTGCGAGCCACGAACTCGGCGGCTTGTGAGAAGTCGAAAGGGGGCCCGTAGGCGCCAAGGGAGACGGCCACGGACGGGACGCCCATGAGGGCTCCCTGGCGGGCTCCGGCGGCCGTACTGGAGAACAGGATATCCGTTCCAAGGTTGGGGCCGTGGTTGATTCCCGAGATGACCATGTCCACTTTGGGCGGTATCAACCCCAGCAGAGCAATCATTACGCAATCCGCCGTGGTTCCCCGGCAGGCGTAGTGGCGCTCTCCAAGGCAGTGGGCGCGGATGGAATCTCTCAGCGTGATCGAGTGGGAGGCCCCGCTTTTTTCGCTTTCGGGCGCCACGAGCCACAGCTCGTGCACTGACCCGATGGTCTTCTCAAGCTGCCGGATCCCGGCGCTGGCAATTCCATCATCGTTTGTGACCAGAATCCTCATACGCGCTGCACGCGGTTTTCCAGGATATGGGCCCCCGCTGATGGCTTGGAGAGATAGATTTCCGGCCGGAAGCCGAAAATTCGCTCGTATTGGACGATGTGCTCGCGATACAGGGGGATCGCCTCCTCCTCGATCAGTGTCACCGTGCACCCGCCAAAGCCTGCCCCGGTGAGGCGCGAGCCGTAAACTCCCTCCGTCTCCCAGGCCCTCTTCACGAGCCAGTCCAGCTCCGGACACGAAACTTCGTACAGGTCCCGCAGGCTTTCGTGGGAACGGTTCATCAGCTTCCCGAAAGTGACGAGATCCTTCTTCTTCAGGGCCTCTTCGGCATCGAGCACCCTCTGGTCCTCCTCCACCACGTGGAGGCATTTCTTGCGAGTGCTCTCCGGGATCACCCCCATGCTGTCGCGCAGGTCGTTGGGGGTGTAATCGCGCAGCGCCGTTCCCGGTTTCTTCACCGACAGGATCTCCACGCACTTGCGGCATTCCTCCCGGCGCCTGTTGTACTCGGAGTCCACGAGACCGCGCGGGACCTTGGAATTGGTGATGAGTATCTTGACGTTCTTGAGAGCGAGCGGAACGAAGTGGTACGTGAGGAAACGCGCGTCGAGGAGCATGGCATGCCCTTCGCGGGCCAGACGCGAAATGAACTGGTCCATGATGCCGCATTTCACACCGACAAACTCATTCTCGGCATGCTGGGCCAGTTTTGCCAGCTCTTCGCGGCCGATCTCGATGCCGTACAGCTCCTGGATCGCCAGCGCCGTCGCCACCTCCAGTGCGGCCGACGAGGACAGTCCGGCGCCTTGCGGGATGTCCCCGTGAATCGTGATGTCCATCCCTCCGAGCTCGCTGCCACGGGCAAGGAATTCCGCGATGATTCCCTTGGGGTAGTTCGCCCAGCGGTCTTCCTTGCGGTATCGCAGCGTGGGAAGCGTGGCGCGCTTGCGGTCCTTGTAGTCCACCGAGTAGAACCGCAGGTGGTTGTCCTTCCTGCGGGTGATCGCCGCGCGCACGACGAAATCTATTGCCATGGGGAAAACAAAGCCGTCATTGTAGTCGGTGTGCTCGCCGATCAGATTCACTCGGCCGGGAGCGCAGGCGATGATCTCAGGTGCCCTGCCGTACTCCTCGGCGTGGCTTTGCTTCACTTGATCCATGCATAACTCCCGCTGTTGAAAGGCTTTCCGGAATGGCGTGAGTATAGACAAAATGATAAAAGAATTCAATAAAAAGCTTCTGGAATGTCGAAGATTCTATCAGAATGGAAGAACTTTCGCGATTCCTTCAGTACGGGGAAGAGGTCACGTTCCCTTCGCACGAGCTGATCTACGGCGTCGGCGACCCGGTCGGAGACAAGCCCATCTACTACGTGATTGCAGGGCTGGCGAAGCTGGAGTATCCCCTGTCAGCGTCTTCCTTTCCTCTGTGGATCACGCCGGACACCATCTTTGGCCTGGTGGAGCCGCTTGCCGAATGCGCACGACTCGGCGCGGTTCAGTCACGGGAACGAATCATCCTCTACCGGTGGGATCTCGAGGGATTCTTTACCGCCGCCGGTGTCTCCTGGGAGCTTGGGCTTGCCGCAATCACGGGACTCACGCGCGAGCTTCGAATCATGAACGCGGAGTTCGGCGAGCGGCTCGGCCGGCGCGAGGAAAGCAAGCGATGAACGAATCGTACGACGAGATCATGAAGATCGCCTTCCAGGCGGAGGAAGCCCTCGACGAGGAGGTTATCAAGCGATTCGGAAAGAAGTTCCACGACAAGCAAATCCTCATCAGGGAAGGGGAAATTCAGCAGAAGATCTACTGGATACTGTCGGGTGAGGTCTACGTCACGCAGAAAGTCGGGGAAAAATACCGCGTTATGGCGACCCTCGGCAAAGGGGAGTTGATCGGGGAGATGAGCTTTTTCGACAAGTCGGTTCGCTCGGCCACTGTCATCGCCAAGGGAGACGTGGAGACTCTCGAGTTCTCCAAAGAAAGCTTCGCCGACATCTATGCGGCAAGCCCGCAATGGTCCCGCCGGCTCATGGTGTCCCTCGCAAAACGCATCCGGTTCATGGTGGAAAAACTGGCGCATTTCTAGACAGGGATGTCGGAAGGGCGCCGAGTACAGGGACGTACGAAAGGCGCCCTATATTGTTACTATCTTGTCCGCGCTGACCTCGTTGATGAATATGTTGCGATATCGTCCCGAATGATGGACTTTCCCCGCCACATGGTACGTGCCGGCGAAAAAAAAGATGATATCGGCCATGTCATCGCTCGCGCTCACGAGCGACCATCGATACCAGCAGTCGTGATCCTCGAGAATGGCCCGGCGCGCCTCGTCCTTTTCCAGCTCGCTGTCCGTGCGGAGCCTGATCTCGTTTCGCAGGCCTCCGTACCACGACTTGCCTACGTGAAAGAGACACAGCTTGCCCTTATCGTCCATGTAATACAGCTCGTAGATTCCCGCTTCTGAGGGAACGGATTTCACGATCTCGTACTTGTCCGACTTTCGCAGCCTCGACCAGCTGACCGTATAGTAGGCGTCCTGCCCTCGCGTGATCTTCGAGACGACCGGCTTCCTGTCCACGCCCTACTCCTTGCCGAAGCTGAGGAAATACCTGCCCCCCCGCGAATGCAGGCGGCACCTCTCACCGAACAGCCGTTTGACCATGACGGGGGTCAGCACTTCATCCCGCTCTCCGCCGGCCAGCACGCCGCCGTCCTCGAGGACGAGCACGCGCGTGAAGCCGTCGATGATCTCATCGACATGGTGCGTGACGCTCACGACGCTGAGATCCGGCCGCGCGGCGAGCAGCCCGGCAAGCGATTCGAGAAACTCCTCGCGCGCCCGCGGATCCAGCCCCTGGCAGGGCTCGTCGAGAAGAAGCAACTCGGGGCCCGAGGCAAGGGCGCGCGCGATGAGCACTCTCTGCCTCTCTCCGGTCGAAAGGCGGAAGAAACGGCGCCCGGCGAAATCCATCATTCCCAGCGTCTCCAGCATGCGCAGGGCCATTGCCTCCTCGGTCTGCGGGACCTCCTGGTACACGACGAGGCTGCCTTCCGCGCCCGAGAGGACTACCTCCAGCGCCGTCATGAAAACGGGGATGTCAGCGGCCAGATCTCCGTGGATCCACCCGATCTTTCGCCGAAGCAGATGCAGGTCCGTCCTTCCCAGAAGCTCGCCCAGGACGCGCATGCGTCCGCGGGAGGGGAATCCGAATCCCGAAAGGAGGCGAAGCAGTGACGTCTTGCCGCTTCCGTTTCTCCCGAGGATGATCCACTTCTCTCCCCGCCCAACCCTCCAGGTGATGTCCTTCAGGATCTGTCTGCCCTCGATGTCCAGGCAGACACTCTCCAGCTCCAGAGCCTCCTTCCCGTTTCGCCGATCCATGTCTTCTCCTGCCGATCCCCGTCCCCTATACTACCCAACCGTGGCGTCCGTGACCATCCGGTTCTACGAAGAGCTGAATGCATTCCTTCCACAGGGAAAACGCGGCCGTCCTTTGACGGTCGACATCCCCGATGGCTGCACGGTGAAGGCGATGATCGAAGACCTGGGCGTGCCGCACACGGAGGTCGACCTCATCCTCGTGAACGGCGAGTCGGTCGATTTTTCCTGTCGGCCGGCTGAAGGCGCCAGGATCAGCGTCTATCCCGTGTTCGAATCGTGGGACATCAGCTCACTCTCCCGCGTGAGACCGGTGCCTCTGCGGGAGGTGCGCTTCGCTCTCGATGTGCACCTGGGAAGACTTGCAAGACTCCTGCGGATGTTCGGGTTCGATGCTCTCTACCGAAATCGAGTCGATGACGAGGAGCTTGTGCGGCTGGCGCGTCTGGAAAAGCGGATTGTTCTCACCCGGGACAGGGGACTCCTGAAGCGGCGCAACGTTACCCATGGCTACCTCGTACGTTCCCTCGTGCCGCGCCATCAACTGGCGGAGGTCGTGCGCAGGTTCGATCTGGCTGGAAGCGCGCGGCTGGGCAGACGCTGCGTCAGTTGCAACGTGGCACTGGAACGCGTCTCTCGTGACAAGGTTCTCCAGCGCCTGCCGCCGGCCGTTGCGCGGGGCTACACGGAGTTTTCCGAGTGTCCCGCATGCCGGCGGGTCTACTGGCGCGGCTCTCACTGGCAGAGAATGACCGAGCTGGCCGAATCCCTCGGCCTTCGGAACAGCTAGTTTCCGTCAGTCTTTGATGTTGTAGCGCTTCTTGAAGCGCTCCACGCGTCCAGCCGTGTCCACCAGCTTCTGCTTGCCAGTGAAGAACGGATGGCACCGGGAACAGATTTCGACCCTGATGTCCTTTGCCGTGGACTTGGTCTGAATGACGTTCCCGCATGCGCAGGTGATCGTTGTCACTTCGTATCTGGGATGTATGCCAGTCTTCATGTTCTCTTCTCCTAATGCCTGAATCGGCCCCCCGACATCCTTGTCTAGGCGTCGGTGACCGACGATGTATTCATGGATTTCAGGAAAGCGTCATTATTCTTGCTTTTCTTCATCCTGTCAATCAGCAGCTCGATAATCTCGTTGTCCTCCATCGGGTTGATGACCCTGCGAAGCACCCACATCTTCTGCAGCTGCTCCTCGCTCAGCAGGAGCTCTTCCTTGCGGGTGCCCGACTTCTTGATGTTGATCGCGGGGAACAGCCTGCGGTCTGACAGCTTGCGGTCCAGGATGACCTCCATGTTGCCGGTGCCTTTGAACTCTTCGAAAATGACCTCGTCCATGCGGCTGCCAGTCTCAATGAGGGCCGTGGCCACGATTGTGAGGCTTCCCCCTTCCTCGATGTTGCGCGCCGCCCCGAAGAACCTCTTGGGCTTGTGCAGAGCGTTGGAATCCACTCCGCCCGAGAGGATTTTTCCCGACGTCGGCACTGTCTGGTTGTAGGCGCGCGCGAGACGAGTGATCGAGTCCAGGAGGATGACCACGTCGCGCTTGTGCTCTACGAGCCGCTTCGCCTTTTCGATGACCATCTCCGCCACCTGGACATGCCGCGTGGACTGCTCGTCGAAAGTCGAGGAAACGACCTCTCCCTTGACGTTCCTTTGCATGTCGGTGACTTCCTCGGGCCGCTCGTCGATCAGCAGGACGATCACGAACGCCTCGGGGTGGTTGGCCGTAATCGCGTTGGCGATCTTCTGCATCAGGATCGTTTTTCCCGTTCGCGGCGGCGAAACGATCAGGCCGCGCTGGCCTTTTCCAATGGGGCAGAACAGGTTGATGATCCTCGTGGAGATCTCTTCGGTGATGGTCTCCAGGTTGAGCTTCTCGTTCGGGTACAGCGGCGTGAGGTTGTCGAAGGGAATGCGCGTCTGCGCCACCAGCGGCGGATCGAAGTTCACGGTCTCCACGCGCAGCATGGCGAAGAACCGCTCGCCCTCCTTCGGGGACCGTATCTGGCCGGCCACGGTGTCTCCGGTCTTCAGGTTGAAGAGCCGAATCTGGGACGGGGAGATATAGATGTCGTCCGGGCCGGGAAGATAGCTGTAGTTGGGAGAGCGCAGAAAGCCGTATCCGTCCGGCAGGATCTCCAGCGCGCCAAAGGCGTAGATTGCGCCGCCCTTCTCCGTGTGGGCCTTCAGGATCTGGAAGATGATTTCCTGTTTCTTCATGGAAATCAGGGCTTCGTGGTTCACGCCCATCTTCGACGCGAGTCCCCGCAGATCGGGCATGCTCATCTGGCTCAGATCGTTGATGTGGAGGCGGTTGTCGCTCTGGTTCAGGATGGGCGCGCGTTCCCTGCCGGCATCAGGACCCGCTGTCGACGGCGCTCCCGATCCGGCGGTGGCGGGAGCCGACGCCGCTGCGTATGCGTTCCCCGATGTCGGGATGACAGGCGGCTGCGGCAGCCCGTCACCGGAAGCTCCTGCACCTGCCGGGGACGGCTCTGCTGCGACTTCCTGGGCCATGGAATCCGCGTCTTCGGGCCGATCGGGCTCCTTGATGAGCTCCACGCGTATCTTCCTGCGCGTCACCCGCCGTTTCGGCCGATGCACCCCGGGATCAACGCGATTCTGGCCGGGCCGGTTCTGCCCCTGGTCGTCGGTTTCCCCGTTCAGAAGAGAGTCGTTGGTCAACGACACCTCCCGCGAGGGCTCCGCCGGCTGCGGCTGCGTCTCATTGTCGTGGTCATTCATTCCCATGTGAAGCTCCGTTAGTCTTGGCCCGTCGTGTCAAAAACAGATGCGTTTTACGGATGAGGATGCATTCAGGCCTTGGCTGGCTTGTAAAGACTCTTTACCGCCTAATATATTACCACTTCGCCCGGCTGTCAAGGAAGTCCCGCTCAAGAAGCTGTGCCTCGGCAAAGAGCATCGCGGCCACCGCGGTTCGTCTCCGAACCATGTCGCGCGAGCCCGTGAAATGGAAAAGACGGGAAGACACGCCTTTGCCGCGCATCGCAACAGCGATCCACACGGTGCCGACGGGCTTTTCCGAGGAACCCCCCTCCGGCCCCGCGATTCCCGAGACAGCGACGCTGATTCCCGCCCCTGAACGGGAGAGCGCTCCCCGAGCCATGCCGGTCACCGCCTCCTCGGACACGGCCCCGAAGCTCGCAAGCTCCCGCGCATCGACATCGAGCATGCCGGTCTTGGCCGCGTTCGAGTAGCTGACATAGCCTCCCCAATACACGCGGGAGCTGCCCGGCAGGTCGGTCATGTACTTGCCGATGAGCCCACCCGTGCACGACTCTGCGGTCACCAGCATCTCCCCGCGGCGGAGCAGAGCGTCCGTGAGGAGCAGGGCGGGACGCGTTTCCCCCCGGCGGATTCGCGTCGGACCAAGCGAGGCTGCCAGCGCGGCGAAACAAGCCTCTCGAGCCGCCGGGTCTCCCCCGCGAAGGCTGAACACGATGCGGTCCTCATCGACTCTCGTGCCCCAGCGAACCTCTCCGTGCCGGGCCTCTCTCAGCGCCTCCTCCAGGTTGGACTCCGGGACCATGAGCGCGGTTCCCCACAGCAATTCCTCTGATGATGCGCCGCCGAATCGCTCGCTGATCAGCGGGATGATGCTCTCGGTGAACATCGGCCTGAGCTCTGTCGGTGGGCCCGGAAGCGCAACCACGAGCGCTCCGCCGATCCCGCCGTGAAAGCCGGGGGCCGTGCCATTGGGGTTGGGAACGAGCCGGAATCCCTTCGGCGCGGACGCCTGCTTTCGATTGGCATCCGAAATCCTGCGGCCCTTGAACCTTTCCACAAGGCCGTCCCACACCTCCTGGTGAAACTCCAGGGAGACACCGGCAGACTCCGCCACGATTTCCCGGGTCAGATCATCCGTGGTCGGACCAAGGCCGCCCGTGACGATGACCAGCGCGGCTTCCCGCGCCGCCCGTGCGAGCTCCTCGCGAAACAGGGAAGCGTTGTCAGGGATCTGGACGCCGCGGCAGACCGAAAAGCCAAGGGACGTCAGCTCGCTCGAGAGGTAGCGGATATGGCTGTCCTGGATGATCCCCTCGGTCAGCTCTGTTCCAACGGAGAGGACGATCGCCGATTTCCCCTCACACACTCTGTGCTGTTTTTTTCAGCTGTTCCACCGGTCCCGAAAAGATGTTGATGGCCTGCGCGTTCTTGATCATCTCGCACTTGCCCTCGAAGACGACACCATCGGCTATCTTGAGCTTCGCGGTGCGGATATTGCCATAGACCTTTCCGCTGGACAGCATTTCCAGCTTTTCGGTTGCCTCGATGTTGCCGCGGACCGTGCCGCCGACAACGACCGATCCAACGCGGATATTCGCGGTGACCGACGCCCCCTGCTCGATGTACAGAAAGCCCGCCGAGATGATCTCCCCGGAGAAGGTGCCATCGATCTTCAGGGAATCACGAAAGCGCATGACGCCGTTGAACTCTGTTTCTTTTCCCAGAGTTGTGCTGATGCGCTCGCTCGCCTTATGATCTTCGTTTTTCGCCATGGCGCATCACTTCGTCTGCATCGGCCACACGCCGTCCCAATCCTCCGGAGGCGGATTCTCGATATAGTACTGGCAGCGTTTGAAAAACTCCTTCGACGGCCCGTCATCTGGACACGCCTTGAGAGCAAGCGCGAAGACCTCCCGGGCTTCCACGAACTTCATCAGCTTGTACAGTCTCCTGCCTTCCGAGAAGCGCTCCAGGGCCTTTTTCTTCTCCTCAGTGATCATCGGTCCCTCCCTGGGCCCGTGTCTGTTCCCTCACGCGAAGGTTTTTCCGAAGCTTCCTTTCCAGGTCGTCCAGGGACAGGTCACCGCGTTTGAGCTTCTCCCCTTTGCCCTGGAGCTCCGCGACCTCTTCCTCCAGGCCTCGCAGGCTGGCCAGTATCTCCCGGCCCTCCCTGCGCAGCAGGCCAAGCAGCTTGTCGACCTCGGAGGTCTGCCCGCTCTCGATCTTTTCCGCCATCCCCAGCAGCTCTGAAATCGGCTTCCTGATGTGCTGCGTGAAGAACATGAGCGAGTTGTTGAGAGACTCCACGACCGCGATGCGCTTCTCCCTTCGGAGAAGCTGGCGCGAGAGCTCACGGCTTCGAAGCACCGCTCGGATTCGCGCCAGGACCTCGGAGAAGTTGAACGGCTTCGTGATATAGTCGTCGACGCCCTGTTCGAAGCCCTCGATCCTGTCCTTGACCTCGTTCATCGCGGAAAACATGATGATAGGCGTGTTGCGGTAGCGCCGATACCCCGGGTCATGCTTCAGCATCCGCGTCACTTCCCATCCTGAGAGCTTCGGCATGACGTTGTCCAGGATGATGAGATCCGGGTTGCAGCTCTGGACCTTTTCCAGCGCCTCCTCACCGTCAACAGCCTTTTCGATCTGAAATCCCAGCTTGCTCAGCATCACATCGAAAAACTCGAGGTTGATCGGTTCATCGTCGACAATGAGGATTCTTCCCCGCAGTTTCATGACTTCCTCTTCGCGCATATTGTGCTGTACACGAGCGCAGCTGTCAACGGCCGCCGCTGCGAGCGTGCTCTGCCCTCTGCGGCCTGTGCCGGCCGGCAAGACGTCTGCCGATGCCGAAAGCAAGCGCCGCGCAGCTCACGACCAACAAGGTCCAGGGAAACCAGTCTCCCCAGCGGGTATAGAGCGTCGTCATTCCCACGTACACGGGAACGTCACCGACAAGGCATCCCTCGGTGAAAGCAGCAAGCGTGCTTCGGATCCTCCCGTTGGGATCGATGATGGTAGTTATCCCGGCGTTCGTGGACCGAACGACCGATCGCCTGTTCTCGACGGCCCGAAACACGGCCATGGTCATGTGCTGCATCGCGCCGGGCACGGAAAACGACCATGCGTCATTCGTCATGTTGACGAGGACCTGGGCTCCCCGCGTGACAAAGCCGCGGCAAAGGTCGCCGAAGGTGTCCTCGAAGCAGATGGGAGTCGAAAAGCGAACCCCGTCCGCATCGAATACCGTGTACGCTTTCCCTTCCTCCCAGAAGTGCGTGTCGGCGCTCTTCAGCCAGTCGTAGATCCCCGGCAGCTGGGTGCGAAAGGGAAACGATTCCGTGAACGGAACGAGGTGCAGCTTGCGGTAGGTATCCACGATCCTGCCCTTGTCGAAGAGAATGGCCGCGTTGAAATCGACTCGTTCCTCCCGGTTCTCCTCGACTCTCTCCAGCTCCCCGTCGTCGTTGCCGACAACGTAAGGAACTGGCTGGGCGGACAGGAAATCCCGCAACTCCAGAACCAGCTGATAGGTCTCGTTGTCGGGCCGGTAGCGAGTGTGCCAGTCGATGGCCGGCACAAAAGATGTCTCGGACCAGATCACGATCTCGGGATTCTGTGTCATCGCGAGTCTGCTCTGGCGCAGAAGGACATCGAGGGACTGGCGATACGCGTTGTACCCTCCCTTCCATGGGTCCACGTTCTGCTGTACCAGAGCCACTTTCCACTCTCGCGCTCGGGAAAGGTCCGCCGGAGCGAAGAACCCATAGACGATGACCCCCGCGAACAGGATCAGGTACGCGACCGCCGGCCTGAGCAATGATCGCCAGGAGCCCCGGAGGTGCTTCACCCCGCGTGAAAGGGCATGTCCGATGAGGGCGGATGGATACACGACCATGAACGAAACGCCCCAGATTCCGACCAGGTCCGCAATCTGGATGAAAGGAATGAAGGGGTACTGCGAGTAGCCGATGTTCCCGTACGAATAAGCCAGGAACCCGCTGGACTTCAGAAAGTACTCGTAGCAGACCCACAGGGCGGACTGCAGCAGGAAGCCGAACTCCGGGAATACAGTGTCCGCGAGCTTCAGCGCTGGCAGAGCAAGGAAAAAATACGCCGCGTAGATAGGGGGAACGACGACGAGGGTGAGGGGATGAAACTTTCCCAGCCAGTAGTTGAAAAGCGTGTAGGAAATGTATCCGAAGAGCACTCCAAAGAACGGCGACGCCGCCCAGGTGGACCGATGAACCACGACGAAAAGCGGGGCAAGACAGAGGAAGCCGAGCGGAAACCAGCCCGTGGTGGAAAGGAAGCTCGGGAAGGAAAGGGCAAAGAGCACCGCGGACAGGACAAGAAGCCCCAGATCGACAAGAATCTTCGCTGGGGATTGCTTCTGGGCGCCCGGGATCACGCTAGCTCCTCAGGTCCCAGACTTTCTGCTTCAATTCCCTGCCGGGTCGGAAATGCGCGACGCCGTGATCGCGGATGACGACGGAGTCTCCCGTCTTGGGATTCCGTGCCTTGCGCCCCTTGCGCGTTCTGATCTCGAAAGTGCCCAGACCGCGCAGCTCGATGATCCTGTCAGCGAGAAGTCCCGATTTGATCTGGTCGAAGAACAGGTCGATGATCCGGTGGATGTTCTTCTTGCTCGCCTTGACCTGCGGGTAGATATTCTCGACGATTTCGGCCTTGGAAAGCTTCTCCCTGGCCACGGTTTGCTGCCTGCTCAGGCGCTCAGGCTGCCCATCAGGTGGTGCATGCGGGATTTCTTGCGGGCAGCGGTATTGCGATGATACACACCCTTGGAGACCGCCTTGTCCAGGAACGAAGACAGCTCGCCGAGCTTCTTCTGCGCTTCGTCCTTCTTCTTCTCGCCCACGAGCTGAACGAAGTCCTTGACAAGGGTCTTCGCCCTGCTCTTGATCATCTTGTTCCGAAGGCGTCGCTTTTCGCTCTGCCTTTCGCTTTTTTCAGCCGAGAGATTACTCGCCAAGGGAAGTCACCTCCACGCGAACGCAATTGTATCACTCGTAACAAGTTGTGAAACTACTGGAAGGAACGGCATCTGTCAAGTACCGACACGACCACCGGCCGGCCCGCCTCAAGCCTCCCTTTGTCATTTGCCTCCGATTGTACTATCGTAAAAGTATCGAAAGAATCGAGTGAGGAGGGCTGAGCGTGGCAACTGCAGCCAAGGTTTACGATTTCCCCATGGCCCGGGTCGAGGACAGGCTGGTTTCATTTCTAAAGACGCGGCGCGGAGAATCCACGGTTGCCGACATGATCTCCGGCACGGGACTGCCGAAGTACCAGGTGGAGCAGACCGCAAAGGTCGTCCTGGACGAGTACGCGGGGCGTCTGCGAGTCACGGAGTCCGGAGAGTTGCTGTATTACTTTCCCTCGGGAATGCGAAGCACGGTTCGCGGTTTCGGACCGGGCCTGCGGCGCGCCTGGAAGAGCTTCGCTCGCGGCGCTGCCAGGGTCTTCTCGTTCCTTTTCAAGATCTGGATCGTGGCGATGCTTGTGGGGTACTTCGCAGCGTTCGTATCCATCGGCGTGCTTGCAATCGTCGCTTCCGTCGCTGCCAGCGCCGCAGGCAGGGGCGGCCGGGATGACCGCCGCGGCGACGGCGGAGGACTCGGCGGCATGTACCTTGCCCTGTCGCTTCTCGATCTGCTCCTGAGGATGTGGTTCTGGACTTCCATTCTGGGCCTCAACAACCAGCGACGAAGGCCGAAGGAAGGCCGGGCGTTTTACAAGTCCGTTTTCGGCTTTGTCTTCGGGGACGGAGATCCCAACGAGGGTTGGGAGGAAAAGGAGCGAAAGCACATCATCTCCAGCATCCAGGGCGGCAAAGGCGTGATAACGCTGGAGGAGCTCATGGCGATGACCGGCCGCGAGGCAGAAGACGCCAACGCGCTGATGAACAGGCTGCTCCTGGAGTTCGAGGGCGAGCCCGGGGTCACTGACAACGGCACGCTGATCTACACTTTTCCCGAGCTCATGCGAACATCGCGCGGCGCCCAGGCCTCCCTTGGCCAGGCCCGTCTGCAGAACGGGCCGACCAGGCAGCCGGTTCCATTCTCCGCCAACAAGCCGCGAACGAACGGCTGGATCATCTTTTTCAACTCCTTCAACCTGCTCTTCGGGACTTACTTCCTCGTAACCAGCCTCACCCAGGGCCAAGCCGCCCTGGCCGCCAAGACGGGTCTCTATGCCTTTGCTGGTCATATGCTTCAGAGCGCCGGAATCAACGATCCAGTCGGGCTGCTCGGGATAGGGCTGGGAGCCATTCCGGTTCTTTTTTCCATAGTGTTCTTCCTCGTGCCGCTGTTTCGCAGAATGAAGCTGGCGAGGCAGAACGAGGCGATCAGGACCGAGGCCCTGCGAAAGCAGGTCCTCGGCGAGGTCCTTGCCTCGCCGGCCCTGGTCGACGTCAGCGACATTCGCTCGCCGGGGTCGGGACTGGAGCCAGGGAAATTCGAAAACGCTGCCCGTCGGATCCTGGAACGCCTTGCCGCTCAGCTAAAGGCAGAACCCGTGGTCCGGGAGGGGACGAGCACGTTCGCCTACAAGTTTGCCGAGCTGGAGCGGGAGCTCGCCGATCTGGAGAAGTATCGCGGGAATGTCGACGTCAGCCGATACGACGTCGGAAAGACAGTGTTCGATTCAGGAACCTGAGAAGATCAGGCGCCCGGGCCGCTGTCGTTGGGTCCCCGCCAGAGACCGGCCGCACGGGCCTCCCATCCCGCCTCCGCGACCCGCGCGTCTGCGTGCTTCCAACCCTCCTGCACCCTCAGGTCCGTCTCCGTCCATGGCCGCACGCCCGATGTGGCGTCCGGAGCCTCGACGCAGCAGCCTCCGACCGCAACAGCCATGGTGAGCGCCCTCTCCGGCCCCAGACCCTTGTAGACCGATGCAAGAAACCCGGCAACCGTCGCATCTCCCGCGCCGGTCGTGCCCCTGATAGACTGAACGTGAAAGACCGGTGCATACAGCTCCCGCTGCGACCAGCCGGGAAGGCCGCGGACCCCCGCCTGGCTTGTCCGCAGGTAGGCGCCCCGGTCTCCCATCTTGACGAGAACGGCCGACGCGCCTGAGGACAGGGCCTTTTCGGCAAGCCGGCCGACCTCCTGCAGGCTGATCTTCCGAACGATCGCCTCGCCTCCCCCGCGTGCGGAAAGCCGATCGAAAGAGGCCCGGTCGCTCATGTAGAGGAACTCCTCGATGCTCGGCACGAAGATGTCGACCGCGGGCAGCACGCGAACGAGAAACGATGCCCAGTCGACCTTCCCCGACTGGCTCTGGGGATCAGGGAGACTCATGTCCAGCGAGGTGACGGCTCCGCGAGAGCGGGCCCTGAGCAAAAGGCGAAGCAGACGCCTGCCTTCATCCGACCAGATGCCCCTCATCAGCGGGGGATATCCGAAGTGAAAGAGTGATGCTCCTTCGAACGCGGAATCCGGCACGTCCTGGTCGGTAAAGGTGTCATTGGCCCCGGGACAGTGGAGGAAGATCCTGTCGATGCCGGGCGGGCTGAGCACCACGGAATACGACGTGACCTCGCCCTCAACGGCAATGATGTCGCGTGCGAGATCCGGAGCCGTGCGGGTGATTTCGCGAATGACGATGTCGCCGAAGGGGTCCTTGCCGACCTTTCCGACCAGCCGCACGGGAAGCCCGAGCTTATGAAGGCTCAAACCGACATTCGAGACAGTGCCCCCGGTTGCTGTCACCGCGGCCTCCACGATCGAGAGGCGGCCGGGCCGGAAGTAGTCCTGCTCGCCTCCGCGCGGCTCCGCCGCGCGGGGCGGGAAAGCGGGTATGATGTCCAGACAGATGTGCCCGCAGATCACGATTCGCTTTTGATTTTCGGGAGCCATCCGGGAAAGTGTGGCTCAAAAGGCAGGCCGGTTCAAGAAGCGAACCGAAAAAAACGGCAGGAGCGGAAAATGGGGCAGCCCGGGCAGAGGGGCCGGGAGCGGCAGTGCCTCTTTGCGTGCTCGACGATCAACGCGTGCATCTCGTTGTACAGCTCATGGCGCCGCGGAAGATTTCGATGGAAAATGTCCTGGATCGCATCATAGGTTTCATTCCCGGCCAATATTCCCAGGCGTGTGAAGATCCTCCGGGTATACGCGTCGACGACGAACACGGGGTGTGCGAAAGCATAGAGCAGGATCGAATCCGCCGTCTCTCTTCCTACTCCCCAAAGGGCAAGCAGCTGCTCGCGCGAAGGAGCGGACCTCGGCGATAAGGCCCCCGGCCGTGAGAATACCGCCGCCGCTGCCTTCAGCTTTTTCGCTTTCTGGTTGAAATACCCGGACGACCTCACAAGACGGGACAGCCGTCCAGGTGGGCACCCAAGAAGTTGCTCCGGCATCGTAATCCCCGTCCGCCGCAGCCCCTCGAGCGCTCTTTCTGCGTTTGTCCATGCCGTGTTCTGCGTCAGGATGGATCCGAGGATGATTTCGAACCTCCCCCGGCCGGACCGCGGCCAGTCGTAGCTCCCCCGATGGTAGCCTCGGGTATCAAACCCCTTGGCGCTGGCCTTGCTCGGCAGGGGCCACCATCCCTGATGGCCATACGCTGCCAGGAGTCGCGAGTAGAGGGACAGAAAATTGCGGCTCATTGCCTGCGGCCGCGGATGACGCCCCACACGACGCACCCTGCAAGGAGGATGAAAGCAGCGCCCGGGAACCAGTCGCCCCATCTCGTGTATGGCGTATACACTTTGCCGGGCAGCGGGATATCAACGACCAGCATTGTCGGCTCGTACAGTGCGCCACGAGCGGTGATGCGTCCCAGCGTATCGACCAGGCAGGTCAGCCCGGAGGCCGAGGCCCTGGCCAGGGGCCTCCTGTTTTCCACGGCCCGAAAAACCGCATTGGCCGCGTGCTGCATTGCTTCCGTGTCCGTCTGCGACCAGTAGTCGTTGGAAAGGTTGAGGATGACCTGTGCGCCGGCCGCTACGAAGAGGCGCACGTCGCCGGGAAAGGAGTCCTCGAAGCAAATCGGCGTTGAGAAGGAGAACATTGGATGATGAAACACGACTCGACGGTCTCCCGGCTCCCAGAGATACGCATCGAAGCTCAGGAGGAACTGATACAGCCACGGGAGCTGCTCCTTGAATGGAAAATATTCCGTGAAAGGCACGAGGTGGATTTTATGGTATGTCTCCACCCTTTCCCCCGAAGGAGAGAAGAGGACCGAGCCATTGTAGTCCAGCCGTTCCTGGACTCCATCTCGAATGACGAGCTCGTAGTCATCGTTCCCCGTGAGAAGCCACGTGCCGATGGATTTCTGGTACGCAAGGAAATCTCTGACCAGCGCCGCAAGCTCGTACGGCGTACCCGCCGAACGCGTATTCGCGTACTTCGCGGGATCCTCCTTGCTCCATCTGCGGATGTTCGGCACGAACGCCGTCTCCGACCACGCCACCAGGTCGGGCTTGCCGGGGAGCGCGCGGGCGGTCAAGCGCTTGAGCGTGTCGAAGACGTCGCGGTAGTTGTCCTTGCGCGGGTCAGCGTCCTGCTGGACGAGGGCCACGCGGACGCTTCGGCCGGGCTCGCCGGCGGTCCTCGGGCGCAATGACGCATCCATCCGGATCCGCAGCCCCCCCCAGCCGAAAACAACGGCCAGCACCGCGGCCAGGAGAATTGCCGGTGCTTTCCCTCGGGGGACGGCTCCCAGCCGGCCCGAGATGTACCAGGCGATCACGCTGTTGGCCAGCGTAACGACGAACGTCACTCCCCAGATGCCGGTCAGGGATGCGATCTGTATTGCGGGGATGTTCGTGTACTGGGAGGTCCCGAGTATTCCCCACGGGTACCCCAGGAACCCCTGGGATCTCAGCCAGTCGAACACCGTCCAGGCGGCCGGGAACACCAGGAAGCCCGCGCCACGGCTCCACCGCTGCGCCGCAATCGCCAGGGCCATGAAGGGAAGGTATTCGAGCAACGTGACGACCGTCACGAACTGCAAAGTCAGGAGATTGAACGTCCCCAGCCAGAAACTGGCGATCATCGTCATGATGATGCCGGTGAAAGTTCCGTAGAAAACTCCGCGGGGCAGGCTGACCCCATTCAGGACGACGAGCAGGGGAACAAGGCATACCCACGAAAGAATCGGCATGCCCGCAGCTCGGAGGAATGAGGGAAAGGAAAGCGCATACAGAACGCCCGACACGGCAGCGCCGGGCAGGGCCCATGCTTCGACCGTGGAAAGAGGGCGCGCTCCCGCTGAAACAAAGGAGCGCCGGAGTCTGAAGTACCAGATGGCAATAGCATCAGCGGCCAGAAGCGGCAGGTAACGCAGGCAGGCGGCGAAGCGTTCTTTCGTACTGTCCGGTGCCAGGCGGAGGTTCCCGTGCGTGGCCATGAACCGCTGGACGTAGTCCATGTTGGCATTCGTCGCATAGATGTAGGAGAAAAGGAAAAAAACCGCGGAGAGCGCGAAGAGAAGCTCGGAGGCAAAAGCCGCTTCCGGCGCTCCCCTGCCCCGCCTCATCCGTACGGCCACGGAGAGCGCGGCGAGGGCATGAAGCAGAAGGAGGCATGCGTACAGGTACTCCCCCGTAGTCATCTCTCAGCCCACGAGGACGCGGAAGTACCTCTTCTTGCCCGCACGCAGGAGAATGACACCGTCCTCCGCCGCATCGGCAGACACCACGGCGTTGACGTCGGTAACGTTTTTCCTGCTGACATACGCCCCGCCCTGGGATACGAGCCGGCGTGCATCGCTTTTCGTTGCGCAGAGGCCCGTCCGGACGAAAAGGTCGACGAGGGGAATGCCTTTTTCCATCTCCCCGCGCGAGACGCTGATTGACGGCACCCCCGACAGGTCGGCTCCGTTCTCCGTCTCGAATGCCGCGCGCGATGCCTCGGCTGCCTCCTTCGCCGCGGCGGCTCCGTGCACGAGGGATGTGATCTCCGTCGCCAGGGCGCGCTTGGCATCGTTGATCCTCTGATCTCTGGCCGAGCACATCCGCCTGATGTCGGCAACCGGCAGGAAGGTGAATCGGAGAAGGAACTGCTCGACGTCGTCGTCCGGCACGTTCACCCAGAACTGGTAGAACTCGTACGGGCTCACCAGCGCGGGATCGAGGAACAGCGCGCCGCCCTCCGACTTTCCCATCTTTTTCCCGTCGGACCGTGTCACCAGCGGAGAGGTGAGGGCGAACGCTTCGATCCCCTCGACGCGGCGGATGAGATCGATTCCGGCCACAATGTTGCCCCACTGGTCATCGCCCCCCATCTGCAGCCGGCACCCGTGGCGCTGGCAGAGCACCAGGAAGTCATAGGACTGGAGCAGCTGGTAGTTGAACTCGATGAAGGAGAGGCCGGTCTCCAGCCTCATCTTGTAGGTCTCGAAGGACAGCATGCGGTTGACCGAGAAGTGCACGCCGATCTCGCGAAGGAAATCGATGTAGTTCAGCGGCGCGAGCCACTCGGCGTTGTCGAGCATCAACGCCTTGCCGTCGCTGAAGTCCAGGAACCGCCCGATCTGCTTTCTGAACAGCTCAGAGTTCGCGCTGATCGTCTCAACAGGCAGGATCTTCCGCATCTCCGTTTTCCCCGAGGGGTCGCCAATGCGCGAGGTCCCGCCGCCGACGAGGGCAATTGGCCGGTGGCCGGCGCGTTGAAGGTGCGCCATGGCCATGAGCTGCTGAAGGTGGCCGGCGTGAAGGCTTGATGCCGTGGGGTCGAACCCGATGTAGAACGTGACGCGTTCGGAGTCGAGGAGCTTTCTCAGTTCCTCCTCGTTGGAGCACTGGCTGACGAAACCGCGTTCCTTGAGCGTGTCGAAGACCCCGCTCACGCCTGCTTCCCCCCATCGGTCCCGGCAGAGGGCCGCCTGTACTCCTTGATGGCTTTGCGGACAGTCCGGGCGATCTCGGGGATCTTCACGCGGATCTGCTCCATGGAATCCCGGTACCTGATGGTGACGGTCTGATCTTCCTTCGTCTGGTAGTCCACCGTGACACAGAATGGCGTTCCCACCTCGTCCTGCCTCCGGTAGCGCCGGCCGATGGCGCCGCTTTCGTCGTAGAACGTGCGAAACTCCTCGGCCAGCTCGTCGGAGAGCTTTTTCGCCAGCTCCGCCAGCCCATCTTTCTTCACGAGAGGAAATACGCCGAGGGTCGTCGGTGCGATCCTGGGGTGGAAACGCAGGACGACGCGCTTCTCTCCCTCCACGATCTCCTCGTCGTATGCATCCGCCAGCGCGACGAGCACGGTGCGCGTAAGACCGGCCGAGGTCTCGATGATGTACGGGACATAGCGCTCGTGGCTCACTTCGTCCAGGTAGGTGAGGTCCTTCCCCGAGTACTCCATGTGGCGCTTCAGGTCGTAGTCGGTGCGGTTATGAATGCCTTCCAGCTCTTTCCAGCCAAAGGGGAACTCGTACTGGATGTCGAAGGCGATCTTCGCGTAGTGAGCGAGCTCGTCGGGTCCGTGCTGGTGCCAGCGAAGCTTCTCCGGCCTGATCCCCAGGTCGAGGTAGAATTGCAGCCTCTTGCCTTTCCAATGCTCGAACCACTTTGCGTCTTCCGAGGGATGGATGAAATACTGCATCTCCATCTGCTCGAACTCGCAGGTGCGGAAGATGAAGTTCTTCGTGGTGATCTCGTTGCGAAACGCCTTGCCCACCTGGGCGATGCCGAAAGGGATCTTCACCCGGCCGGTCTGCAGGACGTTCTTGAAGTTCACGTAGATTCCCTGCGCGGTCTCGGGCCTGAGGTAGATCAGTCCGCCCTCGTCCTCCACCGGTCCCATATGCGTGGTGAACATGAGGTTGAACTTGCGCGCGTCGGTGAGCTGGGCGGCGCCGCAGTCCGGGCATGTGTGAGTCTTGAGGTTTTCCTCGGGGATCTGATCCGAGCGGAAGCGGTGCTTGCAGTTCCTGCAGTCGATGAGCGGATCAGTGAAGTTCTCCACGTGGCCCGAAGCTTCCCAGACTCGCGGGTGCATCATGATGGCCGCATCCAGCCCGACGATGGTGTCGTTGAGCTGGGTCATCTCGCGCCACCAGAACTCCTGGATGCGCTTCTTCAGCTCCACGCCCATGGGGCCGTAGTCCCACGCCGATGCCAGCCCGCCGTAGATCTCGCTCGACGGGAAAATGAACCCTCGACGTTTGGTCAGGGAGACAAGGGTGTCCATGGTGAGCGCTTCAGCGCGGAGGTCAGACTTTTCCGCCATCGTAATTTCAGCTCCTTCCGATACTTGCTGCCAGGATCGAGATCGCTCGCGCCAGTCTGGCTCTGGCCCGATCGACTCCCATCGCCCTGATGCTCGCGAAAAGCGGCGGGGAGACCTTCGCCCCGGTCACCGCGATGCGCACCGGCATCAGCAGGTCGCCCAATTTCATGCCCAGCTCCTCGGAAAGCGCCCGGAACCTCGTTTCGGCCTCTTCCCCGAGATCGGAAAGCTCCCCGAGAAGTGCATCCGCTTTCCTCAAAGCCTCCAGCGCCCGGGAGGGCTCTGTCTTTTTCGGGATCAGGTCCTGTGCCGCGGGCGGCGCGGGATCCTCGAAGACAAACCGGACCATGTCGGGGACTTCCGAAAGAAGCTTGATCCGCTCCTGGACGAGCGCCGCGATCTGACCCAGAAGCTCCCTGCTCCCCGCGAAGCCTGCCTCTTTCAGCACGGGCTCGATCAGGCAGGCGAGCTCAACCGTGGTCTTCTTCCGGATGTAGCTGCCGTTGAACCATTCCAGCTTCTGGTAGTCGAACACGGCGGGAGCCGTGTTGATTTTCTCGAGGCTGAAGAGCTTCTCCAGCTCTGCAAGGGTGAAGAACTCCCGCGAGTCGTCGTACGACCACCCCACCAGGGCGACGTAGTTGAGAAGCGCTTCCGGAAGGTAGCCCAGGCGCCGGAACTCTCGGACGTTGGTGGCGCCGTGGCGCTTGGAGAGCTTCTGTCCGTCCTTCCCCATCACCATGGGAAGGTGGCAGAGCTTCGGCGGCTCCCAGCCGAACGCCCGGTAGAGGATCATGTGCAGCGGAGCGGAGGGCAGCCACTCCTGGGCGCGCATGATGTGGGTGATCTCCATGAGGTGATCGTCGACCACGTTCGCCATGTGGTAGGTCGGAAATCCATCAGACTTGATGAGAACCGGGTCAGGATTGATGTCGGCGTTCTCCACCGTGATATCGCCGAGAAGCACATCGGTGAAGGTCGTTGTGCCATCCAGGGCAACTTTCAGCCTGATGACCGAAGGAGCGCCTTCCGTCTCCCGCTGCCGTCTTTCGGCATCGCTC
>DATKLB010000098.1:0-2437 GCA_035542615.1 Spirochaetia bacterium | reverse complement strand
GGTTGACAAGGTTGGCCGCCAGGAAAAGAACGAGTCTCACCGGTCCGCGGGCATTCGCCTTCAGATCGAGCGCCCTGTGGAGGAGCGATCCCAGGGTGTTGAACCTTCTGCGCGCTTCAAGCACCGCGCGCTCCAGGTCCCCGGTGCTCATGCCGCGCGGAGCAAAGCAGCAGTCACCGTAATGAAAGTCTTCGTCGAGCCACCAGGAATCGAACCTGATCCGCCGTTCCCTGCGCAGGCGATCGTACAGCCTCGTGCCCGGTGCAGGGAAAAGGGCGTTGAAATGCGCGAGGCACAACCTGTTGCTCAGGGCGAAGTTCAGGGCATCCTGGACGCTCGCGGGAGTGTCTGCATCGTATCCGAAGACAAATGATCCGCAGACCAGGATCCCGTTTTCCCGGAAGCGGGCCAGTGCCCGCGTGTAGTCGAGATGCAAGTTCTGAGATTTTTTCATCTGGCCGAGGCTGGCCGGCTCGAGGGATTCAAGGCCGATGAAAGCACCGATGCATCCGCTCCTTCGCATGAGAGCGAGGAGCCCGGCATCGCGTGCGCACTCGATCGAAACCTGGCATACCCACCGCACGCGCAGGGGGATCATCCGCTCCAGGAGCTCTTTCGCGGCGTCAACGTCGAGGAAGAGGCTGTCATCGACGAACATCAGCCAACGGCTGCCCAGGTGTTCGATCTCCGACACCACCTCTTCGACCGGCCTGAGCCGCCGGGTATTGCCGTAGAGCGAATGCACGCTGCAGAACTCGCACGCGTATCTGCATCCTCGGCCGAACTGCACGCAGGCAATGGGAAGGTACTTCTTGCCCTGGAAGATCGTCCTGTCGAACACGATGCCGGTCAGAGGCACCTGATTGCCTCCCGTATACATTTTCGCAAGCTTTCCACTGCGGAAATCTTCCAGGAGCCGCGGCCACACGGTCTCGGCATCTCCGATGACCACCGCATCGGCGTGGAGGGCGGCCTCGTCGGGAAGAAGCGTGGGATGGATACCCCCCATCACGACCGGCACGGTGCGGGCGCGGTAGCGGGCCGCAATTGCATAGGCCCGTTTCGCAGTGAACGTCTCTACGGAGAGGGCAACGAGATCCGTACGCTCCTCCAGGGGCACTGTTTCCACGCGCTCGTCATACAGCACCCGTGTCACGCCCCGAGGGGTGAGCGCGGAGAGAACGGCGAACGCCAGCGGTTCCATCGCATCCCCTGACCTCGAAGAGGTGAAGTTCGGCTTGATGAACGTCACCTTCACGGAAGCAGCTCTCCCCGAAACACCGCTGTCCAGCCCGTGCGCCGATCGAGGGCCGGGGGCTTGATGTTGCCGAGCCTCTGGCCGCGCTCGACGCAGGAGGAGAGATAGTCCTCGGAGGCGCGTTCCGCTATGAGAAATACTCGAAGGGGGTGCAGCTGGCCGAGGCGGATGCAGTGCAGGTACTGGGGATTGCCGCGCATGACAGCCTCGATCTCCTCTGCAGCCCGCGCGAGGATTCTCCCCGCACATGAAGCTTCCTTCCCGGCCGCGCGCTGGATGAAGAGAGCGTAGAATCCGCTCCCGTCCCGCAGACGCTCCGGAGCCACCATCCAGAAATCTGATGAGATCTGGCGCCTGCGGAGAGTCTCTTCGACGGCGGAGCGCACGTGCTCTTCGGCGAGCTTCTCGCCGAACATGTCTGATACCATGTCCGCCCTGCCGACGAACCTGATCGTCGGTGTCCCGCCCCATGCCCCCGTCACCTCGACGACGTCGTGAGTGCAATAACGGTACAGTCCGCCGCCCGTGGTCATCACGACTTCGTAGCGGCATCCGCGCGATAGCTCGTGTGCGAGTCTGACGCGGCCCCCGCGTTCCGAGGGTTCTATGAACTCGAAGAAGTGGGAGCGCGTTGAGAGCACCGCAGATCCGCTTCCCCCGACGGGAAAGGAGACAAAACCTTCCGTAGACAGGAGGCCCTTCGGTTGAACATCGACGTGAGGGAAGAGGAGCTTCAGCCGGCCGGCCGGGCTTTCGGCGCTCGCGTCCGCCCAGCAGGAAATGACGCGCAGCTTCGGCCAGAGGGCCTCATAGAGCGTCCGGCCCCGGCCGTCTCGCTCGCGCGGACTTCGACCGCGCCAGGCGCCAAAGATGGACCGCAGCTCGGCGGCGCGCCGGCGGCCGGCTTTCAGCCTCCGCTGGCACGCTCGCTGGATATCGCGCTCCAGACCAGCCGCGCAGGAGATTCGGCCTGTCTCGATGTCCGCGACCAGCAGCTTCCACCAATCGCCCAAATTCGAAAGCAGGATCTCCAAGAAAGTCGGGTTCCAGACAGAGACAAATGCGAGGTCCTTCCTCCGCAGAAGGAAGAGGAGGCTGACGTATCGCCAGGCGGAGGGATCCGAGACCAACGCAACGGCGCGAGGCACTGCGAGGACACCGTCCCCTATCCGCCGCATG
>DATKLB010000097.1:0-9859 GCA_035542615.1 Spirochaetia bacterium | reverse complement strand
AGCCCCTTCACGAAGGACAGCGAGCAACGCGAGGGCATAGATGGACCACATGCTTCCCGTCGCAATCGCGCCGCCAACTTTTTTTTTGATGAACGAGTTCCAGGATTGCAGGCTGGATCGCCGGTGCAGCCACGCGCCGACAGTCACCATCAGCGCCACCGATGCAATGCCGACGAACCCTTCCAGCTGCTCTCTGGCGCGGCCGGCAGCCGCCGCGGCCAGGACAAATCCTAGAATGATCGCCAGGACTCCGCTCAGAACCAGGCCCGATCCCGCTCCGCTCCACACCCAGATCTCCCGGCGTCGCCCGTCCGCCTTTCTGAGCATTGCCAGCAGCGCGGCCAGGACGAGCAGAGCTTCCATGCCCTCCCTCAATAGAATCATTCCGGCGTCCCAGGCGCTGTAGCTATTCAACTCCCGTAACCCGGAGAGCTGGGCCCTCATCCGCGCCAGCAGCTCGGCAGCATGCGCTCTGGCTGCAGGGCCGGAGAGAAGGAGCGCGCCGGCCTCCGTCATTTCGTCCTCGATCTTCGCATAGACGGTCTCGGATCTTGCTTTCACTTCCCCTTCCGCCAACGGCCAGGCGCTGATGAACTCCGAGAGGTCAGTCGATGCTTCCCGCGGGTTGCCCGCGCCCAGGGCCGCGCTCGTTTCGTCGAGCAGTCGCAGCAGGTCGGGGATCCCCTTGGCCTGCGCGGTCGCAGCCGCGCTTCCGTTCGTCCCGCCCCGGGAGGTCGACAGGAGGTCCCTGAGCGCCGCCTGCGCCGCGGCGAGATCAGCAGGCTGCGCCTTGAGGGCCGAGAGAGCGTTGTCGATCCCTGCTTCGATCCGCGCATACGAGGCGGGATCTTTCGCGTGGACGGCGTCCTCGGCCAACCCCCACAGCGCGTCGTAGAGTTGAACCTTCATTGCCGCCAGCGCAGGATTGGCGTCCTGGGCCGAATCGAGGCTCCCCGCGGCGATGGACGACAGGGACGAAAAGAACTGAGGGCTTGCGACCTCGCCGTCCCGGTAGCCCGCCGCCAGGTACGCGCCGACCGCCTTCGAGAGATCAGTCATCGCCCGCGGGACTCCCTGGGGCGCGGTCTGAGCCGCAAGAAGCGCGCGTGCAGAGGCGTTGAGACTGGTTTCAAGTTTTCGCGTGGTTTCTGTCCTCTCCGGGTTCTGCATGTGCCAGAGCATGGCAAATCGCTCGAGGAGATCCAGCGAGCTTTTCCATTCTCCAGCCGCCGCCTGGGTGAATGATCGCTCGAAAGGATAAAGGAGGGTATCCAGCTTCGACGGGCCCGCGTTTTGGGCCCACAGTGAAGCGCCGATGAAGAGCAGAGCCGCCAGGGGGAATGAACGCTTCATCGCTTATATTTGACTATTTTGCTCAGGTATTGTCAAGAGTTTATGTGCATCAACTTATCCGCATTAACTCGCAGCGGCTTCATAACGGATGTGACGAGAGTTTTCCAGCGGAACAGCCACCTCTTCGGCGTCGTTTCGGCCGTAGTCCGAAGGCGTTCGCACCAGCCGCACGACATCGGGATTTTTTCCGATCACGAGAAACGTCGATCCCGGCTGGGGAGAGCCGAGTCTCTGGAAGAGGTGCTCGGTGAGGTCGTCGGAGATCTCATTCTAGCCTCTTTGCCTCGTCGTCGGCCTTTTCCCAGGGGAAATCGAGTATGCGCACGAGCAGGTGCTCCGGCAGGTAGTGGCGTCGCAGCACCTTCACTGCCAGCTTCCGTCCCTGCTCCGTGAGCTCGATGCTTTCATAGCGGGCCTGGCGCGCCAGCCCCAGCTTCTTGAGCCGGCCCAGGGCCTGGGTGACCGCCGAGCCGCTGACGCTGTCACCTGGAATGAGTATTTTGTGTCTACGGAGGCCTCATGAGCACCCGATCGAGAATGCGCGTTGCCCCGGCACTCGCTGCCGTGGTGTTCCTTCTCTTCGCGGCGACTGCCGCGAGCGCCGCTGATTTCACCGTGAGCTCGCCGGCCGTGTCAGGAGACTCGGAGACCGGCTTTGATAGCGGGCTCGCCTCCGCGGGACGCCTGGACGCCGCGTACGCGGAAAAGCCCAACGGCCCCGGCAATCCCAGTTCGTTCCCGATCACCTGGGAAAACCTGCCCCCCGGCACAAAGGCGCTGGCCCTGATCCTTGACGATCCCGATGCTCGACCCATCCTCGCATCGCGAGGGATCAAGGCTCTATCGTTCCCTCATTGGATTGCGGCGGATATCGATCCGTCGACCGGCGGGCTGCCCGCGAATGCCTCCGTGGACGCGCACGCGTTTGTCCAGGGGAAAAACGGGGGAGGAAAGATCGGCTACCGGGGTCCCCAGCCGCCGGCCGATTTTCCGCCGAACACCGGCAAACGCCTCATCCACATCTACCGGCTGACGCTGTACGCGCTTTCCTCGCCGACGGGGTTGGCGGATGGCTTTAGTCTCGATGAGCTTCGCGCGGCGATCAGGGGCAAGGTGCTGGGCGAGGCCCGGCTGAACATCAGCTACAGCAACGACTAATGGTCCCGGCCCGCGGCGCGGACACACGCCATGAGAACGTACTCGCGTATTGACGCCGACGCTGCCGCGTCCGACGGCCTCTACGCTCTCTGTCCTCTCTGGCTGAACGCGCTCACCGCCAACGAGACAATGATGAGCGCCCCGATGGCCACATCCTGGAAGTACGGGTTCACCTGGAGCATGTTCAGCGCGTTGGAGATGATTCCGGTGAGGAGCACTCCGAAGAATGTGCCGATGATCTTGCCCCTGCCGCCCGTCATCGGGGTCCCGCCGATGACCACGGCGCCGATTGCCTGGAGCTCTATTCCGCTGCCGGTCGAGGGTTGGGCGGCCCCGATTCGCGACAGGAGCAGAGTTGCTGCTGTGCCGACGAGCAGGCCGTTGATGATGAAGAACACGAGCTTGTTCAGGTTGATGGGGATGCCCGCCAGGTAGCTCGCCTGGACGTTGCTCCCGATGGCGAACGCCCTGCGGCCGAGCTTCATGTATTTCAGAATGAAGTGGATGATCAGGTACCCGGCAATGCTGATGACGAAAAGAAGCGGGATGATGTTGAAGAACCTTTTTGTCCCGAGGAACTCGAACTTGCCGTAGATGAGCTGCAGCACGCCTTTGGTGAACGCAAGGGCGATTCCGCGGAAGATCCCGATACAGGCCAGGGAAATGATGAACGACGGCGCCTTGAAGAGAATGGAGCTTGCCCCTACGAAGAAGGCGTTGAACGTGGCGAGCAGGATGCCCACGATCACGGAAGGCACATAGCCATATCCCGCCTTCATCAGAATGGCCATCACGCACGCCGAAATGCCGATGTTTGCCCCGACGGAGATGTCGAAGTTGCCCGAGATCATGAGGAGCGTGGCTCCGGCGGCCACCAGGCCGAGAACGGACACCTGCTCCAGGATGTTCTCGATGTTGTTCAATCCGAAGAAGCGCGGATTCATGAGACCTGTCACGATCGCAAGGGCGGCCTCGACGAGAAGGAGGAAAAACCACTGTTCGCGGAAGATCGCGCCGGTTCTCTGCATTCTCAGACTCCGATGAAGTATTTGATGAGCTTTTCCTCGGTGATCCCGTGCCGGTCCAGCACGTGTGTGAGCCGTCCTTCCCGCATGACCCCGATGCGGTCGCTCATCGATATCAGCTCGGGCATGTCGGAGGAGACCATGATGATGCTCTTCCCGGCCTTGGCAAGCTCCACCATCAGGCGGAAGATCTCCGAGCGGGCTCCGACGTCGACTCCCTTTGTCGGCTCATCGAAGATGTACAGCCTCGCGTCGCTCAAGAGCCACCTGCCGATCACCGCTTTCTGCTGGTTTCCCCCTGAAAGCTCGCTGATGGTCTGGGTGTCTTGGTCCGTCACGGCGATGGAAAGGCGCTCCACCATTCCGCGAACCCGGCGGCGTTCCCTGGCCAGGTTCAAGACGGGAGGCTCGTAGCGCTCGTTGTGCACGATCGCGATATTCTCCGTGACGCTGCGCGGAGCGAACATCGCGAGCTTCTTCCTGTCCTCGGTGATCAGACAGATGCCGGCCGCAACCGCATCGTGGGGGGAGCGCACCCGCACAGGCCGCCCGCCAATGAGGATCTCCCCGCTGTCGCGTCTGTCCGCGCCGAAGATCAGGCTCAGCAGCTCGCTGCGGCCGGAACCGACCAGTCCGCCGATTCCGAAGATCTCTCCCTCGCGTACCTCGAAGCTAACATCCTCCACGACTCCGTGCCTGCCAAGGTGGCGCAGCTCGACCTGGACCGGACCCGGAGTCATCTCCTCCTTGGTGTAGAAAAGCGAAGCGTCCCGTCCCACCATCTTGTGGATAACGGTGTCCATGTCGATCTGCCCGATGGGGACGGTGCCCATGCTCTCCCCGTCCTTGAGGATCGTGATGGTGTCGCCGATCTCGAAGATCTCCTCCAGGTAGTGGGAGATGTAGATGATTCCTATCCCCTTGCCCTTGAGGTCCCGGATGAGACCCATCAGGGAGTTCGTCTCCTCCAGACCCAGGGAGCTGGTCGGCTCGTCCATGATGATGATCTTCGCGTCCCGGTAGAAAGCCTTGACGATCTGCAGCATCTGCTTCTGCGCCGCGGACAGGCTCTCCACCACGACGTCCTCCCTCAGGTTGAGGTGCAGGGAGCGGATGAGATCTCGAGCCTCTGCATTCTGCAGCCGCGCGTCCACGACGAGCGGAAATCGAGCTCGCCTCTCGTCCCCGAGGAATATGTTGTCCGCCACGGTGAGACTCTCGATCAGCTCGGCTTCCTGGTAGACAGTTGAGACGCCCAGCTCGATGGCCTGCCGCGGCGTGAGGCCCTTGTATTCGGCCCCGTTGATGACGATGGAGCCCGACTCGGGCGTGATGGCGCCTGAGAGGATCTTCGTCAGGGTCGATTTGCCCGCTCCGTTCTCCCCGACGAGGCAATGCACCTCTCCTTCGGCGAGCTCAAAGCTCACGTTGTTGAGCGCCTTGTGCTGGCCATAGATCTTGGTGGCGTTGCGGATGGATGCTAACACCCAGGGTCCCGAAAAGAACGCCGCGCGGGAGGTCCCGCGCGGCGTTGCGTTCTAGTACAGTCCCGTGTACTGTGGGAAGTACGTCTTGGTGAGCTGGAGCCAGACCGGATCCACGTCCCAGGGAATGACCTTGGTCTTGTCGTCGATCGTCTTCGGCGTGATGGGTGCGATGGGCAGGAGGATCTGCTGGTTTTTCTGGGTGATCTTGCCTGTCACGTAGGCCTGGAGGGTGAGGAACGAGATCATGCCTTCCCAGCCGGGAGAGCTGGAGATGGAGTATTTGATCCCGCCTTCCTTCATGGCCTCGATGCCGTAGGGGGCGCCGTTGGTTGTGATGACCTTGATGGGGTTGTTGAGCAGCCCGCGGGTCTTCAGCATGCGGACCACTGCCACGCCCATCTCGTCGTTGAAAACGAAGAGCACGGAGAACTTCTGGCCGGACTGGATGAGATCCTGGGCCTGGTTCACCGCCTCGTTCGGGTCGTAGCGTCCATCCCGCACGGCGATGATCTTGTTCTTTCCCAGCTGGGCAACGGTGGGCTCGAAAGACGCGCGGAACATCTGCACGGGGATGTGCTCGAACAGGCCCATGATCACTGCGATGTCCTCACCCGGGTAGTTCTTCGCGATGTACTGCGCCACGTCCTTGCCCATGGCGTTCCAGTCGAAGTCGATGCAACCGACGATGTCGTTGCCCGATTTCAGGACCTGGCCCACGTTGTCGGTGACTACAAGCGGGATGTTGGCCGCGGCGCATTTCTTGGCCGCGATATTCGCGCCGTTCTGGTTGAACGTGAAGATGCACATCCCGTCGATGCCCTGGTTGATCAGGGAATCGATGTTCGCGATTTCCTTCTCTGCGTTGTAGTCGGAGTTCAGGACGATCACCTTCGCTCCCGCCCTCTGCGCGGCGTAGACGAACCCGTCCACGTCCCTCTTGTACCAGGTGTCGGGCCCCGGGGTGACATAGCCGTAGACGAGCTGCTTGCCCGCAGGTGCGGCGAACAGCGTCATGTCTCCGATGACAATCGCGATGACAGCGAACGCGATTGCCAGCACTTTTGGTCCTCTGAGCCATCTTCTGGCCATGAGATACCTCCTCTCGAGTTTTTCTCCCGGGAAGTCATTTTTCCTCGGGAATACCGAGCTCCTTCATTGTGCGGCGCAGCCAGGCAAGGGATTTCTCGATCAGGGGCCCGCCCTGGCCCTCGCACTCCATGCTGAGAACGCCGCGGTAGCCGTCGTCACGCAGCAGGCCGAGGACCCTCCTGATGTTGTCCGCATTCACACCGTCTCCGATGGCGCACTGGCTGACCGCGATGCCGGTTTCCTTGCCGCGCGCGGCCGCCGCAAGGCTTTGCGAAACGTCCTTGACGTGGACATGCTTGATGCGCCTGATGAAGCGCCGGCAGAACTCCACAGGGTCCTGCCCGGCGATGAACGAGTTGCCCGTGTCAAGGTTCAAGCCGAAATGATCGCTTTTCGCGAAATCCAGCATCTTCGCGATCATCTCGGGCCTGGTGGTGAAGTAGCCATGGATCTCGATGTTGATGTTGATCCCGTACACCTCGGCGGTCTCCACGATGCTGCTGTAGCTTTGTTTCATCAACTCCATGGCCTGGGCGTCGCTCAAGCCTTCGGGCTTCAGAAGGCCGTCCGTGGTGGCGATGTTTGGACAGCCTGCAACCAGAGCCCAGGGCAGCGTCTTCAGGACATAGGGCACGCCGAGGTATGGCCCGTCCTTGCCCGAAAGAGGGTAGGCCGCGTCCACCTGGGAGAAGCGGACTCCGTAGCGCTCCATCTTCTTCGAGAGCACGAGGGGATCCTCTGTGAGTGAGACGTGCGGGAAGTACCCCAGGCCGTGGATCCAGGAGACTCCCTCGATTACTCCGGGCTCGATGAAGTGAACGTCGTTCTTGCTGGCCCACGCAAGGGCCTTCTCGAAGCTGAAGGCCGCGGAGTTGAACGCATCCGTGTGGAAGCCGATTTTCATCGAGAGATCCTTTCCCGCAAGAGTCACCCGAGACGCGCCATGGTAGTTGAGGGAGGGGTCGCCCGTCAAGGCAGCCGAATTAACAGAGAATACTCACAAGAGTAATGAGGACTTCACAATCACCGGCTCACCATGGCGCCACAGAAGGAGGGGAGGCAGGAGCAGGGAAATTCTTCATGGGCTGGAGGTGTCCTTTACTTTCAGGGACGGAAAGCGTCATCGAATGGTGATAGCTCGAATGCATGAACCCGTCTTTCTCGAAACAGTCTGAAATACCAAAGGAGTTTCTCGATGAAAAAGCGCACGAGAGCCTTGCTGTGGATTGGAATGATCGCGGCGGTCGTCCTGGTTGGAGGCTGCGCGCTGGGAGGTCTTCTCGGTTTCCTGAACCCCTCGGTGCCGAGCACCTCAAACGCCTGGAGCTTCGGAATACTCTCTGACACGCAATGGACGATGCCTGACGATGGCAAGAATCCCAACACCTGCGCCGTCGACATAATCAACCAGGTGAACCAGCAGTTTATCCTCAAGGGTGTCAAGTTCGTCGTTGCGGTGGGCGACCTGGTAGATACCGGCAACCCCGCAAACGAGGATGTCCGCGCCACCTATGCTCAGGCCCTGTACAACGCAGGGATCGGTTTCTATCCGCTGCGTGGGAATCACGATTCGGCGGCCAATGGCGCGGCCGAGTTCAAGATCCTCTATCCGCAGACGCAGACGGGCCTCAACAACCAGACCCCGACATCGGCTTTTTCAGTTCAGGGGACGACGGACCCGGCGGTCCAACCTCCTGCGAAGTCCGGCTCTGCGTTTGTGATCGGGAGCAACTTCAGCAGCCCTTCCACCGCGCTGACCGGGCTGAGCTATTCGTTCGACTACAACAACGCCCGCTTCATGCTTCTCGACCAGTTCACTCCGCCCGATAGTTCGGCGAATACGATCGACGCTCAGCAAGGCTGGATCAGCGGTCAGCTTTCAGGAAGAGGGTCGAACACCCATGCCTTTGTCTTCGGCCACAAAGGGATAATCACCGAGAATCACGTCGACAACCTTTTCGCCGCCAACCCCGGCCTCGACCCCAGCGGCCAGGATGCTTTCATCAAGAGCCTGAACGACAACATGGTGCACTACTACATAGGCGGGCACGATCACATGCACGACAGGTCGATCGTAACGACGACAGACGGTACGACCGCAAGGATCAACCAACTGGTGTGCGCATCCGACAGCTCGAAGTTCTACATCCCCGCGAATCCAACGTCGAACGACGTCCTGTACGATGTTCCGGCATTCGGGCATACCCGCCAGACGCCGATCGCCCAGGAGTTAAACATCGTCGGGTACTACATCGTCACTGTCGACGGTGCAAACGTGACCGTGGATTTCTACTCCGCGGTCGTGAACCCCTTCCTTTCCAGCGGCGAATACCTTATCTCCACGACGCCGTCTCTCAATTTCACCTGGCGTGAGCGATTCGGCTACAGCCTCGCGGGAAAGGAGTTCGTCATCCCCCAGGGAGCAAGCTACACCACTGTCAACGATTCCTATTCGGGGGCAGGCGGCAAGACTTACGTGAAGATCCTCAGCGGGACAAACGCCAACACTGCGAAAGACCTGAGCGGTCGGCCGTACAGCCTCGCCGTGGACACCGGTTGGATTCCCAAGACCGCCGGGCTCTTAAGTGATATCGTCAGGCTCTGGGGAATGGAGTATAACCTTGGCTCCTCGGCTACCGACACCTACACGATTTCTCTGACTTTCTCACTGACGCCAGGCAAGGCAGCGGCAAACCCCGGCGACCTCGGGGTGTTGAAGCTCGATGCAAGCGGAACGAAATGGGTGAACGCGGTCTCGAGCAACAGCGGGGGCTCGCCACGGTTCGTGGAGGGACCCTGGAAGCCGAGCTACGGCCTGGGCACCTATGGACGTGATTTCACGACCAACCCTCCCACCGCCTGGGCAGTCATCAACACGGGCGGAACGTTTGCGGTCGGTCTTTTCGGCACGTAAGACGGAAGATCGCATGCAACAGAATCGGGGCCTCCGAGCCGGGGCCCTGATTCTCCTTCTGCCAGCTTTCCTGATTGCGCTGGTCGCCATCCGGGCACCAGCGCTCACCTTGGACCCCTTCCTGTCTCCTTCTCCCGAATGCCCTGACGCCCCAGGTGTAGCTGCCATGACGAACGATTCTTTTGGCCCTGGCCCCGTGAATGAATGGGATGATCTGGACAGCTTCGGGCTGCGGCTGACAGTGCCATTCGGCGCCGGGCGGTTTCTCGCGGCCATCAGCGGACTGACCGATCGGACTGATGATGATTCGACCGCCAATCGAATCGACGAGGCGTCCATGGGGGCGTCCTTTTCTATCTTTGCTCGCGCGCCTGTCTGGCTGTCGCTCGCAGCCGGCCTTGACGCCACGGGGAACTTCGGTGGGCTGGCCGTGCAGGAAAGCTTTCACGCAGCCACTGGCGCGGAGGACCCTCGTCCGGTTCCCACGGAGTACAGCGGCGGCTTTGCCCTTGCGCCGCTGGGCGCTTTCAAGCTCCTTGTCGAAGCTGAAACGCAGGTCTCTCCCTACGCGGTGGTCGCGGGGCGCGCTTCTTTGCCGGGACGCGGGTCTCTCCTTGCCGTTGCGGGGCTTCGGTACAGCCGACCTGGCGCTCTGCTTGCGATCGACGGGGGATGGAGGACGGTCGGCGGCATCGCTTCGTGCACCACGATTGCCGCGCTTGACGCCGCCGAAAACGGACCCTACCTCGGATTCGAGCTGCGCGTGGGGCTCCTCGCTCTGGCTTTCGAGGACATTCCCCTCCGCAAGAAGACCAACGGATCTCTCGGCGTTG
>DATKLB010000096.1:0-15293 GCA_035542615.1 Spirochaetia bacterium | reverse complement strand
TCTCGGCTGGGAGGTGGACGCAGGGCCTGAGATCATCCTGGGCAGCTTCGACATTTCCGGTGTCCCTTTTGAATGGGGCCTCATGGCCCGCGGCCTGCTTGCGTTTGGAAGCGCAAGTGGGTTCGCAAGCTGGACAGACTGGGGCGTGGCCCCGATGGCAACTCTCCATTGGGGAACGGATTTTGGCAGCGGCCTCAAGTTCGAGTTCTATGGCGCACTCGGGCTCGGCCTGTACGGCACCACGGGAACGTATTACAGCTTTACCGGGGGGCCGTTCATCGGATTCGCCGGGGCACTCGGAGCAGCATGGCACTTTGCCGACAACTTCGCGCTGATTCTCGATTACGCGTATGTCGGCTGGACGGGTGTCTACGGAATCGGTCTCAAGGTGAACATCTAGAGCATGGTATCGGGAATGCACGGCCCCGGCCCGCGCGGGGCCTTTTTCATTGCGCCCCGGCTGGCAAAGCGATATGGTGGAGAGAACCATGAGCGCCACCCTGGGCAAGATCCTTGTGGTCGGACTCCCGCTCCTGTTGTCGCTTTCCTGGTTCGTCTTCTGGGTCATCAAGCTGCTGAGGCTGGCAAGGCGGCTCAAGGACCAAGCATCACGCTCGGCTCGCGGACCCGCTGATCCGGGCTCATCAGAGAGCCGTTCCCGATGAAGGCCTCTTTTCCCGGGTTCTGCTCTCTCGTCATGGCTTCCCTGGTGAAAAGAGCCCGGGTATAATGGAAAACAGTTGTGAACCCATCTTTCGCAGTCATTCGAGGGCCAACTCCTCTCCCCAGGCGCGGCGCACGCGTGCCTTTGCGGAGTCTGTCGTGGTAGCCGGCGCCGCGTCGGACGCAGGCTCGCGCGCATTTCTCGCGAAGTCCCTGCCCGTGGTCCTGGAGCGTATCGCCAATGCCGCGCGCAGGGCCGGGAGGAATCCGGCCGAGGTTCGATTGATGGCGGTCACAAAAGGCTTTCCCCGGGAGACCGTGGAAGCTGCTCTTTCCAGCGGGATCACGCTTCTTGGCGAGAATCGAGTCCAGGAAGCCGAGCTGAAATACGCGGAAATTGCCGGCTCCTTCGAGCTGCACCTCGTCGGCCACCTGCAGCGCAACAAGGCCCGGACGGCGTCTGGGCTGTTTTCCTGCGTTCAATCGATCGACAAGGAAGAGACTGCGACAGCTCTCGATTCCCGCCTTGCGGAACGAGGGAAATCCATGGACATCCTGCTCGAGCTGAATACGAGCGGGGAGCTGTCGAAGTCAGGATTTCGGTCGCGCGGCGAGCTGATCGGTTTCCTGGACACCCTCGGGCGACTGCCCCACCTGAGGCTGCGCGGGCTGATGACGGTGGGTCCCCTCGGGGCTGACACCGCCGCGGTCAGGGAATCTTTCGCCGCGTTGCGCGCGCTGTTCGACGAGATCAGGTCGGGCAATTCGTTCGAGTCGTTCGATGTTCTCTCGATGGGAATGTCAGGGGATTTCGAGACGGCGATCGAACAAGGATCCACCCTGGTCCGAATTGGAACAGCGCTGTTTGGCCAGAGGGGGCAGGGATGAGACGGCGCCGCGGAATCGTCCTTCTGATCGTCTGCCTGATGGCCGTATCCCTTCCCTGTGCCTTGTTCGCGCAGGACCACACGCCGCAGCCGTATTCCCCTGACGAGTTCCAGAGCTGGATGAAGGATCTCTATCGGGCAGAAGTCATCCTGGTCGGATCTCTGCCGATCACGCTCTTTGCATCGCTGGAAACGTACGACCTGTACCGGTATTTCAACAACGGGCTGAGCGCCGCATATGCGCCCTGGCCGTTCAACACGGGCAGCACCCTCAATCTGACGCCGCAGGAAGAGACCTGGATCGTCGTCTCTGCCGTTGGGCTCTCCCTGACCGTCGCGGTGATCGATTTCATGCTCGGCAGGTGGAATGCAACCTCCAAGAAGCCTTGAGGTTGTCGTCGACGATCCTTCGTGCGTCGGCATGCGCCTCGATGCGTTCCTGGCCGAGCATCTCGGGCTCTTCTCACGAAGCCAGGGGAAGACCCGGGTGGTCTCACTTGCAGTGAATGGGGCGCCGGCGCGGCCGGGAAAAAAACTGAAGATGGGCGACAGGGTTTCTCTGGTGTGGGCAGAACCGCCGGGCACGAACCTCGAGCCCGAGGACATTCCCCTCTCGATCATTTTCGAAAACGAGGATGTCATAGTGCTGGACAAGCCGCAGGGAATGGTTGTCCATCCCGGCAGCGGCCACCAGAAAAGCACCCTCGTGAATGCCCTGCTCTTCCACTGCTCGAAGCTCGCGAGCGAGTTCGGGGAGGGAGACCCGCGACCGGGCGTCGTTCACAGGCTGGACAAGGACACTTCCGGCCTGGTCATCGTGGCAAAGAATGTTGCGACGCACGATTTTCTGGCCCGGCAGTTCCAGGCCAGGTCGGCAAGAAAGACGTACCTTGCGATCCTGAAAGGGGCGCCGCAATCCCGGACGGGATCGATCGAAACGAGGATCGCGCGCGACCCGAGAAACCGCAAGAGATTCACCGTTGTCAGATCCGGCGGACGGGTTGCGGTGACCTCCTGGAAAGTCATCCGGCTTTTCGAGGGCTACAGCCTCGTTGCGCTTGCTCCGAAAACAGGTCGCACGCACCAGATCCGCGTGCACATGCGCCATATGCGTACACCGATCCTTGGCGACCCCCTGTACGCCAGACGCGATCGGCGGTTTCCTGAGGCAACCCTGATGCTCCACGCGCGGCGGCTCGCGATCCTCCTCCCCGGGGACACGGTCCCGCGGGTCTTCCTTTCCCCCGTGCCTGAGCGCATGCGCTCCGTGATCGAGCAGATTCAGAGCTTCTCACCGAGAAAAGGATTGTAGAGCTTTTCGATCCCGATCTTCGACGGCGGGCCGTGGCCCGGAAAAATGAGAACCTCGTCCCCGAGCGGTAGCAACTTCCTTCGCACAGTTGCAAGCAGGAGGCCGCGGGCATACCCATCCCGAGTCGTCCCGATCGCTCCCGCGGAAAGAAGATCCCCGGTGAAAAGCATGTGGTCCAGGCGATAGGAGACGGAATCGATTGAATGCCCCGGGGTTTCGATCACGCGAACGCGAAAGTCGCCCAGCGACAGCAGGTTCCCATCCTCGACATGGCGGGCGGGAAAATCGAGAATGCTGGGCTGGTTGGCGTAGATGCCGGCATCATACACTTTCAGGAGGGACCTGATGCCGTTCACGTGGGCGTTGTGCGCGTGCGTCACGAGGACCCAGCGGACGAACAGCCCGTTGCTCTCGACGGCCTGCAGAAGCGGTGCATCGAAAACGCCGGGGTCGACAAGAATGGCGTCTCCACCCGTGTCCGGACCGATGAGGTACGAGTTCGATATGCCCGCGCTGGAAAAAAGGGAAAAGAACTTCACGGTTCCACCTCGCTGAACACGGCCTCGTTCGTGTTCGACAGGTGAAAGTCCACCGCCCCCTGATGCGCGGCGTCGAAATAAGCGCGGGTGAGATTGCAATCCCTCATGCTGACTGCTTCCATGACGGATCCGACGAATCGCGACCCGTACAGGTCCGAGTGATCGAAGCAGACCGCGATGCCGCTGATGCCCAGGAAGTTCCCCTGGATGATCTCGGAGTCCGCGAAAGTGCATCTTTCGATCAGGGACCCGGCGAAGACAGAATTGACGATGTTCACCCGGGAAAAGTCGCAGTCGCGGATGGTCGCACGATCGAGGAAAGAGAGCTGGATTGCCGCCCGGGAGAGCCGGACGCGCGTCAAAGTCGCCGCAGTGAGCCGGCAGCCGGAGATTTCCAGGCCCGACAGGTCTTCGTCCATCAGCGTGATCCCTGCCAGGTCGAGGTCCACCAGCCTCGAAGAGCCGTGCGCCTCCCGAAGAATTTCCTTCACGTGAGCCGCCGCATCGGGGAGATGGACCGCGCACCTGTCGGACCTGGCCAGCGCGGGCCTTCCGCAGCCCTTGACCGTGCAGGAACGTGGTACGTACATCGAAGGCAATCGTATCCAGGCCGCCCGGCGAGCGCAAGCGCGGTTTTCGAGATGCGAACGGCCGGCGGGTCGATTTTCATGGCGGATTCTCGCCGCGCGGGGGTATAATCGGGAGACTGCTCGAGGAGCCGAAAGTCATGCTGCACGATCCCGGAAGCTACAGTCCTCCCCAGCGTTTCACCGAGATCACTCTCGCCCCGGCCGAGAGGGACGTGATGAAAAGGCTCGCCGGAGAGATCGCTTCGATTGCAGCGTTGCCCGTGCATCGCGAGAAGGCTGATCTGTGGCGGAGCCTCAATGACCTGGAGTCGGAGAGGCCCATGGTATGGATCAACGAGATCCCGTGGCACGAGATGAACGTGAACGACGAGCTCACGCTGCGGACTGCCCACCCCTGGGCGCGAGAGGTGGAGACCCGTTTGCGCCGCACACTCTATCAATGGCGGCACATGCGCGGGGACATGATCGTGAGCGACTTCCTGGAGTGTCCCCTGGCCATCCACAGCACTGATTTCGGGATCCACGAGGACGTGGAGATTGCGCGCACGGACGCCGCAAGCGACATCGTTTCCCGCCATTTCCACGTCCAGATCCGGGATCCCGAAGACATCGAGAAGATCCGAATGCCGCGGGTGACGCATGACGAGGAAACGACCGCCGTCACGTTCGCCGTGATGGAGGACCTGTTCAAGGACATCATGCCCGTGCGCAAGGTCGGTCAGACACACATCTGGTACACTCCCTGGGACTACCTGATCCGGTGGTGGGGCCTGCAGGAAGCCATGATCGACCTGATCGAAAGGCCCGAGATGGTCAACGCCGCGGTGGAGCGGATGGTGGACGCCTGGATGATCGAGCTTGACCAGTTTGTAGAGCAAAACCTGCTGTCCCTGGACTGCGACAACACGCGCATCGGCTCCGGCGGCTATGGCTACACCCGGAAGCTTCCCGGGGCCGCCTGCGAACCGTCCCGGGTCAGGCCCGGCAACATGTGGGGCTGCTCCAATGCCCAGATCTTCTCGAACGTGTCACCGCAGATGCATTGGGAATTCGCCTTGCGCCATGACATGCGCTGGCTGGAACGGTGGGGGCTCACCTACTATGGCTGCTGCGAACCCCTGGACAACAAGATCCATCTCCTGCGGCGCATCAGGAACCTTCGCAAGATCTCCATGAGCCCGTGGAACGACTTCGGCAAGGTCATCGATCAGGTCAAGGGAGATTACGTTCTCAGCTTCAAGCCGAGCCCGGCAGTTTTCGTGGAGGAAGAATGGGACCCGCGGAAGGCCCGGGCCTGCATGAAGAGCGTCCTCGATCAGGCCCGGGGAGTGTCCCATGTGGAGATCATCATGAAAGACATCTCCACGGTCCGCTACAGACCTGAGCGGCTGTGGGATTGGACGCGCGTCGCCATGGAGCTGGCGGAGGCGTACGCGTAGCGCTTCGGTGCTCTTGCCCGTATCACCATGGGGCGATATACTGGTATCCCTCGATGGCTGAAGGAACTGCGAAAAACACCGGCCCGGCCTGCCACTTCTGCGGCACGCGAATTGAGAATCCTCGGGAGGTGTACCGCTCCTCCACCTGCCCCTCGTGCAAACGCGATCTGAAAATCTGCCTGAACTGCCGGTTCTACAGCCCCGGCGCGCACTGGGACTGCGTCGAGTCGATCGACGAGCCGGTCGCCGAAAAAGACAGGGCCAACTTCTGCTCGTACTTCAGCTTCCGTGATTCTCCCGCAAAATCCCCGGGCAGCGCGCAAAATCCGGAGGCGAAGGAGAAAGCCCGGCGAAAGCTCGACAAGCTCTTCGGTGATGGATAGCCGCCCGATCGCCTTTCTTGACTCGGGAATCGGCGGGCTGCCCTATCTGGCCAGCACCCGCCTGCTTCTTCCCGATGAGCGCTACGTCTATGCTGTTGACCGGGAAAACTTCCCGTACGGTGAAAAAACAGTCGATCACGTCATCAACGCGATCACAAGCCTTTCGGAGCGCACGATCGCGCGGGAGAACCCGCGGCTCGTTGTTGTTGCCTGCAATACGGCTTCCGTGGTCGCCCTCGGCGCGTTGCGCGAGCGATTTCCCCTGCCTTTCGTGGGAGTCGTTCCTGCCGTGAAACCCGCGGCCGCGCTCTCGCGCCGCCGGCGCGTGGGAGTGCTGGCCACGCGGAGGACTGTCGAGGGAGAGTACCTGCGTTCCATGATCCGCGAGCACGCAGCCGGCTGCGCGGTCGTGAGCCTTGCGGCAGCAGGGCTCGTGCAGTTCGTGGAGGATGACATGCACCGCTGCACGGCAGAGGAAAAGACCGCCCGTGTTCGCTCCGAGGTCGAACGCTTTCGAGACGCCGGGATCGACGCGCTCGTCCTGGGATGCACGCACTTCCTGCACCTCGAGCCCGAGTTCCGACACCTGCTGAACGGCGAGGGGATTGCGCTTGTCGATTCACGGGACGGGGTTGCCCGGCAGGTGCAGCGCCTCCTTGAAGGCCTGGCAGCGCAGCCGGCCGGCGCGGGCACGCGCTTGGAGGCTCGTCGCGACCGGCAACCGGATGCGCTCTACGTGACGGGAACTTCCCCGGTCGAAGACCGCTACCGCTACTTCTCCGCCCGGTTCGGCCTGCAGCTGGCAGGCCCCCTCTGACGCATGTCGAGCACTCTGCCGGCCGAAGTCTTGTATGGCATCAACACCATCTATTGCGTTCGCTGCGAAGATCGGCTTATGCAGTGCAGGATCAAGGGCAAGGTGCTGGGCCGGCAGAAGCGCGAGGGGCGAAGCTACAACCCCATTGCGCCGGGAGACAGAGTGGCGGTGATTCCGGACCCCTTGAGCACCCGGGAGGGCCTCATCGTCGAGGTGCTGGAGAGAAAGTCGAGCTTGACGCGCTGGAACAAAAAGGGGAGGGCGACGCAGGTGCTGGCGGCAAACGCGGACCTCGCGGTCTGCGTGTCCAGCCCCGGCTCGCCACCTTTCCGACCCAGGTTTATCGACAGGCTCGCTGTGGCCGCCGAGGCTGGGGGACTCGAGCCGGTGGTCGTGCTGAACAAGGCGGATCTCCCGTGTCCGTCGGAGATCCGCGAAAGGCTGGAACACTACAAGCGCATGGGCTACCGGGTGCTGACGTGCTCCGCGAGATCCGGCGAAGGCATCGTCGCGCTGAGAGAAGCTCTTCAGGGGAAGACCGCTGTTCTGGTCGGGCAGTCGGGGGTGGGCAAATCGTCGATCCTCAACAGCATGTCGCCGGCGCTCCAGCTCAAGGTGGGAGAGCTGTCCCAGAAGCATGACCGCGGAAGCCACACCACGAACTATTCGTCGCTGCTCCTGATCGAGGGAGACCTGCGCATCATCGACACTCCGGGGGTCAGGGAGCTGGAGCTCGCTGAGATTCTCCCCGAGGAAGTGGGATTTCATTTCCGGGACTTCACGCCGCATTCATCGGGATGTGAGTTCCAGCCCTGCCTCCACGCCGGAGAGCCGGGATGCGCGGTGGTGCGCGCCGTTGAACGGGGGGAAATCCACGCTGATCGGTATGAGAGCTACCTTCGGATCGTCAGGGAGCTGCAGGATTCGGAGAGACAGGGCCGTGGGTGATGGCGATGGATGAGCACGCCGTTTCCCTCCTGGAGTTTTCCCGGATTGTCGAGGAGCTTGCCGGTCTGTGCCTCAGCCCGATGGGTGCCGCGCTCCTGAAGCAGCAGGAGATCCTCAGCGCGGCGGGGGAGATCGCCGAAAGGTTGAAGAGCGCAGTGGCGTTTCGCAGAATTCTGGACGACGGGGCGGAGCTCCCCGGCTTCGATTTCCCCGAGATCGCGGATCTTCTGCCAAAGCTTGGAAAGGACGGTCTGCAGCTGGAGGGCGAGGAGCTTGCTGCAATCGGCCGCTGCGTCCTCTCTGGCTTGAAGTTGAGACGATTCGTGCTCAAGGCCGGCCCGGAGAATGATCTGGCGCGTTCGGCCGCGATGATCCCCGACCTGTCGACGCTCTCCCGCGCGATCTTCCGTCTGGTCGATCACCAGGGGCTTCTCCGCGAGCGACAGATCCCTTCCCTGGCAGCAATCCGGGAGCGCATCCGGAGAAACAGGGACGAGGCCGACAAGGCCGTTCGAGGCATGCTCGAGGACCCTTCCTACCGCACGTTCTGGCAGACGACGACGCCGACGCAGCGTGACGGGCGGCTCGTGCTTCCCCTCAAGACGCAGTTCAAGGGCAGGGTAAAAGGCATCGTGCACGAAATGTCGGCAAGCGGATCGACCGTCTTCGTGGAGCCCCTGGAGGTCGTAGAAAAGAACAACGCGATAGTCCAGGAGGAGAACCTCTACAGAATCGAGGTGCGCCGGATCCTTCGCGAGCTGACCCGCGAGGTCTCCGGGCATTCAGCGGCCCTCGGCGCGCTGGTGGAGGGGGTCGCCCTCCTCGATGTGTCCTTCGCGCGCGCCCGCTACGCAATCATCCACGCCTGCTGTCGAGCTGACTCGTCGGAGTCCATGCTTTCTCTACGGGACGCGCGGCATCCGCTTCTCGGGGGCGCGGTTGTGCCGGTGACCGTGGAGGCAGGAGGGGACGCGCGGGTCCTGATCATCACCGGACCGAACACCGGAGGCAAGACAGTCACCTTGAAGACGATCGGCCTCCTGGCCCTCATGAACCAGTTTGGAATGGAGATCCCCGCCGCAGAGGGCTCCGCTCTCCCCGCGTTCGACGGGATCTACGCCGACATCGGAGACGAGCAATCGATCCAGCAGTCGCTTTCGACGTTTTCGGCTCACGTGAAGAACATCTCCGGGATCGTCCAGGCTGCTGGCAGACAATCCCTTGTTCTGCTGGATGAGCTGGGGGCCGGCACCGATCCGGAGGAAGGAGTCGCTCTTGCGATGGCCCTGCTCGACGACTTTCTCCAGAAGGGCTGCATCGTCATAACGACGACTCACCACGGCATCCTCAAGAACTACGGCGCGACCCGCCGTGGAGCGCAGAACGCCTCCATGGGTTTCGACACGGAGAGCTTTGCGCCCACGTACCGGATTCTCATGGGCGTGCCGGGAGAAAGCCACGCCATCGAGATCGCCCGGCGGAGCGGGATGCCGGACTCCATCCTGAGCAGCGCGATCTCGTATTTGAACGACGAGCGCACCGACATATCCCGCCTGGTCTCGAGCCTTGCGGAGCGTCACCAGAAGCTCACGCTCGCCGAGGAGCAGCAGCGCACCCGCGAGCACGACCTTCGCGAGAAGAGGCGCTCGACGGACCTGAAGGAGCTCACCCTTCGCCAGAAGGAGCTCGAGCTGCGCCGCCATGGCCTCCGGGACCTTCGGGATTTTCTTTCCCAGGTGCGCAAGGAATGGGAAAGTTTGCGGGACCGAGTCCCGGCCGGCGAGTCTTCCGACGTGGGAAAGTTCGTCGAGGGGGTCCAGCGGCGCATCGAGCAGGAGGAGGACAGGATTGCCCGCGAGCGCGAATCTCTGCTGCCGGATCAATCGATGGAGCTGCATGAAGGAATGGAGGTCATCATCCGTCGCTCGGGGCGCAGGGGCAGGGTAGTCCGCAGGGACAAAGGCAGGAGATGGATCGTGGAGACAGAGACGATACGGCTCTCCGTCCTGCCCGGCGAGGTCCGCGCGGCGCCCGCGGCGGACGCGCCGGCCGTCACCGTGAGCTATACTCCTGCCGAGCCTCTCGAGCCGCCGGTCATGGAGCTGCACATTCGCGGCATGAGACTGGACGAGGCCATGCGGCTGGTCGAGAAGCAGCTTGACAGCGCTCTCGTTCACGGGCTGCGGCAGTTTTCGATAGTCCACGGGAAGGGCGAAGGCATCCTGCGCCGGGCCATCCACGAGTACCTGCGCAGCCTGCCGGCCGTGGAGGACTTCCGGTTCTCGCCGCCCGAGGAAGGCGGATACGGGAAAACCATCGTCACGCTGAAAGGGTAACAGCGGCCGAACAGGCTCGCTTGCCATGCCCAATCCGCCGCGTTAGTATGGCGCGATGAAAAACGGGAGCGGCCCCTGACAACGAAGAGCATCGTCATCCGGGGCGCCCGCGAGCACAATCTCAAGAACATCGACCTCTCGATACCTCGAGACGCCCTCGTCGTCATCTCGGGGCTGAGCGGTTCCGGCAAATCATCGCTCGCCTTCGACACGATATTTGCCGAGGGACAGAGGCGCTACGTCGAGTCCCTTTCCTCCTATGCGCGCCAGTTCCTGGGCAGGTTGGACAAGCCGGACCTCGATTCCATTGAAGGGCTGTCTCCCGCCATCGCCATCGAGCAGAAGACGACTCATCGCAATCCGCGCTCCACCGTCGGGACCGTCACGGAGATCTACGACTATTTCCGGCTGCTGTTCGCCCGGGTCGGAATTCCTCACTGTCCCCGGTGCGGGCGCGAGATCCAGGAGCAATCGGTGGACCAGATCGTGGACTCCCTCCTGGTTCTGCCGGAAGGGACGCGGCTCATTCTGCTGGCGCCGATTGTCGGCGCAAAGAAAGGCGAGCACCAGAAGCTGCTGGACGACGCGCGCCGAATGGGCTACGTCCGTGTACGCGTGGACGGCGAGATCCTCCCGTTGGACGGCGACATCGTTCTCGACCGCAAGAGAAAGCACTCGATCGAGGTCGTCGTGGACCGGCTCACCGTTGCCCAGGAGGCCCGCAGGCGGCTTTCAGATTCGGTGGAAGGCGCCCTGGAGACCTCGGGGGGAACGCTCGTTGCGCTCGTCAGGGAGAAGGAATCAGAAAGAGAGATCCTTTTTTCACAGAAGAACGCCTGCCCCGTGGATGGCATCAGCATCCCCGATCTGCAGCCCCGCCTTTTCTCGTTCAACAACCCCCTCGGAGCCTGCACCGAATGCTCGGGTCTTGGCGTCACTCTCGAATTCGATCCCCATCTGGTCATCCCGGATCCTCAACTCTCCTTCAACGAGGGCGGCATCGCCCCGTACAACCCGAAGGCGAACTGGCATCGCAGCCAGTTCGAGTCTCTTGCGCGCCATTTCAAGTTTTCCCTCGACACGCCAATCAAGGATCTGCCCCGGTCAGTTCTGCAGGCGATTCTCCATGGCACGACAGAGAAGATCGGTTTCCGCTATCAGAGCCGGGACGGCAGGGGGACGTGGGAGTTCGAGTCCGGGTTTCGCGGCGTGCTGAACGATCTGAGGAGGCGATACCTGGAATCGACCTCGGAACAGGTGAAGGAATGGATGGAAGGCTTCATGTCGCAGCGGGAGTGCGCGGCGTGCGGAGGCACCCGACTGAAGCCCGAGGTCCTCGCGGTAACAGTCGGGGACAGGAATATCCACCAGGTCTCCAGCATGTCGGTTGCCGGAGCTATTGCATTCTTCCGCTCTCTCGAGCTTTCCCCCACGACCCGAAAAATCGCCTCACAGATTCTCAAGGAGATCGATGCCCGGCTGACTTTCCTCAGCAATGTCGGACTTTCGTATCTCACCCTGGAGCGCAAGGCCTCCACGCTTTCCGGCGGTGAGGCGCAGCGCATCAGGCTTGCCACCCAGATTGGCTCCTCCCTCGTGGGCGTGCTGTACATTCTCGATGAGCCGACCATCGGCCTGCACCAGCGCGACAACCAACTCCTGATCGGAACACTCAAGCGCCTGCGCGACATCGGCAACACCCTGCTCGTCGTCGAGCACGACGAGCAGACCCTGCGCACGGCTGACTACGTCGTGGACCTTGGTCCGGGTGCGGGGGTGCACGGCGGGCATGTCGTGGCAGCGGGGACCGTGGCCGAGGTCATGGCATCTCCGCAATCTCTCACCGGCCAGTACCTCTCAGGGACGCTTGCCATGGACAGGCCCGGCTCGCGGCGTGAAGGCAGCGGAAAGCAGGTGGTGCTTCGCGGCGCGCGCGAGCACAACCTGAAAGACATTACCGTGTCTTTTCCCCTGGGAACACTCATCGCGATCACCGGCGTCTCGGGCTCGGGAAAATCCACCCTCCTGTCCGATCTCCTGTACCCCATCCTTTCCAATCGGGTCGGCGCAACCCGGCTCCCGGAAGGTGACTATGATTCCATCGAAGGGGTGCAAGAGATCGACAAGGTCATCAATATCGACCAGAGCCCCATCGGCCGCACGCCGCGCTCGAACCCTGCAACGTACGTCGACCTCTTCGGCCCCATCCGAACGCTCTTCGCCCGGCTGCCGGAGTCGAAAGCAAAGGGATACCGGTCGGGGCGTTTCTCCTTCAACGTGAAGGGGGGCCGATGCGAGAAGTGCCAGGGAGCCGGCACGATCAGGATAGAGATGCACTTTCTCCCGGATGTCTACGTTACCTGCGACGTGTGCAGAGGACGGCGCTATAACCGCGAGACTCTTGACGTGCGCTACAAGGGAAAGAACATCCATGACGTGCTGGAAATGACCGTCGAGGAGGCACACGCATTCTTCCGGCACATACCATCCCTGGTGCCGAAGCTCGCGACCCTGCTTCAGGTCGGGCTCGGGTACGTGAAGCTCGGACAATCCGCCCTGACGCTTTCCGGAGGCGAAGCCCAGAGAGTGAAGCTGTCCCTGGAGCTCTCCCGTCGAAGCACCGGGAGGACCTTCTACATTCTCGATGAGCCTACCACGGGCCTCCATTTCGCCGATGTGAAGAAGCTCATGGAAGTCCTGCACGTGCTCGTCGACAACGGCAACACTGTCGCGCTCATCGAGCACAATCTCGACGTCATTGCAAGCGCCGACCACATCATTGACCTTGGACCAGAGGGCGGCGACGACGGGGGAAGAATCGTCGCGTGCGGCACGCCCGAACAGGTGGCGAAATCCGATGGTTCATGGACGGGAAAGTTTCTCAGGCGCGCTCTGAAAAAATGAGGGTTGCATGCCTGGCCCTTCTCCTGGTTGCGTTCTCCGACATCGCGTTCGCCCAGGCGACCGGCGGCGCGGGGTCTGCTCCGGCTCCCGCTCCATCTCCTGCTCCGCCGCCCGCGCCTGTGCGGCCGCCGGGTCCCGCGGCTTCTCAGTCCGCCCCGTCGCCTGCTGAGCCCGCGCCGGCACCGACACCCGAGGGTCTGCTCTCGGGTACTCTCGGGGACGACATAGCCTCGGCGAGCTACTACGAGCTGGTCTCGTGGTGCCGTCGGCTGCGACTGGACGATTCGGGGTCCCGCAAGGATCTGCAGAACAGGCTTGCCGATCACTACAAGGTCAAGCTTCCCCTGGAAGCCATCAAAGGCAAACGCATCGTGACGGTAAAGTCCGCGAAGGAGTCGCTGTATTACACCCTGCCTGACGTGAACGAGAAGTATGTCGTGCTGCGCGGCGGCGTCGACATCGAGGTCCGGGACACAGACAGGGGATCCGTTCAGGAGATCAAGGCGGACAGCGTGACCTACAACCAGACCCGACACACCATTTCAGCTGATGGGGATGTTTCCTACACGATCAGCAAGGGCAAGGAGTCGCAGAACTACACCGGCTCGAGGTTTTCCTTTGATCTGGACTCCTCGGAGGGCGTGTTCTACGACGGCGCCACGACGAAGGAAGTGACGCAGGCGGACCAGAAGCTGACCTATTATTTCCAGGGCACCACGATTTCCCGGCTGTCCAACAACACGGTCATCATGCAGAACGGGAGCTTCACGACGAGCCAGCCCGTGGACCCTTTCTGGCAGGTGAGGGCAAAGGACGTGTGGATCCTGGCCCCGAGCGAATGGGCCGCGGACAGCGCCGTGCTGATGGTCGGCAGGGTCCCCCTTCTGTACTTTCCTGCCTTTTTCTGGCCGGGGGACGAGCTTTTTTTCAACCCGAACCCGGGCTACGACAACCGCACGGGCGCGTTCGTGCAGACGACGACGTACCTGCTGGGAAGAAAGACGAAGCAGGACAATCCCTTCTCGTTCCTGCAGATCTCGGAGACCGGTGAGACTGCATACAAGGAGGAGTTGCGCGGGCTGTTTCTTCGAAAGATCCCCGGCGAAAGCCCGCCACCCGACAACGGACAGAAACTGAAGCTGCTTCTCGATCTCTACTCTCGTCTGGGAGCGTTCGCCGGGATGTCAGGGGATTTCCCGCCCCTTGCCAGCTTCCGAGTCGGCCTTGGATTCAGCAGGAGCGTCTTTCTTTTCACGGACTCGAGCGGTGCCCAATACTATACGCCGTATTTCTACGACTCGAACGCGAGTGCGGTTACCGGGCCCTACTGGAACACGTCATCGTTCTTCGGGATCCTTCTGCCCTTTCGGTTCGGAATCGACGGCAGCATCCAGAGCACGGCAGACCCGTACTCGTTGAGCTGGAAGTTCGCGTACTACTCGGATCCGACATTTATCGCCGACTTCTACACCAGGAACGAAGGCATCAACTTTTCCGCGGTGCTCCAGCCCACGACCAATCCCGTGCAGACCGCCGCAACCGCGACGCAGCCCAACCTTTCCTGGGACTACGTGAGCAAGCTCGACCTGACCAAGATCGTCAAGTCTCCTTACATCCAGTCCATTTCGTTTCCCACGCTCAACATGAACATGACCTGGCAGAGCAAGGACCTGCCGGGGGCTTCGGATCCTACCAGCGCTCTGTACTGGGACCCTGGTCACACCTTCTACTACCCCTCGAGCATCACATTCCCGAATGTTGCATTCTCGGTCTCCGGCGAAATCCTGAAAGTCGGTGCCGGCGCAGCGGCTTCTCCGTCCGCCGGCGCTCAGCCGCAGACGCCGGCTGCGTCTGCGGGCCAGACTTCGCAGGCGGCCCAGCCCGGGGCTTCTGCTCCGGCCGGAGCCCCGGGGGCCCCGGGTCAGAATCAGCCTCCCGCTCAGCCCGAGGTCAAGGATCCCGGCAAAGGAATACGCACGCCGCTTGCGCCGAAGCCGCAGGAGCAGCAGCCGAAAAAGCCCGGCCGGTCGATCTACCGCGAGGCAGCGCTGTGGCCGGACGCCAATCCCACTGCGCCCGGCCTCGGTTCGAGCCTCGATGTGACATACCAGATGCAGCCCCGGGCGACCCTCCAGAGCCAGTTCGACAACACGTATTGGACGAGCCCCCAGGCCATCGATTACAGCGTCCAGTACATGACCATCGACACGGGCGGCTCGGGCCAGCTCACGGCGGCGTCGTCGTTGTGGGACCGGCTCGCCGATGTGTCGACGACGTTCGCGATGGACGGGGAGTTTCGCCAGCATTTCAATCCCGACCAGGATCAGCTCAACAGCACGGGGCAGAACGGGCAGGTGCCGACCTGGCAAAGCCTGCTGCAGGGCGACCTTCTGCAAGACAGGCTCACACTCCAGGGGATCCTGCAGTCGACGCTGCGGCCGCTCCTGGGGGTTCCCTCGTGGACCGGCTCAACGC
>DATKLB010000095.1:0-2217 GCA_035542615.1 Spirochaetia bacterium | reverse complement strand
AAGCGCCTCGGTGAACAGGGGATTCTTCCCGAGATGATAGTTGTGGACCCACCAGACTGCATCGTTGCCCCCGAAATGCTCGCGCAGAGTGTCCGCCAGGCGCTGCGCGCGCTCTTTCCAGATCGGTCCCCCCAGGGAACGCTCAGAGGCATAGTCGATGTCGGGAAAGCAAATGACCTCTGTCCCCGGGAAAGCCTGCCCGTCCTGCGGGACCCTGCCGGCAACGATGCGAACCCTGGCCGCGCGGCGTGAGAACCTGGCAAGGGCTTCCACGCCCTGCCTGATGACGGTGGTGACTCCCCCGGGCAGGAGATGATAGTGGAAAACGACCAGGTCGATGGAGGAGCTCATTCGCTGATATATAGATACGGAGTCGAGCGTTCCGGTGTCAATTCGATGTTCCCTGCGGCCCGGGGATTCCTCTTGCCCATTGCCCGAGGGTACCGTACAATTTTGCGAACCGGATGGGAAAGAACATACTTCAACAACTCTCCAAGCTTCTTTCTCCCCTGCGCGGCCTGCTTCCTCGCCGGCGCGTCGGCGGATCGGCAAAGGTCGCTCGGGTGGATGCGGCCTCGTACGTCAACCGGATCGTTTCCGATGCCATCCTTTTGAACGAGATTCCTTCTCCAACGGAGCGGGAGGCGGCCCGGGCCGAGCACCTGCAGCAGCGGCTGATCGAGCTGGGCTATCCGGGGAGCTCTCTCGACGAACATGGTAATCTCAGCGCTCTTCTGCCGGCCCGCGAAGCCGGTGACGAGCACGTCCTGCTGTTCACGGACATCAGGTGCGAGGACTATTCTCCCATCGAGAGCATGACCAAGCTCGAAGCGGACCGCGTGCGGGGACGGGGAATAGCGGAGAACTCCATTGCGGCCGCATCGCTCCTGGTCCTCGCGGAATATCTCGCCCGCAACGAGATCCAGTACAGTCGGAACGTCACGTTCCTCTTCACGTCCTTCGACCCGGGGGAGCGGGAACCGCAGCCCTTGGAGCGCTTCCTGCAGGCATGGAAGGACCGCGTCCGATTCGCCGCCCACGTGCGCGGGCTGGATCTCGGAGGGATGGAGGATCGGCCCCTGGGAACTTGCAAGCTTTCGGTGGAGGTCCGCACCGAGGAGCCCGCCCTTCCGGGGAAGGAGCCGGTGGCGTCTGCGATCTGGGTTCTGGCGGCCATCGCCTCGCGTCTGGGCAGCATCCGCTGGGACGCGGAAAACAAGACGTTTCTCAACGTTGCCCGGATGGACGCGGGTGTCGGATTCGGCTGGCCGGCCAGCGAGGGGATCCTTGAGCTCGAGGTGTTCTCCCCGAGCGCGCCCGCTCTCGACGTGGCGCGAAAAGCCGTCGAGGCGACGATTGGGAGCATTGCCGTGGAAGCTGGCGCATCGGTGGAGATGCGGGTGAAAGCATTCCTGCCCCCGGGGGATCCCGAGATCAACACGGGGTTGAACGCGATCGTGCGCGGAGTCCATGATCGGCTTCGCATCAAGTCACGGTCCGTCTCCCTGCCGGGGTATGTGTCTTTTCTCAATTCCCTCGGCATTCCCGGAGTATCCCTGGGCATCACAACAGGGAAGAAGAGCTACGGGGAAGAGTATGTCGACATCCGTCCGATAGAAACCGGGTTCCGCCAGCTCCTTGCTTTCCTGGACGACTGCGCAGGCTGGCAGGGAGGGTCGCCGTCATGAGAGTGGACGGCCACATCCTGCGCAACACCTTTCACCATTCCAATTTCCGCGACAAGGCCGCTCTCGTCGATCTGAAGGCCAGACAGGGCCGCGCGATATCGCTCGCCTTTCCAACGCTCAACGAGGAAGCCACCATCGGGAAGGAGGTGCTCGTCCTCAAAACCGAGCTCGTGGATCGTTTCCCGCTCCTCGATGAGATCGTCGTGATCGATTCGGGCTCCACGGACCGTACCCGCAGTATAGCCGCTGAGAATGGAGCGAAGGTCTACAGCTCCTCGGATATTCTGCGAAAATACGGCACCTACCGGGGGAAGGGAGAGAACCTCTGGAAGAGCCTCTACGTGCTGCAGGGCGACATCATCGTCTGGGTGGACGCCGATATCAGCAATATCGCTCCCAAGTTCGTCTACGGGCTGGTCGGACCTCTGCTGAGGGACCAGCGGATCAGCTACGTCAAGGCGTTCTACGAACGGCCGTTCCGCGCTTCCGCCGAGCTTATTGCAGCCGGCGGGGGAAGGGTGACGGAAAT
>DATKLB010000094.1:0-12845 GCA_035542615.1 Spirochaetia bacterium | reverse complement strand
GGAAGGTGGAAGGCTGCAGCGGATTGGCGGAAGTCTACCCGGAAGACAAGTACCGAATTGTGAAGCTCCTGCAAGCGCAGGGGCACATGGCCGGAATGACCGGAGACGGGGTCAACGACGCGCCGGCTTTGAAGCAGGCTGAGATCGGCTTCGCGGTCAAGGGAGCCACCGATGTGGCGAAGGCGTCGGCAAGCATCGTTCTGACCGAGCCTGGCATCGGGATCATCATCGACACACTCAAGGCCAGCAGGCAAACCTATCAGCGAATGCTCACGTGGGTGATCAACAAGATCACCAAGACTATACAGCTCATCGGCATTCTGACCCTGGGCTTCTTCTGGCTGCACGACCTGGTTGTTTCTCTCCTGGGCATGGCGCTCCTGGTTTTTGCCAACGACTTCGTTACGATGTCGCTCGCAACGGACAACGTGAAGTACACAAGCAAACCGAACAGCTGGAATGTGAAGAACATCACCATCGCGAGTGCAGGGATAGGGTTTTTTTTCATCCTCGAAGGGTGGCTCACCATCCTGATCGGAACGAATCTCTTCCACCTGTCCGGCGCCGGGTTGCGCAGCTGTGTTCTGCTGATGCTGGTCTACACCAGCCAGTTCAGGATCTACATCGTACGGGAGCGGCGCCACTTCTGGGATTCCCGGCCCGGCAATGGGATCCTTATTGCTTCAGCCGCGACCATCGTCGTTTTTTCCTTGCTGGGCATATTTGGCGGAATCATCGAGCCGCTCTCGGTTCTCCAGGTCCTGTTCTTGCTGGGCTTCTCAGGACTCTTCACCTGCGCCATCGACTTGCCCAAGTACCTGATTTTCAGGAAGGTCGGGCTCTGAGCCGATCAGCGGGCTCCGCCGCCGGCGCCCTTTTAAGAAGATTTAACTTGATCGCAACCAGACGGCAACCAGGCGCCGCTACCATCGGCGCATGAGTGGCAGCGTGAAAAGGATCAGAAGGACTGGTGAGAGTGTCATTTCCCTCTATTTTCAGGAAATCAGCAAGATTCCCCTGCTTTGCCAGGCGGACGAAAAATCGCTTGCGCGCCGCGCATTGCAGGGTGACCAGTTCGCCAGGGAGAGGCTCATCCAGGCCAACCTGAGGTTCGTCGTGAACGTTGCGAGGAGCTACCACGCACGCGGCCTTCCCCTTGAGGACCTCGTCAGTGAAGGCAACATCGGGCTCATGAAGGCAATCGACACCTTCGATCCTGAGAAAGGCTACCGTTTCATCTCCTACGCTGTGTGGTGGATCCGTCAAAACATCCTCAAGGCAATCAACGAGAAGTCGCGCATGATCCGTCTGCCCCTGAACAGGTCCCAGCAGCTTCTGCGGATCATGAGGGTGCGCGAGGATCTCCGGGGTGAACACTCCCCAAAGTCGGAAGCAGAAACGATTTCACAGAGGCCCCGCGGCGGCTGCGGGAGCATGGCAGACCTGCTGAACATCTCCCGTGATTTGCTCTCCCTTGATGCCCCCCCGGGCGATGAGAATGATTTCTCACCCCTGGAGGACCGCGTCGAGGATAGGGGCAGCAAGACCACGGAGGAGATCCTCATCGAGAAATCCCTCCGTGCCGACATCAACGCTGTCCTCACTTCCCTCTCGAAGAGGGAATCGGAGATCCTCCAGTACCGCTACGGACTGAACGGCAAGACACCCATGTCGCTGAGGGAGATCGGCAGCAGATGCAAGCTCACCAAGGAGAGAATCCGCCAGATCGAGAAGAATGCGATCAAGCACCTCCGGCATCCTTCTCGCAGCCACGTGCTTCGAGCTTACACATAGCTGGAGGGCCGCGCACTCGGGGCTCGGCCCGGTGAGCCCTATCCAAGGGCGCCTTTCGCGCGTCCCTGTGCTCGGCGCCCTTCCGCAGCTCTCGCGGTTTGCTCCGCAAACCGCTGCCGCCCTTCGCACGGCCGTCGGCCGTGCTACGCATCCCTGGCTAGACCTTCGGCAGGTCCTGCTCTGCCTTGCGAATCGCCTCCTCGGGATACTCGAAATCCTCGAGCTTCCCGGCGAAGTACTGCTCGTACGCACCCATGTCGAAATGTCCGTGGCCCGAGAGGTTGAAGAGGATCACCTTTTTCTCCCCCGTCTCCTTGCATTTCTTTGCGGCTCGTATCGCTGACGCGATCGCATGGGCTGATTCGGGAGCTGGAATGATCCCTTCGGTGCGGGCAAAGAGTACGGCTGCCTCGAACGTTTCCTTCTGTCGCAGCGCCTCGGCGCGGATCAGTCCTTTGTTCACCAGGAGCGACACGATGGGCGCAGCGCCGTGATAGCGCAAGCCACCGGCGTGGACTGCGGGAGGAATGAACCCGTGACCAAGGGTGTACATCTTTGCAAGAGGAATCAGCTTGCCGGCGTCCCCGAAGTCATACGCGTAGATCCCCCTGCTCAGCGACGGGCAGGCAAGAGGCTCCGAGGCAACGAACTCGATGTTCCTCTTCCCGCTGATCTTGTCCTCCATGAAGGGGAGCGAGATGCCGCCGAAGTTGCTTCCTCCGCCGTGACAGCCGATGACGATGTCCGGCATGAGCCCGAGGTCCTCGAGCACTGCCCGCGCCTCCAGGCCGATGACCGTCTGGTGCATGAGCACGTGGTTGAGGACGGAGCCGAGTGAGTACTTCGTTGTTCCCTTCGACGTCGCGGCGACTTCCACGGCCTCGCTGATTGCGATGCCGAGGGAGCCGGGCGCGTTCTTCTTGTCCTCAAGGAGCTTTTTTCCGATCTGCGTCTCCTTCGAGGGGCTGGGATGCACCTTGGCGCCATAGCTTTCCATCATGATCTTGCGATAGGGCTTCTGCTCGTAGGATGCCCGCACCATGAAAACATTGATGTCGACGTTGAAATGGGCGCCGGCGAAAGAAAGCGCGCTGCCCCACTGCCCCGCTCCGGTTTCGGTCACCAGCTTCTTCACCCCTTCCTTCTGGTTGTAGTAGGCCTGCGGAATTGCCGTATTCGGCTTGTGGCTGCCGGTGGGGGTCACGCTCTCGTTCTTGAAAAAGATCATTGCGGGAGTTCCCAGGGCTTCCTCCAGGAACTTCGCCCGGATGAGTGGCGTGGGGCGAAACAGCGAGTACACCTTGAGCACCTCGTCGGGAATGGCGATCTCTCTCTGCTGTGACACCTCCTGCTCGAGCAAGCCCATGGGGAACAGCGGCGTGAAGGCCTCCAAGGGGACCGGCTTCCCGTCGGCGGGGCTGAGCATGGGGGGTATCGGCTCGGGGAGTGATGGCTGGATGTTCAGCCACTTCTTGGGTATCTCCCGCGTGGGGAGCTGGAAGATCCTGTCGTCCAACATGTAAGACTCCTTACGAAAAGACTTTGTCGCGGCCCACGGCCGCTTCTTTCGCCAAAAAAAAGACCCGGGATCGCCGGGTCTTCCAAAAAAAACCGCAGGCGGTCGCCCTCTCTGTCAGGGGAGGGAAACCGCGTGCGGTCTCACCGATGTGCTTCGCCCTTCGGGCGGACCGCGGCTACCTCCCCGTGATCCACCACCACCAGCAGTTCAGCGTGACTTTTGCAGGGGCGTCTTTCATCGCGCTCAATATATACGCGCTGAGGCGCCTTTCTGTCAATGGCTTGTCTCAGAAATCTATGAGCTGGACTTCGAAGACGAGAAATGCGTTGGGAGGAATGACCCCCGGATATCCCCTCTCGCCGTAGGCCAGCTCGGGGGGAATGACGAGCATCCGCCGCTCACCCCTCTTCATGGAAAGCAGCGCCTCGGTCCACCCCTTGATGACCCTGTCCGTTCGAAGCACGGCCGGGGATCCTCGGGCGCTGGTGCTGTCAAAAACCCTGCCGTCCAGGAGCATCCCGGTGTAATTCACGCTGACGGTGGCTCCCGCTGCCGGGCTTCCTCCTGACCCTTTGTCCATCACCTGGTACATGAGACCGGATCTCGTGGTCGTGAGATGAGGCCACTTCTTCGCGATGAACGACAGGGCAGCCGAACGCTCGGCGGCTTTCGCTTTTGCCACCAGGGCATCGAAGCTTTCCTGGGTAACCGTGAATGCCTGTGCCGCTTTTCCGATGCGGAGGATCCGTACGCTCGTAATCCTGTCCCCCTTCTGGATGGCGTTCGCCACATCGATTCCCCTGACAACGTACCCAAAGACATTGTAACCGCCGTCAAGGTTCGGCGTTGGCGCGAGGGTGATGAAGAACTGGCTTCCGTTGGTGTCGGGACCGGCGTTGGCCATCGAAAGGGTGCCTGCCCTGTCGTGCTTGAGGTCGGGCCGTGTCTCGTTGGGAAACTGGTATCCCGGCCCGCCGGTGCCGTTCCCATTGGGATCCCCTCCCTGGATTACGTAGCCGGGGTCAGCGCGGTGAAACGTGAGCCCGTCAAAGAACTTTTTTCCTTTCATGCCGTTGGCCGTCACGGTGCCCTCTGCCAGACCGACAAAGCTCGAGACCGTCATGGGCGCTTTCTGATATTCCAGGGAGCACACGATCGTTCCCCGCTGCGTCTTGATCTCCGCGTACAAGCCTTCGGGCAGGGCCTCCTCCTGCGCGTACGCCGGCAGGCAGGCGATAAGAAAAAGCAGGACCAGGAACCTCCCGCGAACGGTCTTCGATCTCATTTCAAACCTCCCAGTACGATCTGCGATGCTTCCAGGTACGATGGTCCCAGCCGAGTGAGCAGGTCGGCGACATCCCGCTCGTCCCCCTCCACGCCCAGAGCGGCAAAGCCTTTCTCCCCCCGGGCCCCGAGCTGCAGATCGACCACGTTGATGCCGCGCGACGCGAGCGCGGAAAGCAGGACCAGCAGAACACCGGGTCGGTTCGCGTGCACGGTGATGATCATGTGACGGGAAACAGGAATGGGAAGCCACACGCCGTCCACCTCCAGGAGATACGATAATGCCCTTTTCACCGGCGGCAGATGGACTTTCACGGCGGGGTCGATGCGAAGAAACCTGTCGGAGGCTGTTCCCATGACGAACTCGACGGCCTCGCGGACCGACTCGATTCTTCCATCAAGGGTGAGGTAAGCAGTGGCCGTGCCGTCCTCGAGGGAGTTCAACCAGACCGTCTCGATGTTGATCTCCTCCGATGCGAGGGTATTGAGGAGGATGGCAAGCGTTCCGGGCAGGTCCCGGTGATGAGAGAAAAGGTACGATGTCTCCCCGCCGGAGTAGTCGGGCAGGCGGTCGCTGATCGTGACCGATCTCTCTTCGTTGCGCACGCGGATTGCATGAAACGAGCCCAGCGATGAGGACTCGGGGAATACCTTCGCGAGGGCGCCGAAATCCCCGCCGAAGGACAGCCGGGGGATCTCCAGTCTCCTCTCGCGGGGAATCCTGTTGTTGAGAATCTCCATCCCGAGGTTGAGCACCGCGAACTGGCCTTCGAGGCCGTGAGACAGGGACCTTTTTTCCGGGATTCCGCGGGAAAAGGAGACGTAGTATCGATATCCTGCGGCCCTGACCGCCTCCAGGCCGGCAGCGTAATCCCTGCCGAGATCCGCTGGATCATGCGTATCCGTGCCAATTGCAACGGAAATCCCCAGGGTGTAGGCCCGGCTCAGGATCTCCGGGTGGGGATAGATCCCTACTCCTTTTCGCAGACCGGAGAGGTTCACATCCAGAACGAGATTGCGCTCCGCGATCATCTCCAGCAGCGTGGACAATCGGCGCTCCGTCTCCGTGTCGCCCCCGTTGTCGGGCGTAAGGCAGGAGGGAAGCGGAGCGTAGAGCTTGGGCAGGTCGAGGTGCCCCACGACGGAGGTGAACTGCCAGCTCGCGTCGACCATCTCGATCATCTCGTCGAAGTAGGCGGCCCAGAACTGCTCCACGCCGCCGCGACGCCGTATCAGCCCCGCGGTGTCTTCCGAGGAACCGTCGTAGGGGACGCCATCGGGGGAGAAATGGAGCGAGCTCACCACGAAGTCCGCGCCGTGAGCCTGAAAGAGCTTGGCCCTGCTCCACTGCATTCCGAGGCCGGTGCCCAGCCACTCCAGCTCAACGCCGAAGCGGATGTCGATGCGCCCGACGTGGCGCTTGCGCAGCCCCGCCATCGTATCCGCATATGCAAAATACGAGGCGTCCCCTCGGATGAACTTCACGTCGGTTGCCCGCTCGCTGGCATACCGAAAGCGCGTGAGGCGAGGGCTGTGAATGATGAACGTCACCGACGGGAAGCCAATTCCGACGGCCTGTTCGACGATTCTGTCGAGGTCGTCGATTCCGTGCGCCACGTGGTCGTCGCCGGTTCCCACATGGATGCCGTGCGTCTCCCAGATGAAGGGATGCTTCTGCATCGGGCGCAAGTATAGCGGAAACACCTTGGCTTGAAAGCCCTGGGTGTTTTCTCTATCTTCCATCCTATGGACAGCCGCCAGGTGATGAACAGGGTGGAGGAAATCATCGAAAACCACAAAACGGGCCTGCTCGCTACCGTGGACGACGAGGGAAAGCCGCACATACGCTGGCTCACTCCTGCTGTCCTGCGCGACCGGCCCGGGGCCATCTACGCCATAACCGCGGGACGCTTTGCCAAGGTGGCGCAGGTCAAATCTCACCCCCAGGTGGAGTGGATGTTCCAGACCCCGGCTCTGGACGAGGTGGTGAGCGTTCGCGGTGCGATCAACGTCGTGGAGAATCCCTCCCTCAGGGCGGAAGTCCTGGAGGTCATTGGCCCGCGTCTGCGGACATTCTGGAACATGGCGCATGACGAACGGGACCTCGTGGTCCTGGAGACAATCGTCGAGCATGCCACGCGCTTCCTGCCCATGGAGGGCAGGAAGGAAACTGTCCATTTCTGAATCGGAAGGAGCGAACTGGCAATGGCTGGCACCAAAGCTGCGCGCGCGGACGCGCCCGCCGCATCGGGGGATGGCGCAGAGAGCGGCGTACGCGGACCTGAAGCGGCGTTTCAGGTCGAGCTCCTGAGAAAAATGCTCCTCATCCGGCGTTTCGAGGAACGAGCCGCGCAGATGTACGGCCTCAAGAAGATCGGGGGGTTCTGTCACCTCTATATCGGGCAGGAAGCCGTCGCGGTCGGGGCCATCGGGGCGATCGACCTGTCGCGGGATTATATCGTCGCTGCCTATCGGGACCATGGATATGCGCTGGCCTGCGGCATGGAGCCGAGGCTCCTCATGGCCGAGCTGTTCGGGAAGGCCACCGGCGTCTCCCGCGGAAAAGGCGGCTCGATGCACTTCTTCGACGCCGGACGCCACATGTACGGGGGCAACGGCATCGTCGGAGCGCAGATTCCTGTGGCAACTGGCGTGGCGCTGAAGATCCACTACCGCAAGGAAGGCGGCGTTGTGCTGTGCTGGTTCGGGGACGGAGCGATTCACGAGGGCTCATTCCACGAGAGCCTCAACATGGCGAAGATCTGGGACCTCCCCATCGTCTACATCTGCGAGAACAACCACTACGGAATGGGGACGGATTTCCGGCGCGTCTCATCGGTCACCGACTTCGCCGTGATGGGGGCCTCCTACGGGATCCCCGGCAGCCAGGTAAACGGCATGGACGTGCTGGAGGTGCACCGCGAGGTTTCCGCGGCTGCCGAGAAGGCGCGATCCGAGTCCACCCCGATCTTCCTGGAGATCCTCACCTATCGCTACCGCGGCCACTCCATGAGCGACCCCGCGAAGTACAGGACGCCCGAGGAGCTGGAGTCGTACAAGAAGCAGGACCCGATCGTCATTCAGAAGGCGCGCATGATCGAGTCCGGCATCTTCACCGAGGCAGAGTTCGCCGCGTTGGACGCGGAGTTCAAGACGATCTGTGACGATGCCGTGAAGTTCGCCGAGGAAAGCCCCGAGCCAGAGCTGTCCGCGCTCTCCGAGGACGTCTTCGCATGAGCCTCATTACCTTCCGCGAGGCCCTGCGCGCGGCCATCGACGAAGAGATGGCGAGGGATGACAGCGTCCTGCTCATAGGGGAGGAGGTCGGCCAGTACAACGGCGCCTACAAGGTCAGCCAGGGGCTGCTGGAGAAATACGGTCCCCAGCGGGTCATCGACACCCCGATCTCAGAAGGAGGGTTCACGGGGATCGGCATCGGTGCGGCCATCGCTGGGCTTCGTCCCATCGTCGAATGGATGACGTTCAATTTTTCCCTGCAGGCCATGGACCAGATCTTTTCCAACGCCTCAAAGATGCGCTACATGTCGGGCGGTCAGTTCTCAGTTCCCATCGTATTTCGCGGACCCAACGGTCCAGCCGAATACCTTGCCTCTCAGCATTCGCAGGCCCTCCAATCGATCTACTCTCACGTTCCGGGCCTGAAGGTCGTTGCCCCCTCGAACCCGGCGGATGCCAAGGGCCTTCTCAAATCCGCCATTCGGGACGACAACCCCGTGGTCTTCATGGAAGCCGAGCTGATGTATTCCTGGAAGGGTGAAGTGCCCGAGGGGGAGCTCCTGATCCCCCTGGGGTCGGCTGACGTCAAGAGGCCCGGGAAGGACGTTACCCTCATCGGGTTCTCCAAGCCTCTGCGGATGGTGCTGGAGGCCGCGGAGCAGCTTGCTGCCCAGGGAATCGATGCCGAGGTCGTGGACCTGCGGAGCATCCGGCCCCTCGATGAGGCGGCGATCTACGACTCGGTAAGGAAGACGAACCGCTGTGTGGTCGTCGACGAGGCGTGGCCCTTCGCAAGCGTCGGATCGCACATCGCGTGGCTGGTTTCTCACAACTGTTTTGACGACCTGGATGCGGCCGTGGAGCTGGTTTCGGGGGAAGACGTGCCGATGCCGTACAACCACAGCCTCGAGCTGGCAGCCCAGCCCTCGGTGGAAAAGATCATCGATGCGGTGAAAAGGGCCCTGTATGCCTGAAAAAATCCTGATGATGGCGCTCTCCCCGACGATGGACACGGGGACGCTCGCGCGCTGGCGAAAAAAGGAGGGGGACACCGTCGCCGTGGGTGACGTGCTGTGCGAGGTGGAGACGGACAAGGCGACGATGGATTACGAGTCCACATCGGAGGGTACGCTGCTCAAGATCGTTGTGCCGGCTGGCGGCCAGGCGAAGGTCGGAGACACCATCGCCATCCTCGGGAAACCGGGAGAAGATTTTTCAGCCCTGCTCGCAGACGCGCGGCCGGCGGCCGCAAAGGCCCCAGCGGCTTCCGCGACCGGGGCTGCCCGGGCGCCCACCCCTGTTCCAGCGGGGGCATCGACCGCTCCTATGGCCCATGCGCATGTTCCTGCCTCGGGGAGGGTACGGTCGTCACCTCTCGCCCGGCGTATCGCGGCCCAGAAGGGAATCGACCTGCGCAGCCTTCAGGGAAGCGGTCCCGAGGGGAGAATCGTCAAGAGAGATCTTGACGCAGCCCCGGTCAGGGCGGTCTCCGGGGTGATGGCGGCCCGGCAGGCGGGCCAGGCGCCGGCCGTCCCCAGCTACACGCCGGGTCCCGGCGATGAAGTGGTTCCCCTCTCCAGCATGCGACGGATCATCGCGCGCAGGCTGTCGGAGTCGATGTTCTCAGCCCCCCACTACTACCTCACCGTCGCTGTGGCAATGGATGAGCTTCTTGCCACCCGGACACGGCTGAATGCGGGGCGGGAAAAGAAAGCGTCTATCAATGCCTTCCTCCTCGCCATAGCGGGCCGGGCGCTTCTCCGCCATCCGAAGGTCAACTCCACATGGAACGGTGACAGCATCATCCGTCACACGACCGCGGATATCGGCCTCGCCGTGGCCCTGCCTGACGGCCTGATCACGCCCGTGGTGCGCGACTGCGGGAGAAAGGGAATCCTGGCAATTGACGGCGATCTCGCGGGCCTCGTGGAGCGCGCCCGCGCTGGAAAGCTCCTGCCGGCCGAGTACGAAGGAAATACATTCACCATCAGCACCCTCGGTTCCGCCGGCATCGACGAGTTCACTGCCGTGATCAACCCGCCCGGCTCGGCCATCCTGGCTGTCGGCGCCATTCGCAAAGAGCCGGTGGTCGGGGACAACGACACCATCGCAATCCGCCAGCGGATGCGCGTCACGCTCTCCTGCGATCACCGGGTGATCGACGGCGCCGTGGGCGCCGCGTTCCTCCGGGAGCTGGCCGACATGCTGGAAAACCCGATGCTCGCGCTAGCGTAACTGCGGGCGTCGAAGCGCGATTCAATAAGAAAGAAACGGAGGCATTCATGGCTGGTTACGATTATGATGTTGTGATCCTCGGCGGCGGCCCCGGCGGCTACGTGGCCGGCATCCGGGCCGGGCAGCTCGGCCTGAAGGCGGCGGTGATCGAGCGCGACAAGGTGGGCGGCGTGTGCGTCAACGAGGGGTGCATCCCCTCCAAGGCCCTGATCCACCAGGCGGAGCTTTTCCGTTCAATCCCGAGTCTCAAGGAGATAGGGTTGTCCGTTGACACGAAGGGCTTCGACTACAAGGCCGTCTTCGACAAGTCGCGCAAGGCATCGGATGCCTTGATGAAGGGTGTGCAGTTCCTGTTGAAGAAGAACAAAGCGGTCACGATCCCCGCCGAGGGGACGCTGTCGGGGAGGAACGAGATCACCCTGAAAGATGGAAAAAAGATCACGGGGAAAAACATCGTCATCGCCACCGGCTCGCGGCCGCGAGTGATACCAGGCTTTGAGTTCGACGAGGAGCGCGTGCTTTCCTCCACGGGCGCGATCATGCTCACGAAGCTGCCGAAGAAGGCTATCATTCTCGGGGCAGGCGCAATCGGCGTGGAGTTCGCCCATATCTTCAACGCCTTCGGCGTGGAGGTCCACCTGGTGGAGATGCTGGACCGGATCCTTCCCATCGAGGACGCCGAGGCGGTGAAGGTTCTCGCCCGCGCTTTCCAGAAACGCGGCGTCCAGATGTACACGGGAACAAAGGCGGTGTCGGTCCAGAAGACGGCGGGCGGCGTCAGCGTTGTCCTGGAGGACAAGGGCGGCGCGCGCAAGGCCGTAGACGCAGACCAGATCCTCGTGGTCGTGGGCCGCACTCCCAACACCGACGGAATCGGGCTTGAGAAGGTCGGCATCACGACGGAGAAAGGATTCATTCCCGTCGGCGATTTCAACCAGACGAAGGTCTCCGGGATCTACGCGATCGGGGACGTGGTCAACACTCCCCTCCTGGCTCACGTCGCTTTCAAAGAGGCGGAGATCGCCATAGAGCACATGGCCGGCAAATCCCCGGAGCCCCGAATCGATCCGCTTTCCATTCCCAGCGCGACCTATTGCGAGCCGCAGGTGGCCAGCTTCGGGCTTCCGGAGTGGAAGGCCGTGGAGCAAAAACTCTCCTTCGCGAAAGCGAGCTTCCCCTACCGCGGCGCAGGCAAGTCGGTGGCTCTTGAGCAAACGGAAGGGTTCGTCAAGGTCATCTACGAGCCCAAGACAAAGGAAATCCTCGGCGTGCACATCGTGGGCGCCGACGCAACGGAAATCATGCACGAGATGCTGCTGGGTCGAACCGCGGAGCTGCTGCCAGAGGACATTGCCCTGATGATCCACGCGCATCCCACTCTCTCCGAGGCTGTCGGCGAAGCGATGCGCGCCGTGGAGGGCTGGGCGATTCACGTCTAGACGTTTTCAAACGAAAGGGCGGCACGCGGCGGCACCGTGCAGCGGCGTCTTTTTTGAGGCACTCTGATCTCTGATCTCAAGGAACCTTCAGGCTCGTCTTGAGTGTCGCAACGAGTGTCTTGGGATCCGCCGGCTTCTGGAAAATGCCGGCCAGTCCAAGCTGCTGGGTATCGATGTTGTAGCGTACCGAATCTCCGGCAGCGCTCAGCAGATAAATCGGACCGGTGAAACCGGAGCTCTTCAACGTGGTGGAGACCCTGCTGCCAGCGTCCACCGTCTCCATCATCAGATCCAGGATGATCGCATCCGGCCGTATTTTCTCCGCAATCTTCAGCCCCGCGATGCCATCAGCGGCCTCGCCCACCGCGAATCCGGCCGATTCAAGAATGACGCGCAAAGTCGCGCGCACATCGGGATCATCATCGATGACGAGAATCGTCTTTGTCTGTGCCTGTGTTTCTGCCATGAAGGCCTCACTTCCTCTTTCAAGCAGCGCGTCAAGGAACGCGATTGCTGCACGGGCATTCCGCAGCGCCCTCCTGCTCAGTCCTTCACCACCGCCGAAGGTGCGACCTCGGACACCGATCAACCAAGCCAAAGGCCGCGCCGCGAAACAATATTCGCAGAGGGCCAGCAGAACCTCGGGGCGCACCAGGTGCGTCGTGAACCCGGCGCCAATGCTGGGGCTCACAGCGAGTCGCCTGACCCGGAAGGGCTCAGGTCCGATCCTCGCCGCATCCACAAAGAAGACAACCTTGTGACGCGCCATCTCGACGCAGTGCTCGATTCCGAGCTGAAAGACCGTCTGGACCGTCACTCGGTCACGGTGCCGCTGCTCGAGCTCCCCTGCAATCCACGGCCCCAGACCGTCATCCCTCCGGCCGGGGTTCCCATATCCCACAAGGAAAACCGAGGGGCTCATCCCTTCGCCGTTGTTCATGCCTGCGCCCGGAACCTGCTGTCCACGAGCCCGCCGAGGGAGTCCACGAGCTCCACGACGAGGGCCATTCTGCCAAGCGCGTGAGTCGCGCAGCTCAAACAGGGATCGAAGGCCCTGATGGCAATCTCCACCTTGTTCAGGAGACCCTCTGTGATCTGCCTGCCGGAAAGCTCCTCCTGTGCCACCTTCTGAACCGCCCTGTTCATCGGCTCGTTATTGCTCGTGGTTGACACGATGAGATTCGCCATCTCGATCGTGTCATCGGGACGCACACGGTAATGATGAAAAAGCGTCCCGCGAGGCGCCTCGATGCATGCCGCGCCTTCCCCGCGGCGGGTCCCGCTCACGACAAGATCGTCACCCCGGAGATCAGGGTCGGAAAGCAGCTCTTTCATTT
>DATKLB010000093.1:0-11056 GCA_035542615.1 Spirochaetia bacterium | reverse complement strand
TCGATGCGGCCCTTCCTGTATCGCCTTTCGATTTCCTCCATCGCCTTCTGCTTGTCCTTCACTTCGACGTTGATCTCGGAAGACTGGAAGTAGCGGGTTCGAAGAGGCGCGACCATCTCGGACAGGGGCTTCCCGCGCGCCGCAAGAAGACCCATGAGCACGACCAGCGCGTACGCGGCCGATTCGGTGTAGTAGGTGTCGCTCACCTTGAAATACACATGACCCGATGTCTCGGCGCCGAAAACCGCGTGCGCGGCTACCATCCGGTCGTAGAGAAAGGTATAGCCGACACGGGAAACGACCGGTTGGCCGCCCAGCTCCCTGATGCGTTCGGGCAGGACGCGGGATGAGATGAGATCGTACACGATCGCCGCGCCCGGGGTGCGCGCCAGGAGCTGTTCCGCAACGAGGCAGGCGAGGAAGTAGTTCTCGATGCCCTGCCCTTTTTCGTCGATGAAGAGGATGCGGTCACCGTCACCGTCGAGAACGACGCCGAACGCCGCAGAAGCTTCCCGAATTGCCCTGGCTGCCTGTTCTTTCGACTCGGCCTTCAGAGGATTGGGGTCGTGGTTCGGAAAGCGCCCGTCTGGCTCGGTGTTCAGAAGGATGGCGTCAACACCGAGAGTCTCGGTGAGCCTGCTAAACACCTGCCCCGCCGATCCGTTGGACACGTCAACGACGATCCGTGCACCGAGTTTTTTCTCTCCTGATGCATCTGCGACAAATCGCACGTAGCTGTCCAGCCCCTCCACCTGCCGAATGACCGGCTTTCCAATCGTCGATGGCGCGGCAATCCCCTCCAGAAGCGCTTCTACCTCCTTCAGTCCTTTGTCGTAGCTCAGAGAGCCCCCCATGGCGTCAAACACCTTGAAGCCGTGATACTGGGGAGGGTTGTGGGAGGCGGTCACCATGACCGCCGCGGGAAACCCGCCGTTCATCTGGGTGTAATGGAGCTGCGGCGTGCTGGCCAGCCCGGTTCCCGCGATTTTCGCGCCTTCCTCCGCCAGCCCGCTGGCGAGGGCCTGGTAGAGCTCGGGCGAATGGACCCGCGCGTCGTGTCCAAGCAGGAACGAGCCGGCCTTCATGTGCCGCGCCAGCGCACGCCCGATGCGCCAGGCCAGGGTGTCGTCGATTTCGCTCCCCCAGATTCCCCGTATATCGTAGGTTTTGAATATGCTCATGTGATAGAGAGTAGTGAAACGCGGGAACGCTGGGAAGTCTAGCGATTCCTTGACATACCCCCGAGGGCAGAGTACCTTTGTGCCGGCCCGAGCTCGTCTGCACTCGTTCCAGGAATACATACGGGGCTCCCGCCCCGGTCGAGAAGGGAGAGATGGGACACACTCTCATCGGCCTTCTACAGGAGTCTGTCGTCAAGTATGCCTCCCTGGCAGCCTTGATGACACGAAAGCCCGATGACAGCTTCCAGACTCTCACGTACGCGGAGCTGTACTCCAGGGTCAAAGAGCTTGGCACCGGCCTCATCTCCATCGGGCTCCTGCCGGGGGCGCATGTCGCCATTCTCTCGGACAACAACCAGAACTGGCTCATCACCGACCTCGCCGTGCTCGGCTGCGGCGGCGTCGACGTTCCCCTGAGCCCGCGATCGGCTGACCGCGAGCTGGAGCACATCATCGCCCACTCCGACTGTGAGATCGCCATCGTCGAGAACGCGCACGTCCTCTCCCGTCTCCTCGGAATGCGAAAGCGCCTCGTGAAGCTGCGAAAGATCGTGGTGATGGAGCTCAGCGGCGCCAAGCCTCACGCGGGAATGGGCGAAGAAAGGGTTCTCGTCTATACGTGGGAAGAAGTGCTCAAGAAGGGGAACCGGAGGATCGCAAAGGGAGAGCGACAGTTCGAGCTGCGCGCGGCGAGCGTGACCCCTACGGACACCGCGACGCTCCTGTACACCTCCGGCACCACCGGGAAGCCGAAAGGAGTGATGCTCTCCCACGCCAACATCATGCACAACGTCACCAACGCGCAGGCCAGCATAAGCCCCCCGCCCGGGTCCACCTGGTTGTCCGTTCTTCCGGTCTGGCACTCCTTCGAGCGCACGGTGGAGTATTGCAGTCTTTCCTTCGGTGGCACCATGGCTTACTCGCAGCCCTCCGAGTGGAGGATCTTCGATGACCTGCGGGTCCTGAGACCCCGGTATCTGGTCATCGTTCCTTCGCTGTTGGAGAACGTCGCGAAGAGCCTCGAAAAGAGGCTGAGCCTGATCGACGGTCTGCTCATACGTTTCGAGAAGTTCTACCTGGTCTTTTCGGGATTCGTCATGGGACGGTATCCGCGGTTCCGCCGGGAGGAGCGCCTGCTGGAGATCTTCGCGGCAATCCTTCCCCTCGTCCTGCTGTCCCCCGTGAAGGCTGCCTCCCATTTCTTTCTCCGAAGAAAAGTAAAGGCGCTGCTGGGCGGAAACCTCGCGGCGATCGTCTGCGGGGGAGGTCCGATGCCGGCCCACCTTGATCGGTTTTTCGCGGCCGTTGGCGTCGACGTCCTGGAAGGCTACGGGCTCACGGAAGCCTCGCCCATCGTGTCTGTCCGGGTGGAGAAGTACCCGGTGCTCGGCACCGTGGGCAAGCCTCTCCCGCAGACAGAGGTCCGGATCGTCGGGGAGAACGGCGAAGTCCTTCCCCCCGGGCGCAAGGGAACCGTGCGAGTCAAGGGACCGCAGGTGATGATGGGATACTACAAGGACCCGGTGTCCACCCGGCAGATCCTCTCCGCGGACGGATGGCTGGATACCGGGGACACCGGAATTCTCACGGTGGACGGGAATCTCGTGATCACCGGCCGCACCAAGAACACGATCTTTCTCGCCTCGGGTGAGCGCGTGGAGCCGGAGCCAATCGAGATGGTGGTCCAGGAATCGCCCTACATCCAGCACGCGGTTGTCGTCGGAGACAGGCGCGACAGCCTCGGGCTTCTGCTCGTCCCCAACATGGATGCGCTGCGGCGGCTTGCTGAGGCGCGAAGAATCGACTGGAGCGATGAAGGCGAGCTCGTGAGCAATCCGGCGATCTGCCGGTTTTTCCAGGAAGAGGTCCAGGCCCGTCTCGTGAACGGCGGCATCCATTTCCCCGGCGGCAAGGCGGCCCGCATCGCGCTGCTCCCGACCCGCTTCGAGATCGGGCGCGAGCTCACCCGAACGCTCAGCAAGAGGCGCGAGGTCATCACCGAAATGTACGCGGGAGTCATCGAGAGGTTGTACCGTTCCTGAGCCCGGCGAAGAGGCCTTTCAGCTGCGCCATGCGCTGGGCCACCTCTTCCCAGTGTTTGCTCTCCTGGCGGTGCCTCGCGGCGTTTTCCTCGATCGCCCGTCTGAGCTCGCGCATCCGCTTGCCATCCGCGTAGACCTCCGGTCGCGCCATTTCTTCCTCGATCTCCCGGCGGCCGTTCTCGAGGAGCTCGAGTCCGGCAAGAGTTTCAAGCTCCTCCTTCTCCAGGCTGCGCAACGCGCTCTTCAGACGTTTTTCCTCCTGGCGCTGCGCCTGCGTCGCCGTCGGATATCTCTCCTCTGTCGCCTCGGGCGATCGAACGGAAGGAGTCACAGCCCCGTCCAAGCCGGCCTTCGAGAGGTAATAGTCGTAATCGCCCGGGAAAAAACGGGCCCTGCCGTCCCGAAGCTCCAGAACACTCGTGGCGAGGTTGGAAATGAAGTGCCGGTCATGGGAGACGAAGATGACCGTGGCGGGGAAATCCTTCAGCGCCGCGAGCAGGACGTCCTTCGATGCCAGGTCGAGGTGATTGGTCGGCTCGTCCAGGATGAGGAGGTTCGCTGGTTTCAGCAGCAGCAAGAGAAGGGAAAGCCTGCTCTTCTCCCCGCCGCTCAGGACCGAGACGCTCTTGAACACGTCATCCCCGCGGAAAAGAAACGAGCCCAGGAGGGCGCGAAGCTCTGGGATGAGCGATGTCGGGGCAACAGCTTCCACCTCTTCGATCACGGAGCGCGTGGTATTCCACGAGTCGGCATTCTCCTGGGAAAAAAAAGCGCGGACGACCCCCGTGCCCCAGCGCAGCGACCCCTCGTCGGGCTCCTCGCGACCGGAGAGTATTCTCAAGAGCGTGGACTTCCCGGCACCGTTGACGCCAACGACGACGAGCTTGCCGCCGCGGGAAAGTTCCAGGTCCACCCCCTGGAAGACCGTCCGGCATCCGTAGGACTTCGCGAGCCCCGCGGCGGACAGGATGACCTGTCCGGCATGCGGGGGAGGTGAAAAAGAGAAATGGATCGTCTTGACGACGGGCGGGACTTCGATCCGCTCCATCTTTTCCAGGGCCGTAATCCTGCTCTGTACGAGGCGCGCCTTGGAGGCGTTGTAGCGGAACCGTGCGATAAATGCCTCGATGCGGGAGATTTCCTCCTGTTGCAGGCGCCACCGTTCCTCCAGGGAAGCGAGCTCTCTGCTGCGGACCTCCTCGTAGCGGGAGTAGTTCCCGGTGAAAACGGAGACCCGCGCCAGGAAGATCTCTGCAACGCCGGACACGACTGAATCGAGAAACCAGCGGTCGTGAGACACGAGGAGCACCCCTCCGGCATACCCGGCGAGGAACTCCGAAAGCCACGCCCGCGCCTCGATGTCGAGATAGTTCGTCGGCTCGTCGAGAAGCAGGATGTCGGGACGTTCCAGAATCGCTTTGGCCAGGGCGATCCTCATTTGCCAGCCCGCCGAGAAAACCGAGCATTCCTGCTCGCGATCCTCGGGACGGAAGCCCAGACCGGACAGGACGCGGCCAACGGCCTCGTCGCGGGAATAGTAGCCGCTTTCGACCACACCTTCCTGCAGCTCATGGTGCTTCCAGACAAGGCCCTCCGCCTCGTGAGAGCCGGCAGCCAACCCACCCAGGCGCTCCTCCACGGCGCGCTGTTCCTCCAGGAGCCTCGCCTCGCGGTCGAAGGCCTTTTCCACCTCGTGTCGCAGGGAGCCGCCGCCAAGAACGACTCCCGACTGAGGTACGTAGGAGATCCGAGTATCCTTTCCCAGCACGACGGAGCCGGTGTCGGGCAGGATCATCCCGGCCATGATCCGCATGAGAGTTGTCTTGCCGCTGCCGTTCGGACCGACGAGAGCCAATCGGGAGCCCGGGGAGAGAGTCAGGTTGACGCCGTCGAGGAGACGTCTCTCCCCGAAGGACACGGAAACGCCTGTCAGGCTTACCTGGGGCATGATCAGTGCGAGGATTGCGTGAGAAAGATCACGGTGGGAGAAATTCCCGGATGCGTTACGACGAGGTTCGTGACGCTGTCCCGGTCGAGGGAGGTGAAGCGAAGTCCTCCCGCCGTGGCCTTGTACAGAAAGCTCGCCGAGTATGCAGCGGCGGGAGAACCCGGGGCGGATGAAGTCCCCGGATCACCCGCGCGATCGAAGACGAATGTGATCACGCCATCATAGTCACCAGCAAGCTCCTTCGCCGCATGCAGCGGGAAATCGACCCGTCCCTTTCCCTGGGCGTCGGCTGGGATGAGCGATGGAACGAGCTTCTGGTAGCCCGTCCAGGTGAAGCGCATGTCGGGCGACACGGAGATCGTTCCGTATGCGCTCGAGTTGAAGGAAGTTCCCCTCGCGGCGATCGAGTCGAAGATCGCTTGTCGCCGCTTCTGCTCGGCTGCGATCAGATCGCCGACGTCCTGCTTCATCAGCGTGTACAGGCCGGCCATCCGCTGGTCCTTGTAATGGTAGTAGATGCTGATCCGCTCCTCGTCGACGACCGTGACCCGAAGGTCGGACCCCGTGAATGCATAGGTGCTTTCGCCGAGCTTCTGCACGCCGGTGTACGGGAACTCCACGGAGTACTGCGGGAGAACGAGACGAAAGATGCTGTCGGAAGGGCTGGGAAAAAGACCAACATCCTCGCGGAAGATCGCGAGGTCGATCGCACCGCGGGCAACCATCTCGCGAAACCAGTCGGGGCGCCACGTGTTGCCCATGATCCGGTCCAGGGCTTCGTCCTGGCTCAGAATGCGCCTGGCTTCCCGGGAGGGATCACCGGCCGTCGCAAAGGTCTTCAGGTAATGGCCGAAGCAGAAGCCGGAGTAGCCGTCTTCCGTCACGACCTCGTACCAGTAGTCGGCGTATTGTTGGACTGTCTCCCGTGACGGGGAACGGCTGACCACCTTTATCAGCTGGCCGGGCTTCAGCTTGTAGATCACGCGGCCTTCCTGGGACCCCTGCTCACGAACGGGAAGCGGAGGCGGGTCCTGCTTCATGGAGACCGCCCATTCCTCCCCATAGGGAGCGAAGGCCCGGGAGAAATCCTCGGCGTCTTTCCTCGCATGGAAAAAGCGGATGCGGCCCATGGGGAACTCGCGCGGCTTGTTTTCGCCAGGAACGGCAAGCAGGTAGGAGGAATTGATAGGGGTTTCCCGCACGACTGGCACGATTGTGCCCGTCGAGAGCGCGCCGACGGTTTCTCCCCACAAGACGACGCCATACCCCGCTGTCCTTGCGCCGCAGGAGGCGAGCAGGATCACGGGCAGCACCGAGGCCAGGAGGCCGCACACGCGACGCAGCATGCCGGCCATTCTGCGGCGCGGCGGGAATTTGATCAAGGGCGGGACCGCGCCCAGGCCTCTCCTCGCCCCTTCCTTGCCTCGGCGATGAAAAATCCGTATACACAAATCATGGATCCCATTGAGTCACTGGGAAAGAGAATCGATTCGAAACGTGACCAGATGATCGAGATGCAGCGCGCGCTCACGGCTGTTCCCGCGCTCGGCCCCCAGAACGGAGGGGAGGGGGAATGGGAGAAAGCGCAGGTCCTTGGCGCCTGGCTCGGCAGGCTGGGGCTCGGCCCCTGCGAGTTCCATTCTGCTCCCGATCGGCGGGTGCCGCGGGGCGAGCGTCCCAACATTGTCGTGACCGTGCCCGGCGGTCCCGACAACGGCACGTTCTGGATCATGACTCACATGGACATCGTGCCGCCCGGAGAGCTGCGGCTGTGGAACTCCGACCCCTACACCATGGTGATCGCGGGCGACCGCCTCATCGGGCGCGGAGTGGAGGACAACCAGCAGAGCCTGGTTGCCTCGGTCTTTGCCGCGGCGAGCGTCAAGGAGTTGGGCATGCGGCCGCGACGGACCGTCCGACTCCTCCTGGTGTCGGATGAAGAGACAGGTTCCGTCCAGGGTGTCCAGCACGTGCTCGCTGCCAGCGGCCTGTTCAGCAGGCGGGACGTGGCGCTCGTTCCTGACAGCGGATCTCCCGAAGGGAACCTGATCGAGATCGCGGAAAAAAACATACTCTGGCTGAGATTCATCGTGACGGGCCGGCAGTGTCACGCCTCGACGCCCGAGAAGGGTGTGAACGCCTTCGAGGCGGGCTCCCATCTCGTCGTTCGGCTGGGATCGTTGCGGGAGCGTTTCAACGCCACGAACGAGCTGTTCAGCCCTCCGTCGTCGACGTTTGTGCCAACACGTAAAGAAGCGAACGTACCCAATGTGAATACCCTCCCGGGCGAAGACGTCTTCTACCTGGACTGCCGCGTGCTGCCCCAGGAGAATCTCGAGGAGGTGATCCGCGAGATCCGCCGGATCTGCGACAGTATCCAGCGCGATTTCAACGTGAAAGTGGACATCGAGGAAGTCCAGAGGGCTTCCTCTCCGCCCACCTCACCCGATGCCCCGATCGTGTCTACCCTGCGCAACGCCATCCGCGAGGTTTACCGGGTCGAAGCATCCACCGTGGGCATCGGCGGCGGGACGGTCGGAGCTTACCTGCGCGCGGCTGGGATTCCGACTGTGGTGTGGTCACGCATCGAGGAGACGGCGCACCAGCCCAACGAATACTGTCTCATAAGCAACATGCTGGGTGATTCGCTGGTCATGGCACTGACGATGGTAGCGCAGGACACATGATGAAGAGGCAGACAGGCTTTCGTTTTTTCCTGGTGCTCGTTCTCTCAGGCACCTTCCTGACGGCAGGATACGAACAGCCGTTCGACGTCACAGCGCGCACGGACAACCCTCCGTTCACGAGCAGGGAGGGCTTCGTGGCCTGGATGACGGGGCATACCGACCAGGAGGCCGGGTTCCTGGAGCAGCGCTGGGACCTGTCCGCGTACCTGGGACGTTCCGGGGACCTCACGCGGGAGCGCGTCAGGGAAGCTTTCCTTCGCACGCCGCGGGAATACTTCTGCCGCAACCCTCGGCGGGCGTATGCCAACGCGGCGCTGCCCATCGGATATGGACAGACCATTTCCGGGCCGGACCTGGTGACGCACATGACGAACTATCTCGACCCGCTTCCCGAGCAGAAGGTGCTCGAGATCGGCACGGGCTCAGGGTACCAGTCCGCGCTGCTCTCCGAGCTCAGCAATCACGTCTACACGATAGAGATCATCAGCGCGCTTGCTCACGAGACCGATGCAATCTACAAGCGTCTGGAGCCGGCGTATCCCGAGTACCGGAACATCCTCAGAAAAGTCGACGATGGCTATTACGGCTGGCCCGAGCACGCGCCATTCGACCGGATCATCGTGACATGCGGCATCGACCACGTCCCGCCCGCGCTCATTCAGCAGCTTGCGCCCAACGGGATCATGGTCATTCCCATCGGTCCACCCTCAGGCCAGACCATTCTCCGCATCATCAAGAAGGTGTCTCTCGACGGAACCGTCAGCCTCTCGCGGGAAGATATCTATCACGGGAGGGTACGAGTGGCGTTCGTTCCCCTCACGGACCGGGGCGGAGAAGCCCACCAGGGCCCGTGAGGCCGGCTACTCCAGACTGTCGTAGATGATGACGATCCTGCCGTCGCGCAAAAGCTTCCTGTTCTCTGAAAGGGTGAGGAGCTGGCGCGCTCCGTCCGTGGGAATCACGACATCTGTCGCGTTCGTGCCGAACACCGCGCGCGCGGCCAGTATCAGCGGCTCACTGCCTCCTCGCAGAAACACCACGGGATCATCGAGACTCGTGGCGTAGCCCACCATGCCCCAATGCACCAGCGATTCGGGATCGCACATCCCTTTTTCCATCACCAGCGTCATCGTCTCGTCGAATATGCGCGGAAAGATCGCCGGTCGCGCCTTTGCCATTGTGTTGCTGCCGACAGCGGGAAGCTCCCCTTTTGCATAGATGACCAGGCCCGTGAACGGCCGGTTCGGCACCCACCCCAGACCCCGCTGGATCGGCGCGCTCCGTGAAGGGAACAGAGGTGAGGCGATCCCCTGGGGCCCGAAGAGGGGCAGCGAGTATCGGGCAATCAGATGCGTGAAGTCGTCAGAGAGAAAGAGCTCGCGCGGCCGGGCTCCCGAGGCAAGCTCGGTCACTCTGGAAAAAAGCACGGGGTCGCCGCTCAGCAGGTCTCCGTATGTGTCGCCCGAATCCACGACGACCGGAGACAGGGCCGTGATCATGAACCCGGGCAGACGCGACTCGATGTCAGTTGTCGCGTCGGCTTTCGCCCGCGGGAGCGCGGCGGTGGCCGGATCGAGCTGGCGCGAAACCTCGACATCCAGCGACCCCGCGGTCCAGTCGACCGAGCTTCGAGCGGAAAATCCGGGCTCATCGAGGATGAGGCGACCGCTCTGGGCCGCAAGGGGCGCGGCCGCCAGCAGGCAGAACGCCAGAAAGGGTGCAGCGTTCCGCTTCACCCTTCACTCCGGGGGGGTGTGATGGGGATCATGACCTTTGATCCGACCGGGAGGGCCCGCGGGGAGAGTCGCGGGTTGAACTGCATGATTATTTCGAGCGGGACATGGTAGCTTTGCGCCATCCCGGAAAGGGTGTCGCCCGGCTTCACCACGTGGATGGCGAACTGCACGAGCGGAACGGTTGCAGCGTCCAGCGTGTCCTTCACCGCCTGCTCGTAGTCCTGGGGGACCTTGAGCACATACTGGTAGGAAGCCGGCGGAGTCATCGGGAAGTTGAGCTCGGCGTTGCCCTGGGAAAGCACCTCGAGGGGCACACCGGATTGCCGGGAGAGCATGCGCAGATCCACGCACGCATCCAGGGGAATACGCGCCCAGCCGGGCGACGCGTCCCAGCCGACATCCAGACCATAGCGGCCGGGGTAGCTCAGGATGCGGGCGACCGCGAGAAACTGCGGAACGAAAGCCGCGGTTTCCCGAGGCAGCTCCCGCTTCTTTCGCAGCTTCCAGAAGTCCGCGCCGGGGTTCCGCGCGAGGATCGCCGAAAGCCTTCCGACGCCGCAGTTGTATGCGGCAAGGGCGAGGTACCAGTCTCCGAACTGGGCGTAGTTGTCTTCCAGCTTGTCGAGCGATGCCTCCGTCGAGCGCATGAAATCGCGCCGCTCGTCCACCCATTGATCCATTCGCAGACCATAGGGGGAAGCCGTGTTCCGCATGAGCTGCCACAGGCCGACCGCGCCCCGCCGGGAGACAGCGAGGGCCTGGAATCCCGATTCGACGGCCGGCAGGTAGCGAAGCTCTCGGGGAAGATCTCTTTGCGTCACGACGGCCGCAATGACTGCCCGGTAGCGGACGCTCCTGGCGAGCACTGCCTGCAGCCAGTCTTTGCGCTGGGCCAGCAGCCCGGCGAGGAACCGGTCGACGATCTGCTCATCGGGAATGTCGAGGCCATAGATCTCTTCCCCCGCATGTCCCTGGACGGCGGGCAGAGGTCCCGGAGTCCCGTCCGGCTGCTCGGGGAGCTCGAGCGCCCCCGGCGAGGGCATGGAGACCGCCTCCGGCAGCGCAAGGGGGCCTGGCGCCGCCGCGGCCGACGCGGGGCCCGCTGAAATCGGGGCCGGTCGAATCTCTCCTCCCCCTGCACCTGCCACGGCAAGGCAGAGCAGGACGAGGGTCAGATCTTTTCGCCGAAATAGATTCCGGCCCATTCCCATTGCCCGTTGATGTCGGGATCCGCGGGGAAGTCCACCCTGCGGAAGTACAGGTACCATGTCGGCGGACGGAAGTTCCAATCAGTTGTCCGCAGATACGCCTCCCGGCCGTTTGCGGCGATGTCGAGCTGACTGTCGATCTTCGGGTAGGAACTGGGGAGATAGGTGCCGATGTCAAACGCCGTGAAACCCTCACCCGTCGGGTCGCCGAACAGCGCCAGCTGGTCCCACCCGCCCTCGTAGAAGTTCACCTT
>DATKLB010000092.1:0-17508 GCA_035542615.1 Spirochaetia bacterium | reverse complement strand
TTCAAGGTCAACCGGGTCACCTTCAGCAATATCAGGAACCTTCGCCTCGTGCGAGCGAAAGTCAATGACAACTCTTTTTCCGCCTCGTCTGTCCATGACGTCGAGCTCATCGACAGCGAGATGGTCAACAACTCACTGGCGGGAGGGTCTTTTCACGACCTGAGGATGGAGAAGGCCCAGATGACGGGAAACTCCCTTGCCGGCACCAAGCTGCACGACCTCTCGATCCGCGCTGACTCTGTTCTGCGCGGATCGGACGTGTCGGGATCCACCATCTCGGGCCTCTCCCTGGCGGGTGGAAGCACCCTCGAGGACAGCCGGCTGTCGGGGACTGTTCTTCATGACGTCTCCATGGATTCGGGAACTGCCATCAAAGGAAGCAGGTTCAGCGGCTCAAGGGTTTCCGATATCACGTTTGCAGATTCCCGTGTCGTCGACACGGAAATAGCGGGAAGCGTTCTCCACAAGGTGGATTTCCGGGGAAGCGAGCTGAAAGGCAGCTCCCTCACGGGAATGCGCATGCATAAATGCGACTTGCAGGGAGCAAAGATCGAAGGGACGCGCATCAAGGCGGTCGCTTTCGACAACCTGCGAGTCGAGAACAGCACGCTGAAGAACGTGGAGATCCGCGGAGACTTCGACCACTTCCGCAAGCAGGCTCAAGACCTTGAGGTCCGCGATGCTGCCCTGGAGAACGTGGTTTTCATCAATTGCGTTTTTCGAGGGACCACCATCAAGGACATCACAGCGTCCAACCTCCGCATCGAGGGCAAGAATCTCTCAGCAATGACCATCCAAACTCTGGAGACACTGCAAGGGCTTGCAAAGAGCTGACACATGGATTGCGCTCAGCCCTGCGACGTCACGTCCACGGAGTAGTTAATTTGAGATTGATTTACTGAATATTTTCGATGAAAAGAAAGCCTGATTATTACTGCCAGCTTAATTTGCTTACCCTTGAAAGAGAAAGGAGTTGTCGCAATGGCGATTATCAGCATAGAGGGGCTCAGGAAGACCTACAAGTCACGAAGGAAAAAAGCAGGGGGCACGGTAGAAGCTGTGAAAAGCATCGATTTGACGATCCAGCACGGCGAGATATTCGGGTTTCTGGGACCCAACGGCGCCGGCAAGAGCACAACACTGAAAATGCTTTCCACTCTCCTGGCGCCGGACGGCGGCAAGGCGACGATTGCAGGCTTCGATCTGCTGGCCCATCCCGCCCGTGTCAGGCGGCAGATCGGCTACGTGAGCCAGGCCGGAGGGGCCGATGGAGCTGCTACGGGGCGCGAGGACCTCATGCTGCAGGCCCGGCTGTTCGGTCTGCCACCTGAGAAGGCTCGACGTCGCGTCTCGGATCTCATCGACGCCCTGGACCTCGGCCCGTTCGTGGACAGGTTCTCCCGCACATACTCCGGCGGGCAACGGAGGAAGCTCGACATCGCCCTGGGAATGGTGCATCAGCCGGCGGTGCTCTTCCTGGACGAGCCCACCACGGGTCTTGATCCGCTGAGCCGCGCGCAGTTGTGGAGGCAGATCCGGCGGTTGCGCAGCGAGGGGACGACCGTCTTCCTGACCACGCACTACATGGACGAGGCGGATGCTCTGAGCGACAGGATTGCGATCATCGACAAGGGAAGGATCGTGGCCGAAGGCTCCCCCGCGGAGCTGAAGCAAGGCATTTCCGGGGACATACTCTCGCTCACCGTCAACCACGTGGAGAACGCGGTGGCCCTTTCCCGGGAAGCGCTTCGGGATCTGGAGTTCGTTCGTGAAATGACGGTCGCCGACACCGGCCTCAGGCTGGTGGTCACTCACGGCGGGGAGGCCATTCCGGTCGTTCTGCGCCGCCTGGAAGGCAGAGGCATAGGGGTGGCCGACATCTCCCTTTCCCGGCCGTCACTGGACGATGTCTTCCTGAAAATGACGGGTCACTCGCTTGATGAATCCGGCCGGTGCCCAGGCGCTGGCGCAAAGGAGTAATACCCATGAGGTTCCTTCGAGACTTCCGGCTTCTTTTCATCCGCAGCGTCAAAGGGTCGCTGCGCAATCCGGTCTGGCTCTTCCTGGGCCTGTTCCAGCCCGCCGTGTACCTGCTCCTGTTCGCGCCGCTGCTGCAGAGCCTCGGGAATGTTCCCGGGTTTCCCGCCGGCGGAGCATACGCGGTATTCACGCCGGGTCTCCTCGTGATGATTGCGCTCTTCGGGACCGCCTACGCCGGGTTCGGCCTCGTGGATCACATCCGTTCGGGCGTCGTGGAGCGGCTTCTCGTCACGCCTGCCAGCCGCCTTGCCATTCTCCTGGGCTACGTGATGCGGGATGTCGTGGTGCTCCTCGTCCAGTCGTGCATCATCATCGCCATCGCCCTGCCGATGGGTCTCAGCGTCAGCCTGCCGGGCCTGCTCCTCACGTTCGCCATGATGGTGCTCACGGGAACGCTGATGGCCTCCTGCTCGTATGCCCTGGCCCTTGTGCTGAAGAGAGAGGATTCCCTCGCATCGGTGATCAACACGGTTGCCACCCCCGTTCTCCTGCTGTCGGGGATCACGCTTCCGCTGACCCTGGCGCCGAAGCTCATCCGCTCCATCGCCTCGGTCAACCCGTTCGCGTACGAGGTGACCGCGTCACGGTCGCTCTTTCTCGGCAATTTCACCGACTCCGCGATAACCACCGGGGTCATCTTCCTGGGAAGCCTCGCCGTCCTGGCATTCGTATGGGCGGCGCGCTCCTTCCGCCGGGGAACTGCCTGAGAGGAGGAATCAGATGCCCAGAGTCAAGAACGCCCCCCGGGGGGACAGAGGAGTCGCGATGGAAGGGTTGATTGCAGCACGATACGCGAAAACGACTCTCCCCGACATCGAGGAATATCGAAGCCTTGCGAAGACGATCGCAGCCAGGGTCCGTCCCGGCGCGAAGGTCCTGGAGGTGGCGCCGGGCCCCGGCCACACCGCCATCGAGCTGGCGAGGCTTGGCAGCTTCAAAGTAACGGGAATGGATATCAGTGCCACGTTCGTCGAGATGGGTCGCAGGAACGCAAGGGAAGCGGGGGTCGCCGTGGACTTCGGCCAGGGAGACGCGGCATCCATGCCGTTCCCTGATGACACCTTCGACTTCGTCGTCTGCCGTGCCGCCTTCAAGAGCTTCGCCCAGCCCCTGTGCGCTCTGCTGGAGATGCACCGGGTGTTGAAGCGGCCAGGAGCCGCGTTGATCGTCGATCTCAAGCCCGACGTCACGCCGCAGGTCATCGATGACTACATCAGCCGAGGCCACCGCAGGGGAGCCTCGGCGGTTTTCCTGAAGTGGAAGTTCCTGCAGTGTCTACGAAGGGCCGCTCATTCCCGGGAAGAGTTCGAGAGCCTGATCGCCCGGACTGGCTTCAGCGGCTACGAGATCAGGGAAGAGCCCATGGACTATATGGTCTGGCTCTTCAAGGAATGAGGCGGAAGGAATATTGCTGCCGATGCACCCCGACGGCACACCCGTTCCCAGGTATCCGTCGGGGCGCCGGCTCTCAGGCAGCAGCGCCGTTTGAAGATTCAAGCCGGGGCCTGGCCTCGCGGTCCTCGGGCTGCGCGCGGAACGCGAGCACCGAGGCGAGAGTGGCGGCCTGCGCGGCAATGAGAACGAAGAGCACGTATCTCATGGCGGAGATGCTCAGCGCGCCCTGCAGGCTCGGGCTCCAGATAAGGGTGGCGATTGTCGGGCCCAGCGCAAAGCCCAAAAACCGACCGGTATTGATGATTCCGCCTCCGACCCCGACGTGGTCGCGGGGCGTTGCGGCCATGATGGCAACGTTGCCGGCCGGGATGTAGAAGCCCGCACCCAGTCCGATGATTGCCAGCCGGACTGCAACGTCAGCCATGCTCCAGCCGCCGCTGAGCGGGAGACAGAGAGCAACGCCCAGCAGCGCTATGCCGGCTCCGAGCGCGGCTGGAAGCTGCGGACGGAACCTGTCGGAGAGCCTGCCTCCGATCTGGGATGCAGCAGCGATGCCAAGGGGAAAGAACAGGAGGGTCAGCCCGGCTCTCTCCGGTCCCATGCGCAACGTGTTCTCCAGGAAGAACGGGAGAATGAAGCCGAGCCCGGACGCGCTGAGCGTGCTCGTCATAAGCCCCAAAAGCGGGAGGGAAAAGTCTCTGCGCCGCGCGAGGGAAAGAGGCAGAAGCGGGCTCCGCGAACGGCGTTCGATCACGACAAAAACAACCGCTGCCGCGATGCAGCCTGCCAGAAGCAGGATGTCCGTTGTCGTGAGCCTGCCCTTGGAGGGAGAAAGACCCAGGATGAGGAAGACGAGTGAGATCGTGAAGAGGGCCGCTCCCCAACCGTCGAAGGCCTGCATCCGCCGCGTGCTGTCTGCCGGAAGCAGCCGGGCGATGAGGAGGAACGAGATGATCCCGAACGGCACGTTGATGGAGAAGATTGCCGGCCAGCCGAAGGCGCCAATGAGCAGTCCGCCGAGGCTGGGCCCGACCACGCCGCCCAGGGGCACGATCAGGGCGATGACAGCCATTGCCCTGCCCCTTTCCTCGGGAGCGAAGTTCACGGTGGCGATGGCCAGGATGGCTGAGCCCAGACACGCGCCGCCGAGACCCTGGATCACCCGGTAGACGATCATCTGCCCCAGGGACTGCGCGGTCGCGCACAGCACGCTGCCGGCAATGAAGAGCACGACACCCGCGAGCGTGATCCTCTTGCGCCCGACGACGTCCGAGAGGGCGCCAAAAGCCCCGAGGAGAGCGGTCGTGGGAATGAGGTAGCTCAGCACAACCCACCGGATATCCGCGCTCACCTGGAAGTTTCGGGCCATGATGGGAAGGGCAACATTGACGACATTGGAATCGAGAGCTGCCATGAAGACAGCGAGGGATGCGCCCGCCAGCGCCCACCAGCGAAAGCGGTATTCCCTCGAATGCAGTATCGTTGAAGGGTCAGGCATCCAGGATGCCTCCTCTCAGGAAAAGATGAATGGCGAACCCGCTCAATTTACTTAGAGTTCAAACTAAGAGTCAAGGAGAATCCGATTGCCCGCGGGGATCTACGTCAGGCTTTCCACGAGGGTGCGCAGGAGCGTCCGGAGAGTCTCGCGCTCGCTTTCGCTGAGGGCCGCGGCCATCCGCCGCTCGATCGGCTCGGTGGCCCTGCGGAGGCTGTCGATCAGCCGCCGGCCGGCGGCCGTGAGGAACAGTCGTTTGGCCCGGGCATCAGCGGCAGATCTTTCCCAGCGGATCCATCCCTTGCGCTGCATGCCGTTCACGAGACTGGTGACGCTGGGCGGCTCGATGGCGAGATGATGCATGAGCTCGGAATGCGTCAGGCCGGGCATGTGGCACAGCACGCCGAGGGCCTGCCACTGGGTCGGCGTGATGCCCGCCTCGCGGATGGATGCGTCGAGCTCCCGGCGGATCGCGATAGAGGCGAGCTTTACCAGGTGTCCGATCGAGCCGCCATGTTTTTCCCACGGTACGGGAGTCGTTTTTTCCGCATGCGAAAGAGCGCCCATATGCCTTCGACCATGAGCGTAATCATCGCGCAGCGCGCCGTCAAGTTTTCCGTCGCGTGTTCACGCCCCGGCGCGCAAGGCAGGAGGACCTGCAGCGGTCACCGAGACCGCGCTTCTCTCGTTGGCCCGGTAGAGCAGGCCTGCCGCGACGTAGAGCCCGGCCACGCAGAGAAGCACGGCTGAAAACCCCGCCGAAACGGAGATGACCCGGGTGAGCACGGAGCCGGTCACGGACAGGGCTCCGTTCACGCCCCACGCCCACGGCAGGATCTCTCTGCGACTCTCGGAAAGAGCGGAAAGCCCGCTCGGGAAGGGGACGCCCATGCAGAATCCCAGCGGCGCAACGACGAGCACGGCGACCAGTGCCTTGAGCGCGAGCGGCAGTCCCAGCAGGGCGCGCAGCACGGCCGGCAGACCGAGCAGGCTCGCGAGGACGAGAACCGCAACCGCAGTCGACGCGTAGCGGACCAGGGTCGCCCGGGGAAGCTTCGCCCGCGCGCTGAGCAGGCTTCCCAATCCTGACGAGACCAGGAGCGCCGTGATGATGATGGCATTCGCGTACACCGGGTCCGCAAGAAAATCCACGAAGCGCTGGATCAGAAAGATCTCCACCATCATGTAGCCCAGGCCGAGGCACGCATAGTAGAGGATCACGGAAAAGGTGCCCCCCCGCCCGGCGAACAGCTCACGTCGTCGGAACACCAGGGGAAGGGCGATGATGATGAGCCCGAAAACAACGGACTGCAGAAGCGTGCCGATGAGCAGCAGGTATCCCCACTCCTCTGAGATCTCACCAAGGCGGTTCACCAGCAGCGGAATGGTCCGCGGCTTGATGTAGCCCGCGTAGTATGGCCTGTCGTCCGTGGCGGGCCGGATGTCGAAGAAATACCGGGAGAAAAGCTCATCCTGCTGAAAGGCGGCAAACGTCTGCAGGCTCAGGCGGTAGAAGTCCCCCGGGCGAAGGTCCGTTGCCTGCCCGCCTGCGCCCTCTGCGGCCCTGGCAGGGCCCTGAGCTCCCGATCGGTAGATGGATGCATAGCCGGCAAGCATCGCGTCCAGGCTCTTGTCGCTTTCCGGCATGTCGGGGGAGTAGTCAACGTCGAAAGACATCCGCCGGCAGTAGTCGGTGAGCATCGCCGTCTCCTGGGGGAGGAAGTCCGACTTCTTCACGAGGATCGTCGCCGTGGAGAGAAGGAGGTTGAACGCGAATACGCGCTTTTGCGGGCTCTCGTCGTAGTCTCCCCGGAGCGCCTGCGCGACAGAGGCAAGGAGCTTCGGGACGTTGCGAGGCGGATTCAGCCGATCCCAGACAGTGATGGACAGGATTCCCGAGGGCGCAAGCACTCTCAGGTAGTCGCGGAGGGCTTCCACCGTATAGAGGTAGTTTTCCTCCACTGAATAGCCGCCGGCCTGGGAAAGTCCCACGGAGTCCACGAGCCCGATCTCGACGAGGTCGAACTTCTCCCGGGTCGTGCCCGCGTACGCGCGAGCCTCCGTGTTGATGATCTTCACGCGGTTGTCACGGAGCGCGTCACCGGTGTACGTGCGAAAGTACGGGACATCCCTCAGCATGTGGATGAGGTCGGGGTTGGATTCCACCACCCTGACCTCCCGTGCGCCGCCGTGCAGCGCCGTGTGCACTCCGGCCCCCCCACCGAGCCTGAGGATGAGCACCCGGGGTCGATCGAGGAGAAGGTAGGGGGCGGACATCGGCAGGTAATCGATGTACCGATCCTCGTCCGGACCGAGCTTTCGCATGACTCCGACGGGCCCGCTTCCATCGGTGAAGAGGCCGAGGAAAGCGTTCTGGGGCATCGGGCCGATTGCGAAGCTCGCGTTGTCGCTGAGACCCGGGGCGAAATGAAAATACGAGCTGGAATATGCCTTCATCTCCCCGCGAGGGCTGAAGGAGCCGTACACCTCGGCGGCGTCGGGGTATTTCCGCGCGTAGCTGATCGGCTTGAAATCGGAAACGGCCAGGCTCCCGTACTGGGCAAGAAGCAGAAAGCACAGCCCCGAGAGAAGCAGATACAGGACTGCTTCCTGCGCCCTCAGCCGGAATCTGTTTTCCACGGGTGACCACCAGATGCAGCACAGGAGGGCAGGAATGGCGCCCAGGCCGACGAGGGGGTAGATCAATGCTTCCGGAGGAACAACGTACATGAGTCCCAATATGCAGAGCCCGCCCAGTCCCGAGCCCAGCATGTTCCAGAAGTACAAACGGTACGTCTGACTCGACAGCACGGCGAAGGCCGTTCCAATGAAGAGCCCGCCGGCAAAAAACGGCATGGCATAGATCGCGTAGTAGGCACCGATCCACGCCAGTTGCGCCGGGTCCGAGGCAATGAGCACCGGATTGAACGGCACCCGCTGCGCCAGCACGTGCGCCACGGCCATCGACGGCCCGAGGGCGAAGCTGGAAGTGACAAGCCACAGATCGGGGCGCCGGCGCACCTGGGACGACAGGAACGTGAGCAGGGTCCCGGCGAGCCCGAACCCCAGAAGCGCGATGCTGATCACCATCGCGCCGAAGTTCGACCAGCTCGCCACCGAGAATACGCGCATCACCTCGATCTCGAAGGCCAGCGTGCAGACCGAAACGCAGAACAGCGCCGCCAGGCGCACCTGGGAAAGCTTCATCTCTGCTCGGGCTCCCCCGTGTGCAGGCCGCTCCTGCTGGTGAAGGGAACGAAGATGATGGTGCCGCGTCCGTGGTAGATGTCCTCGCGCTCTAGACTCACGCTCCCGTTGCCAGCCACGTGCTTCACGATCCTCAGAATCGTCTGGCCCGATGGGGGGCCCACGGGGATCACCATGATCCCTTCGGGGGCAAGCTCCCGCAGAAGCTCGGGCGGGATGTGATCGATGCCGCAGGTTACGATGATCCTGTCGAACGGGGCATACTCCGGCCACCCGTAGTAGCCATCGTCGATCTTGCGCCTGACATTGCGGTACTCGGGGAGCTTGTCCCAGATCCGCCGGTAGATCTGGTCGGTCTCACGGGCAAGATCCTCCACGATCTCGATGGAGAACACGCGGCTGGAAAGCTCGGAGAGCAGCGCCGACTGGTAGCCGGAGCCCGTGCCGACTTCGAGCACGCGCTGATCCGGCTGCGGATTGAGGGCGTCGGTCATGCGCGCCACGAGGTAGGGTCCGGAAATCGTCTGACCGTATCCGATCGGCATTGCCGCGTTCTCGTACGCTCGTTGCGGCGTCCGGCAGAACTCCTCGCGCGGGGTCAGGAGAAACGCTTCCAGCACTCGCAGGGAGTTGATCTGTCCGAGGGAAAGGATTTCCTGCCCGCAATCCCACCGGGCCGAGAGGAAGTCAGCAGGCTGCGAGGTATGAGTCCGCATCCACGCAAGGTACTCTGCCCTGCCGGTGAGCGGAGGGTGAAGATCGCGTCTTCCGATGTCGACCCCGCCGACCGCGCCATTGAGCACCGTGGCCCTTGCAAACCGCTGTCGCGCCTCCGGCTGCTCCCGCGTCTCGGCTCGGCGCGCGACGTTCTCAGGGGGCCTGGCCGCGGACGCCGTCTGCGCGGGTGCGGAGGCCCGCGCCGCGCCTCGCGTGCGGGGGACATCCACGCCGGCGAAGAGGATGGCCATCAGGACCACAAGGCTGACCGCGTACAGAAGAGGAATCCACGAGAGGGGCGAGTACCTGCGGCTGCGGGAGAGATCCTTCACCGGGTCATAGCCGCAGGCGCCGCAGTTCTGCCCGGGGCTCAGGTCGAAGCCGCATTCCGGGCAGACTTTGTCGGGACGCCGATAGATCCGCTGGGGGACCAGTGCTCTGTGCTGAGGGGACATGCGTGTCGCGGGTACGATCATAGTTCAGCGGCCAAGCGGTGTCCGGCTACGGCAGTCTTGGCCTCCACCTGAGAGTGTAGTTCCCGGTGGCTAGCCTTTCCAGAGTCTTTCCTGAAGGCTGCCGCCATGCTGCCGGTAGAGCTCCTGGTGGGCGAGCCGATGGCTCACTTCCCTGACGACGACCTCGGCCGCCTCCTCCAGGGTTCGCCGGCCGAACTCCGCCGACGAATCCTGCGGCGCCATCGTTCCCATGATTCCCGTCAGGGGCTGTCCCTTCGGCGGAAGCCGGCCGAGGTCGACCGTCTCCGGGTGGAGAGCCATGAGGTGCGAGGTCTCCCACCCCGCCGCGTGATCGCCGGAATCCGGATACCGGTCTCGCAGGAGAAGGTAATCGACGCATGCCCAGGCGAGCATGCCGTGGTACTTGCTGTAGCGCCGCTTGTTGAACAGCAGCACAGCCGAGCGGGCATGGTCGATGAGAGGATAGTGCCCCGCAACCAGCACGCCGACCTTGAAACCCAGGGTCTCCGCTTCGGCGAGGATGTGCAGGAGGAGCCTCTGGTATCCAAGGACCTGCTCGGTCGGAGAGAAAGGCTGGCGCTCGGGAAGAAAGTTGTCCGGCGGCAGACCCATCGCCTCGGCGATCTTCTCCCGATCATCGGCGTTCGCCTCCATCAGGGACTCGCTTCGACTCTCTCCGTAATACAACGGAGGGAAGACCAGGCCGCCCCCCTTTCTCGCGCACAGCAAGGCGAGGCCTTCGGCCTGCAGAGTATCGGCTCCAAGTGGATTCTGCGAGCCGTGCCACTCGATGGTGCCTATGGGAATGTAGACAACCGGGCATTCCTCCCGGCGCGCGCGCGCCTGGTCGGGTCGGCACAGATGGTAGCGGATCTCAGCGTCCATGCGGCATTCTCGCACGGCGCCCGCGGATGCGTCCATGCCGGCGCCCGGGGAATGGCGGTGCTCTTGCCCCGGGGCGGAAATCCGGTCACCATGTGCGGCCGATGCTGGAGTCAGCCATACCCCGATATTGCGCGGTCATCCTGGGCACAGTGCTGTGGGACCTCGGAGCGGTGCTGCAGAAGAAGGCCGTCGGAAAGCTGTCCGCCGACAGGCTGCCGGTGGCGTCTCTTCTGGGATCTCCGGGCTGGATGCTCGGCCTCCTGATTACTGCCCTGGGATGGGGCCTGTTCGTCTTTGGCCTGGACAGGATGCCGATCTCGACCGCACGTACGATAACCGCGGGGAGCTACGTCATTCTGGCGTTGTTCTCCTACATTTTCCTGCGGACACCGCTGTCGCTCGTCGAGTGGGCGGCGGTCGCCTGCGTCACTGCCGGGATTGTTCTCCTGGGGCTCCGGGATGTCTCGGGGCCCGCGTCTCCATCCGCAGAGAGAGTCCTTTTCGGTCTTGCCTGCACGGTGCTTCTTTCACTCGCGATTTTCATGGCGCCCCGACTGCTCGGACGCTCGCCGCGGGCATCCCTCTTTGCCTTTGCCGCCCTTTCGGGACTCCTGGGGAGCGCGGGGGATCTCCTGACAAAGGTTCTTCTGCTTTTCCTCCAGAAGGCGCCTTTTCCCGCAGCCGGGCTTGTCCTCGCTGCCGCCGGGCTCATCACGTTCTATCTCGCCGGTTTCTACATGCTTTCTCGCGCCTACCAGGTCGGGACCGTCATGGGTGGAGTTGTCGTGTCCGATTTCTTTGGCAGGGTCGGCGTTCTCTTCCTTGGCTGGCTCTCGCTTTCCGAGCCCCTGGGGGGAGCGGGCCCGGGCGGCCTGGAACGGGCCCTCGGTCTTCTGCTGGTCCTCGGGGGATCTCTCCTCCTCGGTCGGTTCGCTGCTTCACCCGGTGCGGAATCCCGTCCCGGGCAAAGCGCGCCGACCTGCAGTGGCTAGAGCCTGCCCCTCATGATCGTGCTGCCCTGGGGAGATGCGCTCCCTTCAACAGGCTCGACTGACACGGCGAACGATCGAAAACCGCGAAAGCCCCCGGGAATTTTGACAAGCAGCGATCCGTACCCGTCTTCGTTCACGGCGAAAAGGCCGCCGCTCCGAGTATCGCCATCCTTGGTCAGCCACAACTGGTAGCGCGAGCCCTGATCCAGCTTCGGGAGGCCTCGAACCGCGAGCACACCCTCGTTGTCGTCCGGGTCGACAACGATTGTTCCGTATGCATCCCTGTGCCCGCTTGTGCCGAGGAGAGCCACGGTCACAAGGCCCTTTGAGCGTGCCTGGAACTGTGGCGAGCGGACCCACTGCGCGAGGTTCCCCGCCGCGAGCAGGAGGATCAGCACAGCCGCGGCAGCAGCAACCCCGGGATTCCAGGAGCGGGGCCCTCTGGCGGCTCCGCGCTGCATGTTCAAAGAGGCCTGCCTGAGGATCTTCCGCTCCAACCCGACCGGCGGCGAAACCTCAGTGGCAGAGAGAGCAAGCTGGTCCGCCACGCGCAGGAAAGAGGCGAGCTCCCTGCGGCATGGGGCGCACCCAGGGAGGTGTTCCTCCACCCGGGTGGAGTCTTCGGCGTCCAGAGCATCGAGAGCATAGGCAGCGATCAACTCACGGATCGCCTCGTGGTCACTCATTGGGAAGCCGAGCCTCCTTCCCCAGGACAGGGACGTTTGATGACGGCCGAGGGCTGCCGCGGTACCCCGTGGCGTTGGAGGGCCGACAGGCCGCCCCTCCTCTATCTACGCAGGAAAGCTCGCGGAGGATTACCATGCATCCCTCTCGCTCTGCAACATCTCCCGGAGCTTGAGCATGGCTCCCCGGATCCGCGATTTCACCGTCCCGAGAGGCTCTCCGGTCGCCTCAGCGATCTGGCGATGCGTCAAGCCGTCGAAAAACGCAAGGGACAGAGCGTATCTCTGTTCTTGTGGTAGAGACAGTATTGCCTGTGAAATGCGGCCGCGCATGTCATCGACTTCAACGGGCGAGGCCGGGTCGGATCCGGCCTCTCGGGCAGCGTTCTTCATTTCTTCCCAGGCGTCGCGCGCCCGTGCCTCCTTCGAGACGCGCCTGCGCAGCACATCTATCGCTCGGTTGCGTGTAATGCGAGCGAGCCACGTCCGCACCTGGGCCTTCTCGTGCCGATACGTATCCGCTTTTTCCCACGCACGAAGGAACACGTCCTGGGTGATCTCCTCCGCGCCTTCCTGGTCTCCAACGATCCGCAGGGCCAGCCCGAAGACGAGCCGTCCATGTCGCGAGTACAGCTCGCGCAGAGCGAGCGTTTCTCTCCGGGTCATCCTGCGAATGAGCTCAACGTCCTCAGGCACCTCGCGCGACATGATGCGAATATAGTCACGCCACGGTGCCGAGCCCACCACCGGGCCCGGTTCGTTCCGTCGAACGCCGGGCGGTCCGGCGTTGACAGGAAAGAGATTCACGCTGAAATTCATGACACCCATGGAGAAAAGCGAAAAGCTTGGTCCCGAGATTCATTTTCTGGGAAGCCTCCTCGGCCAGGTGATTCGCGAGCAGGCGGGACAGTCACTCTACGAGCTGGAGGAGGAGATACGCCTGGGGGCCAGGGCCCGGAGGGAAGGCCGGCCAGGCGCTGAGAGCGCCCTCCTGGCGCGCGTTCACTCCCTGAGCGGGGGGCAGGCGCGCCTGGTCGTGCGCGCGTTCACTATTTTTTTCGACCTCGCCAATCTCTCCGAGGACAGGGAGCGGGTGCGCGTCCTGCGCGAGCGGGAGCGCCGCCGACATCCCGAACCCCGCAGCGAATCGATGGAGGAGGCGGTGCTGATCATGCGCAGGGCCGACTTTTCTCCCGACGCGGTCCAGGCCCTGATCGACCTTCTTTCCATTGAGCTCGTGTTCACCGCGCATCCGACAGAGGCCAAGCGGCGCTCCGTTCGCGGCCTCGTGCGGCGCATGCGCCAGATCCTGGGGCAGATGGATGATGCCGAGCTGCTGCCCCGTGACCGCGATCGCCTGACGGCGGTACTGCGATCGTCCCTGACCAGCCTCTGGCAGACAGAGCTCGTCAGACCGCGGCGGCCCAGCGTCTCCGAGGAAGTGGAGGTCGGGCTTTCCTTCGCCTCGACGCTCTGGCAGGTGATCCCGCTGATCTATCGGGACCTCCAGGGCGCCTTGCAGCGCAGCTATCCCGGCTTCGTGTTCCGCATCCCTGCTTTCCTGCGCTTCGGGTCCTGGATCGGCGGCGATCGCGACGGCAACCCCAACGTGACCGCCGAGGTGACCGCCAGCACCCTTCTTCGCATGAGGCGGGCAGCGGCGGAGGCTCACCTCGCCCAGTGCCGCAGGCTCTTCGACGTGCTGACGAGCTCGAGCCTGGAAACTTCCGTCAGCCAGGAAATCCGCGACGCGCTCGAAAAGCGAATCCGGGAGCACCCGCGGCTCGCCGACCTGCTCGAACCGGTCTCCGAGCACGAGGTGTACCGCCGTTTCCTCAAGACGATCGAGTGGCGGCTCGAGCGCACTCGGGAAACGCGGAGTTTCGCCGACGCGCCGGCGGGATGCTACGGCGGCATGAAAGAGCTTGCCGCGGATCTGAAGATCATCCGGGACAGCCTGCTCGCCCATGGCGGCGAGCGGATCATCCAGGGCGAGCTGCAGGACTGGCTGTGGCAGACCGACGTGTTCGGCCTGCACATTGCCCGGCTGGACATCCGCCAGGAGTCAGCCTGGAACCTTCGCGTGATGTCGGAATTGCTCCGGGCAGCCCGGCGTGTCCCGGATTACGCTTCTCTTCCCGAGGGCCGAAAAAGAGAGGTCTTGCGCTCCTCCCTCCAGTTTTCAGGACGGCTGCCACTGCGCGGGCTGGGCGCCGATGCCCGCGAGACGGTCCAGCTCTTCTCGGTTCTCGCCCAGGCATCGGCTCACCTCGGCGAAGAAGCCCTGGGAGGCTACGTCATCAGCATGACACATTCCCTGAGCGACGTGCTGGCCGTCCTCTGGCTCTGCCAGGCAGGGACGCTGTGCGGAGCTGCCGGCGAGAAAGGGCTCGCCGTGGATATCATTCCATTGTTCGAGACAATCAAAGACCTCGAGAATGCGCCTCAGATTCTCACCGACATGCTCGACGATCCCGCCTACCGCGAGCACCTCTCCCGACGAAACAACACCCAGACCGTGATGATCGGCTACTCGGACAGCACGAAAGACGGCGGTTACCTCGCCGCCTGCTGGGCGCTGTACGAGGCGCAAAGCACTCTGCACGCTGTCGCTGCCAGCCGCGGCATCCGGGTCATCTTCTTCCACGGCAGAGGCGGCTCGCTGGGCCGGGGCGGCGGCCCTGCCGCCCGCAGCATCCTCTCTCTGCCCCGGGAATCGCTCGCTGCCGGGCTGCGCATGACGGAGCAGGGCGAGGTTCTGGCGGACAGGTACGATGACCCGCGCATTGCCGGCCGCCATCTCGAGCAGGTGCTCTGGGCCACGCTGATGACCTCCACGCAGCCGCTTTCCCCGCCGCGTCCGCAATGGCAGGAGGCGATGATGGAGCTGTCACGCGCCTCTCTCACCCATTACCGCGCGCTCATCGAGGAACCCGGTTTTCTTGCATACTTCGAGCAGTCGACGCCGATCGAGGAGATCGAGGCTCTTCCCATTGCCTCGCGTCCCGCGCACCGTTACGGTGGACGGTCCCTGGCCGATCTGCGCTCGATCCCGTGGGTATTCGCGTGGACGCAAAGCCGGTGCCTGATTCCCGCGTGGTTCGGAATCGGCGCGGCCTTTGCCTCCTTCGCGGCTGCTCATGAGAGCGGATGGGACACTCTTCGCGAGATGTACGGGAGCTGGTCGTTCTTTCGCGCGACGATCGACAACGCGGCCCTTGCCCTTGCAAAGGCGGACCAGGGCATCGCCTGCCTGTACGCCGGGCTGGTGGAAGAGCCGGCGGCCAGGGACAGGATCTGGCGCCTCATAGCGGAGGAGTTTGCCCGCAGCAAAGATGCGGTATTGCGTACCCAGGGCCAGACCGAGCTGCTGGAGGAGGTTCCCTGGCTTCGACGGTCGATCACGGTGAGGAATCCGAATACCGACCCGCTGAATCTCGTCCAGGTCGAGTGGCTTCGCCGGCTTCGGGAGTGTGAGAGACTCGGAGACGAGGAGTGCCAGGCGGAGTGCCGCGACCTCCTTCGGCTCACGATCGAGGGGGTGGCCACTGGCATGCGAACGACAGGCTGAAATCGGTCGTGATACGGCGTTGCTTATACCGCTGCGCGGTGGTAAATTCGTTTTCTAGAGGCGCACGTCGATGGCGATAGAACCGGTTTCGTCGTATGTCAGTGGTGTCGCACAATTTCGTCCTCCCGAGCCTGCGCCGGACGCCCGCGTGGCCGTGGACCAGGAGAACGATGCCCGGCGCATTGCCGAAGCAGACCGCGGGGCAAGTCCGCAGTACCTGACAGGACCCGGCCCCGGCGCTCAACCGGCAGGCGGGGGTCGCGTCGATGCGGGAGCCGTGGTCAACGATCCGGAGGGCTCTATCCAGAGAGCCCAGACGCTCATCGAGAGCTCCAGCGCGAATGCGGCGCCCTCCTCCGCGGAGGTGAGCAGGGCCGCCGATGCGTACCGCGCGGTTGCCAACGCACAGAGCGACATCGCCCGGCAAAAGCAGGGCGAGGGCACGCGGACCACGGACGTGCTCGCGTGAGCGGGCGCGAGCGCCTGACCGCATAGCTCACATGGACAGGATGCTCGAGCTCTTCGCCGAAATTTTCGAGGCGCCTGACGTCGATCTTCTCCGGCGCGTCCAGGAGTGCGCGCGCTGCGCGGCGGCAGTCGGCGTTCCTTCGGCAGACCTTGACGAGTTCGCGCGCTTCGTGGATGAGACCCCCGCGGAGAGAATGGCGGAGCTGTACCGCACGAGGAACCCGTTCATCGGGCAACAGCTCTACGGGGAAGGCTACGGTCGAAGCATGCTTCTCCTGGACCTCCAGAAGAGGTACCGCCGGCTCGGCTTCGAAGCCGGCGACGAGCCGCTGGACCACCTGTCCGTCCTCCTGAGGTTTCTCTCGGAGTGTGACGATGCTGCCGAAAGGGAGGAGCTGGCCCGCGAGGTGCTCATTCCCGGGCTCGAGGCCATGATCGCGGGCAGCGTCGATGAAGGACAGGCCTCAGCAGCGCCCTTCGTCCCGCTTCTTCGGGCGCTCTCCGCCGCCGTCAGGGAGCAGGTGGGGAGCTGAGGAGCCTGGCCTTTCGGTATTCGTCCCTGCGGCAGTCGACCGAACGCTTGAAAACGTACGCGCTGAACAAGGAAAGCTTCTGGCAAAGGCGGAATGCGGCCGGCCACAGGACGTGACCGGCCAGAATCTTCTCTATCTACAAAGCGAATGACACTCCTGCGGAAACATCCAGCCTTGTATATGCGGTATTTACGGTTACTCCAGAAGCGCTCAGCGAGCCGTCATTGAGTCCATACGTGGCCTCTGCGAAGACAGAAAAGGCTCCCAAGCTGTAGTCGATTCCAGCTCCCGCTCCAAAGTAGAGTCCGGCATTGGTCGCGAAGAGTCCTGATACTGTATAGGTGGAATCTCCTGAATAGATTCCATATCCTATGCGACCCACGATGTATGGCTCGATAGGTCCAAAAGCGAAGGGAACTCGCACCATTCCATAGACTGGCAGGAACTGGAAGTTTCCCTGGCTTACACCGTTATAGGTTGCCTGCCGCGTAATCTGGTATTCCAGACCAGCGCCTATCTGAAGATTCGGAATGATCTTGTAAAGCCCTTCCAGGCCGATTGCGAAGCCACTGTTCACGCTGGCGTTGATTGTCGCGGCTGGGCCGGCAAATGACTGGTTTCCAGCAAACTGACCGGTAACGCGAGCCCGCAAACTGAAACCGCTGTCAGCAAAAGCCGACACGCTGACGAGGCAGCCGAGCATTAGCACCACGGCCGCTGTGAGACAGATCTTCCTCATGGTTCTTTCCTCCCTACCCGGTTTCTGTGAGTAATAGAGCGGAAACAGGTCTCTTTCCATTTCCGCTTTTTTTCGCCTTCCGGATAGGCTCCGGAGCGCTACCTGCTCTCCCGCCATTATATGCTCCATGTAGCGTCAGGTCAACAAAAAAAGAGAGTTTTCATCGCTCTCAGGACAGCCCGAACTTTTTCCTGATTGCGTCCAGCTCCCTCTCGCCGATGCGCTGCACTTTTCCCACATTGGCGGCGTTGAGGATTGCGTTCGCGCTGAACTCCGCGACCTCCAGACGGTCGTATGCCTCGGTGAG
>DATKLB010000091.1:0-3703 GCA_035542615.1 Spirochaetia bacterium | reverse complement strand
GCCCTGGAGTCCCTGCCCGGCGTCGGCAACGTGAGCATCGTGGGGGGCCAGAAGAAAGAGTTGCAGGTCACGGCGGACCGGGAGAAGCTGGATTACTATTCGGTCAGTACCGCGGCTCTCCTGGCAACGCTTCAGGCGGACAACATGAACGTGCCGGCAGGAGAAATCAAGCAGAGATCGAGGGACCTCACGGTCCGCATGCTTGGTGAGTTTGCAAGCGAACAGGATGCGCGCAACCTGCGGATCCCGACGGGAACGGGGTCAACGGTCCGCCTCTCCGAGATTGCGGATGTGAAGCTGGACTATCCCGATCCCGTACAGACCGTCCGCCTGAACGGCCAGCCCGCGGTAGGGCTCCTTGTGCGCAAGCAGAGCGACGCGAACCTCGTGGATACGGCCAACCGGGTCAAACGGGCGCTACCAGCCCTGCAGGCGACCATGCTGCCGGGGGCCGAGCTCGCCGTGGCCAACGACGCAACGGTGTTCATCAATTCGTCACTCGATGAGACGCGCTTGAACCTGCTCGAAAGTATCATCACGACCTCCCTCGTCCTTTTCCTCTTCCTGCGGCGCTGGAGGTCTTCCCTCATCGTCCTCGTCGCGATCCCCATCTCGCTGATCGGTACATTCTTCGCGATGTACCTCTTCCACTTCACCCTGAACATTGTGAGCCTCATGGCGCTGGGGTTGTGCATCGGCATCCTCGTCGACGACTCCATCGTCATCCTGGAAAACGTTGACAGGCACATTCACCTCGGTGAAGATCCGCGCACGGCCGCTGTCCGGGGCCGGATGGAGATCGGCCTTGCCGCCGTGGCCATCACTCTATGCGACGTGGTCGTTTTTGCGCCCATCGCGTTTCTGACCGACATCGTCGGCCAGTTCTTCCGCCAGTTCGGGGTGACAGTCGTCGCGGCCACACTCCTGTCCCTGCTCGTCTCCTTCACGGTAACGCCGATGATGGCCTCCCGGATGCTGGGATCTCGCGGCGGTCGTCGTGCGGCCCCTGCCCCTGGCGACGACGAGGCGCGGGCGCACGGAGCATTCGGACGATTCTTCGAGACCGGAGTCAAGAGCACCTACCTCCGTTTTCTCCGGTGGTGCCTCGGAAACCGCTGGAAAGTGATCATCGCAATTACCATCCTCGTGGCCGGCAGCATCGCCCTGATTCCCCTGCATGTCATCCAGACCGAGTTCCTGCCGGCTTTCGACCAGGGCAAGCTCATCCTGGACCTGGACCTGGGCTCGGGCGCCGGCTTCCAGCAGGTGGATGACAAAACGAAGATCGTGGAACGGCACCTCGCCGCGCTTCCCGAGATCCAGAGCGCTTTCTCCACGATCGGAGGCAGCACGACCGTCTCCACCTCCGAGATCTTCGTCACGCTCACGAACAAGTCGATGCGGCACAAGAGCCAGGGTGTGCTTGCGCGCGAGCTTCGGGAATGGGGACGCGGACTGCCCGGCGTGGATTTCTCCGTGACCGAGCCCGGGATCCTCTCGCGCACGTCGATCGAGGGCGCCAAGCCTTTCATCGTCAACGTGACAGGACCGAGCCGCGACGTTCTGCGGGACCTGGCCCGCCGGGTGGAGACCGATGTGCGCTCCGTGGCCGGCACCGCTGACGTGGACAATACGATGCGGGCCACCCAGAGCGAGGTCAGCGTGATCGTCGATCGGCTTGCCGCCTCCGACTACCGTCTCACCGCGTACGACATCGCCAGCGTTCTGCGCACCTCGCTTGCCGGCGCCGACGTCGGGGTCTATCGCCATGCGGGCGACGAGTTCGACATGGTGGTGCGCTACCGCGAAGAGCAGATCCGCACACCGTACGACCTGCAGACTCTCTCGATCACCAACCGACTGGGCCAGCAGATCCCGCTCTCCCAGGTCGCCCGACTGGCGAGGAGCGACAGCCCGCAGCGTGTCCTGCGGCGAAACAGGCAGAACGTTGCCACGATCACCGCAAACATTCAGAGCAGACCGCTGGGAGCGGTCACAGCGGACGTCAAACAGAAGCTCTCGGACGTCGTCATGCCCCCCGGATACCAGGTCACCTACGGCGGGGATACGCAGAACCAGGCGACCGCGTTCCGCTCTCTCGTGTGGGCCCTGATCGCGTCAGTTCTCCTTGTCTACATGATCCTCGTGGTGCTCTACGAATCGTTCCTGACGCCGATGATCCGCATGCTGTCCATCCCCTGCGGGATCATCGGAGCCTTCGCGGCCCTGGCGCTCACCGGCAAGGCCGTCAACATCATCGCTTTCATCGGGCTCATCATGCTCGACGGGCTCATCTCGAAGAACGGCACCCTGCTCATCGACTACACGAACACCCTTGTGAAGCGGGGGCTGCCTCTGAAGGACGCGCTCGTTGAGGCAGGAGTCACACGGCTTCGCCCCATCCTCATGACATCAGCGACCATGATCGTGGGCATGATGCCCCTTGCGCTGTCCCTGGGGGCGTCGAGCGAAATACGATCGGGCATGGCGGTTGTCCTGATCGGCGGCCTCTTGACCTCCACGATCTTCACGCCGCTTCTCCTGCCCGTCGTGTACACCCTGATTGACGAGATCCGAGGAAAAGGACACGCATCATGAGTCGCGTTCATACAATAGTGCTTCTTGCGGCCGCAGCCTTCGCTTTGGCCGGATGCGCCCCGGCCCGTCAGAGCGTGAAGGAAACACCGCGCAGCGTCACCGTGGTGGCGGCGCAGCGCCAGACTGTTGCGATTTCCCAGGAGTACGCTGCCAGGATCAAGGCACACGAAGAGATCGTGGTGTCGCCAAAGATTTCCGGCAGGGTCGCGAGCACACGTGCGGAGGTGGGCCAGCGCGTCGGGAAAGGCCAGGTGCTCTTCACCCTGGAAGCGAAGGATTACGAGGCACAGTACCGGCAGGCAAAGGCTGCGCTGGAAAGCGCGCGGGCGAATCTCACCAGGACCAGCGACTCATCGCTTTCCTCTCAGATCCTGCAGGCGCAGGCAGCCGTGCATCAGGCGCAGGTCCAGTACGATGAGGCGAAGGATTTCGCCGATCGGACGCGGAAGATGTTCGACAACGGGACAGTCTCGCGACAACAGCTGGATTCCGCGCAGGCACGATTCAAGAGCGCCGAGATCGCTCTGGGCACTGCCAGGGACAACCTGTCTCTCATCCAGGAGAAAGGAGGACCGCAGTCCACGGGAGTCGCGTCCACGCAGGTGGAGCAGGCGCAAGCCACGCTGGATCTCGCGCAGTCGCAGCTGGACAATACGGTGATCACCTCACCCATTGCCGGCCTGGTGGCCGCGCGAAACGTGGACGACGGAGAGCTGGTGGCAACAGGAGCCCCCGCGTTCGTCGTCATCGACTCGAGCACGGTGACGGCCGAGGCAAGCGTCTCGCAGGACATGGTGCAGCAGATCAGCAGGGGTGAGACAGTGGCGGTCTCCGTCGACACCGGGGCGGGTCCCGAGCGCATGCAGGGCGAGGTGAGCACGATCAGCCCTGCTGCCGATCCACGCTCCCTGGGATACCTCATCAAGGTTGCCGTCAACAACCCAAATGGGGCGCTGCGGCCGGGTATGTTCGCCAGGGTCGCTTTTCCCGTGGAGAATCGCACCCATGTCCTGGTCGTTCCCAACACCGCCGTTGTCACCGACTCTGGTGTGGACTACGTCTACGTCGTGGTGGAAGGAGCGGTGAAAAGAAAATCCGTTGAGAC
>DATKLB010000090.1:0-2956 GCA_035542615.1 Spirochaetia bacterium | reverse complement strand
CCACCGGCGATTACGGCTACCTGCAGTTGGAGCACGAGCAAACCTGGCGCGTGACCGATCCCCTCAGGCTGGGCTTTGTCCTGGGGGCGAAAAGAGTCGACTTCCCCGAGCTCGACGAGAGCGGGTGGACGAAGGACTACGTGTCGGTCAGAATCGGACCGACGGCGGCGCTCGCCCTGGCGGAGGGGACGAAGGTGGACGGCAGCGTCAGCCTCCGCTACGACTTCGCGGACAACCCGGGGAGATCCTTCCAGGCATATGTCGTCTCCACGGGCATCAGCTCGCGTCTCGACGGGTGGCAGCTTGCGGCGCGCTATCGCGGGGAGTTCCGCCTCCCCTTCGACGAGGCGAGCGCCGTGGCACAGCTCGCGTACAACACCTGCACCCTCACGCTCCAGTGGGACCCCTCGAAGTGATCGAATCCGGCGAATCCGGCGCGGCAGTTTGACAAATGAGCGCAAAATCCGTAAGATACAGGGACTTTCTCGGGGATTTGCCGTTCGACGACACCCTTGCGGCACACGAACGCGAGGACTATACTACTATGGACCGGCTGGTATCTTTGAAGGCAAAGGGGCGCCATGAGTAACAACGAGATTGTTCCCGGTTTTGACGACGAAAAGGACGACAGCCTCAAGATTCGCCTCCAGAAGATCGACGACACCGACGGGTGTCTGGTGCTCTACCTGACGGGGTACATCGACACCTACAACTCAAACTACTTTCAAAAGCGTGTTGCCAAGGCGATCGAGAGCAACTTCATAAAGCTCATTTTCCACTGCGCTGGTCTCAACTACGTTTCGAGCACGGGAATCGGTTCCTTCACCGCGTTCCTGAAGGCGGTCAAACCGCGCGGTGGAGACCTGGTGCTCCTCGAAATCCAGCCGAAGGTCTACGAAGTCTTCCAGTTGCTGGGGTTCTCCCAGTTCTTCAATATCAAGGAAAACCTCGATGAAGCCGTGTCCTTCTTTGCTGCGCGGGGAGAGGAGGGCAAGGGGAACATCTTCCCAAAGATCTTCAAGTGCCCGATCTGCAGCAAGAAGCTCAAGGCCTCGAAGGCGGGACGGTTCCGCTGCTCTGAATGCAAGACCATTCTCGCTATCGACAATGCAGGGCAGGTGTTTCTCGGCTGAGGACCACTCCATGAGCCCGCAGGAGAAGATCGAAAGTTACCTCGTGCGCCTGGGCCTGACCTTCCAGCAGCATTCGCCCGGTACATGGCTCGTTTCCGACGCCCCGAGGGGGCTGGAGAACCTCGTCATCGCCGTCGCTGACTCGCACGTGATCATGCGGATGAACGTCATGGAAGTGCCTGCCCGAAACCGCGAAAAGCTGTTCGAGGAGCTGCTGCGCCTCAACACGGCTGACCTGGTGCACGGCGCCTACGGTATCGACGGTCGCCAGATCATTCTCATCGACACCCTGGACGCCGAGAGCATGGGCCTGGAGGAGTTCGAGGGAGCGCTGGACGCCATCGGGCTCGCGGTTGCGCAGCACTACCGCGTCCTCTCGTCGTACCGCGGCAAAGCTTAACAGGAGGAATCCATGGGGATTCTGGAAAGAATACGCACCGTCCTCAAGTCCAATATCAACGCCCTGATCAGCAAGGCGGAAGACCCTGAGAAGATGCTGAACCAGCTCGTCATGGACATGAACGAGCAGCTCCTCGAGGCCAAGAAGCAGGTCGCGATGTCCATCGCCGACGAAAAGAAGCTCGAGCGGCAGATGCTGGAAAACAAGGCGCAGTCCGAGGACTGGGAGAAAAAGGCAATGCTCGCCGTGAAAGCGGGCAAGGATGACCTGGCCAAGGAAGCACTGGTCCGCAAGCAGGAGTACGACGGCTACGCGGCGTCGTTTCAGAAGGAATACGAGAACCAGCACGCCTCCGTCGAGCAGCTGAAGGATGCGCTGCGTCAGCTTTCCGCCAAGATCGATGAGGCAAGCCGCAAGAAGAACCTCCTGATTGCGCGCGCCAAAAGGGCCGAGGCGCAGAAGCAGATCCAGCAGACCATGGGCTCCCTCGCGTCGGGCTCCTCCTTCGACACGTTCGATCGCATGGCGCAGAAGGTGGACCAGGTCGAGGCTGAGGCGGATGCAATGAAGGAGCTGTCCTCCGTGACCGAGGACCAGAAGCTGGAGGACAAGTTCAAGGAGCTGGAAGCCTCCGATTCGAGCGCGGACAAGCTCCTGGAAGATCTCAAGGCCAAGATGGGGCAGATTGAAGACAAAGACAAGAAGTGATGCACGATTTTCCGTGCGCCTGATCGGACTCGACGCTGTTGTCTGCGAAAGAGTGAGGGCTTCCCTGAGGGGAGGCCCTTTCCATTTCACGCGCGCTGATCCTCACCCGACGGAAGACGAGCCGGACCTGTACATCACGCAGGTGCAGGACCTCGAGGAGCTCGGTGGCCGCTTTGCGCCGGTCATCGCCTGCGGTCCTCCCGGGCTCCTGCGCTCCGCCTTCCTCGGCGGATGCGCCGACTACCTTCGGGAGCCCTGGGCTCCCGAGGAGCTGGAGCTTCGCGCCCTGGCGGTCCTTTCACGCGTCCGGCGGAGCTTCGAGTTTCCGTGGGGAACGGTTTCCTTTGAAGGAAAGGACCTGCGCACGCCGCGGGGAATGGTGACGCTCAGCAGACAGGAGTCGAAGATCCTGCGGCTCCTGCTGCGAGCCCGGGGCGATCCCGTCCCCCGTGCCTCACTTGCCTGTGAGGTCTGGGGAAGCCCCGACCGGGCGCGCGGCAGGGCGATTGATGTGCATGTTGCTTCCCTCCGGAAGAAAGTGAGGAGCGTCGAGACAGCCGCGGGTCGTTTCATCGCGTGTGTCAGGGGCGCCGGGTACATGATCCCATGACAAACTCACGACGGGATGATAGGCTGGGCTCGCTGTGAGCGAGCCCCTGAAGCTTCCGTTCGCATTCCTGTTCATCCTCATCTGCGTGACGGTGGTTCTTTCAGC
>DATKLB010000089.1:0-3270 GCA_035542615.1 Spirochaetia bacterium | reverse complement strand
AGGTTCGCTGAGGAGAACCCTGGTCCTCCCCTGGTGGTCACGAAAATGAGCCCGAACACCTTGAGCACGAAGATGAGCCCCAGGAGAACCGCGACCTCGATGTGATTCATGATGACAGGAATCCTGATGAACACGAGCTCTCGCAGCCAGCCGGTTCCGTCCACCCGAGCGCTGTCCACAATCTCCGGGGGGATATTTTGGAGCCCTGCCAGGATGATCAGGACGAAGAACGGCGTCCACTGCCAGACGATGAGAACGATGATGGTCAGGAGCGAATGCACCCCGAAGAAATCGAACGGCTTCGTCCCGAGCAACGACGCAAAATAGCCGTTCCAGCCGAAGGAGGAGTTGAGAATGATCGTACGCCAGACGATGCCCGCGACGGCATCCATCACGAAGAACGGGGAGATGATCAGCGTGCGGACCACGTTCACGCCGGGAAAGTCGCGGTTCAGCATAAGGCTGAAGAGAATGCCAAGAACGGTGCAGGCCACGAGGGATGCCACCGTGATGAAGGCGGTGTTTAGCACGACCTCATAGAAGTCCCGTGAGCTGAAGATCCCTCCGTAGTTGTCCAGACCGATGAATGTGATGCCCTGGTCAGGTCTCACGACGATCCAGCGAACCAGGGACATCCCGAGGGTCGCCAGGATGGGAGCCTGCGTGACTACAGCAACAATCAGGATCGCCGGCAGCGTGAGAAGCTGGGAACGTCTCATTTTCAGCTCGTCGTGCATTGCGGTTCTACCGGCATGCCTGCAGGCCTCACTTGAGGTAGCCGCCCTCGCGGGCTACCACGAGAGCCGCGGCCTGGCAGTCGGCAAGCGCCTCCGGAAGACGCTTCTGCCCCGCGATGTACGCCGCGAGCTGCTGCGACACCGCCTCGCCGAGACTCTGGAACTCCGGAATAGAAACGTACTGCACCCCCTTGTAGGGAACCGGATGCAGCGTGGGCCGCTCGTAGTCGGCGCTCTCGATCGAGTGGAGCACGATGCCGGCGAATGAAGCAGCTGCCAGGTAGTCTGAATTGCTGTAGGTCGAGACCCGCGTGCCCGGCGGGGCCTGTGCCCACCCCACCTGCTTGCCGACGAGGGCGATATATTTCCTGTCCGTCGCCCACGTAATGAAGCGGAAGGCTTCGCGGGGGTGCTTCGATGAGGATTCGATTCCCAGCGCCCAGGCCCACAGCCACCCGGTGTTGCCCTTGCGCGCCGAAGGAGCGAAAGCGTAGCCGATGCGGCCGGCCACCTTCGAGTCGCGCGCCTCCAGCGCGCCCGCCGACACTGTTGCGTCGTACCACATTGCCGCTTTCCCGCTCTGCATGATGGCCAGACACTCGGTGTATCCATCGGTGGTCGGAGTCGGCTCGCCGGCATCCGCGAGAAGCTTCTTGTAGAACCGCCACGCCTCCGCCATGGCGGGCTCAGTGAAGGCCGGAGTCCAGTTTTCGTCGAACCAGCGGCCGCCGAACGCGTTGACCACCGTGTTGAACGGCGCGAGTATCTCCCCCCAGCCCGGAAGCCCGCGCAGCACGATCCCGTAGGGAACGCCCTCCCGGCCTTTCAGCCGCACAGCGAAGTCATGGATCTGCTGCCAGGTCGGCCTCAGCGGCATCGTGACTCCCGCGCCGGCGAACAGGTCTTTTCGATAGAACATCATGCTGCTCTCCCCGTAGAAAGGCAGCGCAAACTGCTCGTCGTTGTACGAAAGGGCGGCCCGGATGGTCGGAAGGAGATCGTCGCGCGCATACGAGTTTGCCTCCGCTGCGCTCATTGCGGCGAAGAGGGGCTCTAACGAGACGAGCCATCTATTCTTTCCCCAGAGCGGCGTGTCGTAGGTTCCGATAGTCACCACATCATACTTGCCCGAGCCGAGGCCGACATCCTCCGTGACTTTCTGGCGAAGCTCATTCTCGGGAAGAACAACGAAGCTGAGGTTGATCCCCGTGGCTGCGGTGAACTCGCTGGACAGCTGCTGCATGATTACCATGTCGGGATTGTTGACGGTAGCCACGGTGAGCTGGACCCGGCCCGCGTTTTCCCACGCTCCGCCGGCAAACGCCCAGACTGTCCCTCCGAGCAGGAACACGAGCGTGAGGGCAAATGGCCTTGCGAGGGACCCTGGCATCACGGCGGCTGCCATCCTACCGCGTGAGCCGAATCGAACGGAAGTTACCGTGGTACTGCCGCGGAAAGGAATAGTACTAGTACTTTCCGACGTCAAGGGTCGGAGCCGAAATACTCCTTCAGGGAGTTGGCGAGCTTCATCGCCTGCATCCGGTTGTGCACGTGGAGCTTGGAATAGATGACACTCACGTGGTTCTTGACCGTCTGCTCGGCAATCGAGAGCTTTCTCGCAATTCGCACGTTGTCTGCTCCTGTCCCGATGAGGCGCAGGATCTCGATCTCCCGCTTGCTCAGGTAGCGCAGGAAGGAGCCGTCAGGAAGAGGCCGCGGTCTGGTTTCCGGTCCGTCCTCCTGCTTCCCGTCACCCTCCCGGATGCGCAGAAGCTTGTTGGCCACCTGGGGGGAGATGATGACCGAGCCCTTGGACACGGCTCGCAGGGACACGATGAGATCCGCTGGCGCCATATCCTTCAGAACGTATCCCGCCGCCCCGTGATTCAGAGCCTCCACGACGTACTCGTCATCGTCGAACGTGGTCAGCATGAGGACATGGACGTCAGGATAGGTCTGGTGGATGATCTTGGTTGCCTCGACCCCGTCCACCTCCGGCATGCGCACGTCCATGAGGATGATGTCGGGATGCGTCTCCATAACCAGCTGGATGGCTTCCCGGCCCGTGAAGGCTACGCCGACGACGTCGAAGTCCTCCGCGCGCGTTTCCAGCACCGTACGTAGGCTCTCGACGAAGAGCACCTGGTCGTCCGCCAGCAGGATCCTGGTCTTCCGAGCGACGCTCATCGGCTCACTCTCACCTTTTTTCCTCCTGGGCAACGGGGATCTCGCTGAATACGAGGAAGCCAAAGGGGGTGTTCTCGGCTTTCATGGTGCCCCCGACGTGAGAAAGGCGTTCTGCCATGCCCGACAACCCGATGCCGGGAACGATCTCCTTGGATCCGACTCCGTTGTCCGCGATACTCAAACGCAGAACGCCGCCGACAATCCAGAAGCTGACCGTGATCTCCGTGGCGTTCCCATGGCGCAGCGCGTTGGTGAGGCATTCCTGGATCATCCGGTAGACCACATCGTCGACCCTCGCGCCGAGGGAGGCGGGGGTGTTCCCGAGGTTCAGCCGCACCGCGACCTT
>DATKLB010000088.1:0-7461 GCA_035542615.1 Spirochaetia bacterium | reverse complement strand
AGATCCTCCGTCAGCTTGCGCGCGAGCCCGATGCCGCCGTCAGTGCCGAGATGGCTCTGGCGCACCTCCAGGAGCTTCACACCCAGCTTCTCCCCCCTGCCCGCATAGAGACCGAGATTCTCACGGGGGAGGATCGTCGGCTGAAGGCGAGCGCTGACAGCGGAGAGATAGCGCGCCGCCGTCGGCGCGTCCCAGTACTCCTGGGGAAAGCCGATGGGGAAAGTGAAGTTCATCTTGCAGTCGTTGCACAGGCCGCCGGTGCTGCGAGAGGCGCTGTCGATGAGCAGAACGGACGAAGCGGGCCGGGCATCGAGGAAAGCGAACGCTGCCCCCAGTCCGCCCGGGCCCGTGCCGATGATGACGAGGTCGAAGCGTTCCGCCACTGGTGCGCCTCCACGATCTCCTGAACGCTGCGCGAGCTCCGTGATACGGCCGCCGCGCCCCTGCGAAGCGAGGGCCGACCCGGAACCCGGGGGGCCCTCACAACGGAAAAATGATTCAACCGAGATGGCCGGAGCCTGGGCAAAGATTGTTAAGCGCGAATGAGCTCCAAGCCGGCGCCCGGCGGGCAGAGCTACCTGGGCAGCTCGCGCGCTACGAAGACCTTCGGAGAAAAAGACGACGTGAGCGTTCCGGTTGGGGCGCCAGTGCCGAGAGTCAGGAGCATGACTGACCACAGGGCCGCGAGCTTCGCCTTCACGTGCCGAATCCCTTCCCGGGGCATCTTAACTCAACCCCTCGGGAAGCGCCATACTCCACGGGAGGTCCGCAGTCACGGTAAAATCAGGACCTGCACAGGAGGGCTGGCATGAAGCCGCGGGGGCTTTTGATGATCGAACACAGGCTCATCGAGAAAATGCTCGGCGTTGTGGCGAAGGAAGCCGGGAGGATCAGAAATGGCGCCGCGGTTGATCCTCTCTTCATCGATGCCGCGGTGGATTTCATCAGGGTGTACGCGGATCGAACTCATCACGGAAAAGAAGAGGACATTCTTTTCCACGAGCTCGGGCGCAAAGCGCTCAGCGCGAAGGACTCCGCCACCATGAACGAGCTTGTCGATGAGCACCGGCAGGCGAGGGAAAAGGTGAAAGCTCTCGTGAGCGCTCAAGAGAGATTCCAGGCGGGCGATGCGGAAGCGGTGCAAGACATCATCTCCATCATGGGGTGGCTGGCGGATTTCTACCCCAGACACATCCGCAAGGAGGACAGGGATTTCTTTCCCGGCACGGAAAGCTACTTCAGCGCCGCGGAGCTCGACAGGCTGCTTGGGTCCTTCGGTGATTTCGACGGGAAAATGATCCACGAAAAGTACCAGAGCGTTGTGAAAGGCCTCACTGACCGCGCGCAATGAGCCGAACGAGGGTCAGGAGCCGGGGCCTCGGGACGACCTCAGCCATTCCGTCGACGACGTGCACTCCCTCAGCGGCCAGGATCTCGTCGATGCGACGAAGCTCCTCTCTTCCGCTGATCCCGGCGGCGAACCGTCGTTGTTGGCGAGGTCGAAATGCGTGATGCCGATGTCGAACGCCCTTCCTGCCGCACCGGTTGTGCTGCATCCCATGACAGCGATCAGCCGCCGGGAGATAGCCGTCCGCCATGAATCGATCGCGGACCTCAGGACCGCGTGCGGCTTGCCCGCTCGACCGGGTGACGGATGATCGTTTTCAACTTCTCCGGGGCGGAGCGGCGCGGGTCTCCCAGGTATATCTCGTGGTGACGGCCGCGCAGCCGGTAGCCCTGCTCCTGCACGAACTGGTGCAGCCGCTCAATCGTCGGTCGCTCGGCGGCATACGGACCGATGTGCATGATCTGGGCCGCTTTTCCTTCGGCGAACTTCTCGAACCTGACTTCAGGAAAATCCGGTACCTTTGCCTTTTTCTTCGCTTCTTCGACCGCCGCGGCGACATCCTTTTTTGTCACGCCATCCGGCAGCACGACAAAAAGAGTCCATTTCCACCGATCCCTGTTTCCCTTCAGAAAGTCGGTCATGTCATCCGCGCTCCACAACCCCTGCAGCGGCATCACGGGATAATCGATGGAACGCTCCTTTTTCATTCTGAACTTGAGTGTGTACGCGACGCTGTAGAGTGAACCGACCGCCTCCCGGAAGTCCTGACCGTTCGGATCTCCCCTGCCATCCACCATCAGACAGTCAAAAGGGGGAAGCTCAATGATCGCGGGCCTGGTCGCTGAGGCTGTGTAAAAGGGTTTCAGCTTTTTCTTCAAATCGATGACTCGCTTTTTCATGTACGGCGTCCTCTTTGATCATGGATAGATGAATCATAGCGTGTTGCTGCCAAACGTCAACGGGAGGCAGCCGGACAATAGTGCGATTGCCGAGCGGGGGTCGTCGTCCGTGGGAGCACGTCGAGGAACGATATTATGCTTTTTCTTTGATCTTTCCGAGCACGAAATCTCTTACTTCCGGATCGATCTTCCTGCAAAAGACCTGAAATGTCTCTGCAAGGTTTTTCAACGGGATAGTGGGCGCTCTGAGAGTCTGGACAGACGGGCCTTTCAACGGCTTTCTGGAGTCAACCCTCGAATAGGAAATGCGAGAGCCATCGTATTCGACCACATGATCATCCATCGAAAGGGAAAAACGGAACGGCTTGTTGTCTTTCACGGTTATTGAAAGTCTTCCCCATTCGTCGCCGAAGTTTCTCTGCCCTTTGGGAGCGTGTAAGATTTCTTTCCACATTGTCGCGTCTCCATCGTCGGGATAGGACAATAGTACTACGAAACCCGTGAAATGGCTAACCCCAATTCGCCGGGTCTGCCGCGGCCTCGTTCCACATCTCGACGACCAACGGGCCCCGAAAACCGATCTCCCGCAGCGCCATGAAGGCCGCCCGCGCGCAGCTCATCCTTTACGTCCTTCTGCGCCGCCGTGAAGTTGCCGATGTCAGGATGCAACTGCAGCCACGGGGTGTCAGCGTCACGGACGCTCTTCCTTTCGGCGCCATCTCAGTGCACCTCTCCCCGCCAGGCGCCTTGCAGCGCCGCCACATATTTCCTGTACCGAGCGTATTTTTCCCGGTAGACCTCACGGTTTTCCCGGCGCGGCTCGATCGTGCGCGACACACGCACCATGCCCTGGACTGCCTCTGCAAAGGACCCGAACAGGCCGACCGCGACCCCCGCGCAGAGGGCTGCGCCCATTGCACCCAGCTCTTCACACCCCGTGAGCTCGATGGGCAGCTGCAGGACATCGGCAAACATCCGCACCCACACATCCGACTTCGCCGCGCCGCCTGCGATCCGGGCCGCCTGCGCGGGACCGCGGTGGCCAAAAAGCCTCTCGATATGCGTCTTGTGAGAGAACGCCACTCCCTCATAGACAGCGCGCAGCAGATGTGCCCGTCCGTGCCACCCGCGCAGGCCGAGGAAGGAACCGGACGCCTCCGGGCCCTCGTTGCTGCCATAGAGGAAGGGCAGAAACGTGACGTCGGAATCAGCGGGGGCAATGCTTTCAACCATCGCATTGATTCGTTCGTAGGGCACACCGGACACGACCTCCGAGATCAGCCACTCGAGATTGCTCGCGGATGTTGCGCTGGCTTCCGTGATGAGCCACCAGCCAGGCATGCAGTACGCGCTCGTCATGAAGATATCGGGATCCTGGATCGGCGCTGGATTGATGAACTCGTTGATGCTCCACGAGCCGGCAATCAGGCACAGCCGGCCCGGATCCGTGACCCCGGAGGCGATCGAGCAGGCATCGATGTCGAACAGACCGCCGGCAACAGGTGTTCCCTCGCGGAGCCCCGTGGCGTCGGCGGCGGCCCTGGTCACCCTGCCGCAGATCTCTGCGGACCTGCGCACCGGGGGAAGCTTGCAAGCGACGTCCGCGAGCCCGTAGGTACAGAGCACCTCGGGGTCATAGCGCAGATCGTGGATGTTCATGAGGTTGGTACCCGACGAGTCGGTGAGCTCGGCATACACTTCCCCGGTGAGGCGATAACGGATGTAGTCCTTGCACATGAGGATCCACCGGGTGCGCTCGAGGGTCCGGGGATCATGGTCCCGAAACCAGGCCAGCAGCGCCGGCGGCTGGGCGGCCCATATCGCCTGGCAGGTGCGGGGAAAAACCTTCTCGAAAGTTCCGTCTCTGTACCACTGCGCCACGTACCCGGCGGCCCGGCTGTCGGCCGAGTTGATCCCGTCATGGGTCGGCGTTCCGTCAGAGTCCACGAGGTACAGGCCGTTCCCGTGACCCGCGACCGCGACCCCCGCCACCTCGGTCGGTTCGACCCCGGCTTTTTTCATCACCTCCGCTACGACGCGCGCGTTCGCCGCCCAGAGGTCGTCAAGGTTCTTTTCCGTATGTCCAGGGCAGGGGAAACGCATCTCGGTTTTCACGCTTGACACGGCGATCTCGATGCCCGCCGTGTCGTACAGCGCGGCCTTGGTCACGGTTCCGCCGTTGTCGATCCCCATCAGGTACGCGCGCCGCATGCCATCTCCCAGCCTCACTCACCGATCATCGCCCGGGTCATGTGCACCCATTTTGCGAGCCTCGGCCTGTCACCGCTGATGGTGTAGATGTCCCGGAAGCAAAGCTCGAGGTTGCAGCCTCGTGCCGCATCCAGTGTGGCGCGAACGTCCTTCTTCAAGAGATCCCAGTCTGGATTGGCGCCGCTGATGTAGGCAGGCGTAGGCTTTCGAGAGTAGACATATTTTTTCTCGAGCAGCTCACCCATCCGTGCACAATCGCTCCAACCCGAGACCGAGACCGCCCGAAGGTTCGGAATGGCTTTCTCGACCGCTTCGAACCGGTCGTGCACTGCCTCACAGCAGCCGTAATAGGTGAGCCCGAAGGGCCGGGTCACCTCTGCCATATAGGGAAGAAAAAACTCCTGGAACATGGACGGTGAGATCGGTGCGCTCTCCTGGGAGTCGGTCCAGCACCAGCAGTCCTTCAGGGTGACTCCCTGCCCGTCCTGTTCAGCGGCCGGGAGGTCCGAGACGAAGCCGTAGCTTCCCGGGCACGGCATCCATGTGTCCGTGTTGGCGTACAACAGGCCTTCTTTCTCCATGAACCGGAAGTGCGCCTTCCTGTCATCCCGGATGACCTTCATGATGCTGTGCAGAAGCGGCGGGTTGTCGTACACCCACGAGAGGAGGTTGTCGTTCCCGATCAGTTTGAACAGGTCCATCGTCAGGCCGGCGTAGAGATTGCCCAGCCAGGGGCGGTAGCCGGGATCAGGATCAAAGGGGTCGTACCCCCCGAGCCGCACGGGCAGGATGTCGCCGAAGATATCCTCCAGCAACTCCTTGTGGTGGAGGCTCTCCCTCCTGTCCACGCAACGGGAGCGGACGTGCAGCTTCTTTGCGTCCCTCGCCGACTGGACGGCGAAGTTGAAGGAATACGCCACGTCGGTCCCGTTGACCGCGGTGGCGTGATGCTTCTCGATGGGTACGCCGTAATCGGAGAGCTCCAGCGCCCAGGGAACGCGGAACCAGGGATCCACGACGATGTCATCCCCGATCTCGTCCGCGTGGCGCACGATCTCGTACAACGATTTCTCGACGTTGCGCACGAAGGGATCCGTGCAGATCAGCTCGTTCTGACCGATGTAGTCCGGCAGCATGCAGGTCTCAACGAGGATCATGGGCTTCTCTGCCCTCAGGTCCTTGACGGCCCTCCACTGCGCGCGTCTTTGAGCCATCACGGGATTCGCCGCGTGCTCCATCCAGCGAGCCGCGAGCCTGCGAAGCGATTGAACATCTTTCTGCTGGACCATCACGCCTTCGCTTCCCGCACCAGGAGATGATTGAGGACGACCGCTGCGATGAGCACGCTGCCCTTGGCCATGGTCTGCCAGAACGCGGGAATGACGGTCATCAGGCCCGTGGTCACGCACATGATGATGAGCGCACCGACGATGGTCTTGGCCACTTGCCCTTCCCCTCCGGAGAATGCTGTCCCTCCGAGCAGCACGGCGATGATGCAGTCCAGCTCCATCCCGTCTCCCGAAAGCGGGTCCCCGAGGGACATGTAGCTCGCGCGTGCGGTGCCTGCCAGGGCAGCGAAGAACCCCACCATGACATAGAGGATCCACACCCACCTCACGGCGTTGATGCCGGACAGCTCGGCCGCGATGCGGTTGCCGCCGATGGCCACCGCGTATTTGCCGAGAATCGTCCTCTTCTGCACGACGACAAGGACGGCGATCACTGCCACGGCCACGTAGAAAGCCCAGGGCAGGCCGAGGAGAACGTTGGCGCGCGCGTAGTCGTTGATCCAGGCGGGCATCGGGTGCCCCGGGATGCCTTTGATGGCAGACAGGCCATGCGGCACGATGAGCAGGGCGATCCCCTTGAATAGGTTGAGCGTCACCAGGGTTGCGATGACGGGGGTGATGCGCAGCTTGACCACCAGCAGGCCGTTGATGAGCCCGAAGCCGATCCCCATGGTCAAGGTGATCGGGAGCGCAAGGCCGAAGGTGAATCCTTCCCGGACCATGAGGGCGAAGACCACCGCGCTCAGGCTCATTGCGCTCCCGACTGACAGGTCGATGTAACCGGAGATCATCAGGAGCGTGAAGGCTCCGCTCAAGGTGAGGATGGGTGCGGCCGCGCGCAGGAGGTTCACGATCGCGTCGGGGCTGAGGAAGTGCCCCCGGCCGAAGAACTCCACCTGGCCGAGCTTCACGACGCTGAAGACGACGACGATCAGCGCCAGGACGATGTAGATGTAGAAGGTCTTGATGCGCGCCCGCGCGGCATTCGACCTGTCGATCTGCGCCCGCGGCGACTCGTCCAGGGTCTTCATCCCTTCCTCCTGTCCAGCGCGAAGCGCTGCGCCAAGATCGCGAGGAAAGTCACGATTCCCTTGAGGGTGAACTGCCAGTCGGGAGAGAGGAGCATCCCCGTCGCCGCCGAGGTCACGACCGCGAGGATGATGGCGCCGACGAACATCCCGAGGACCGAGCCGAAGCCGCCCGCGATGCTCACCCCTCCGAGAAGAGTGATGACCAGGGCGTCGAACTCGTAGCCGGTGGCCCTGCTGGAGACCCCGGCCTTGAACTCCGAGGCAAGGAGGATGCCCGCGATACCGGCGAGCAGCGCGCTCAGCAGGTACAGAAGGGCGATGTGCCTCTCCACCTTGACCCCCGAGAGCTTTGCAGCCGTCGCGTTCGCGCCGATGAGGTAGGTGCGTCTGCCCGCCACGGTCGTCTTCTCCGCGATGAAGGCGACGGCGACCAGCAAGACCATGATCAGAACCGCCACCTTGATCGAGGTTCCGGGGATCGCGGTGTTTCCCACCACCCCGAAGACGTCAGGGAGGCTCGTGTTGCGCTGGGCCCCGCGCGTTATGATCTGCGCCAGCCCCCGGGACAGCATCATGGTGCCGAGGGTGATGATGATGGACGGGACTTTGAGGCGGGCGATGAAGAACGCGTTGACCCCGCCGACGCAAAGAGCGCCCGCCAAGGCCAGCGCGACGGCCGCCCC
>DATKLB010000087.1:0-6086 GCA_035542615.1 Spirochaetia bacterium | reverse complement strand
CCATCCGGTACTTCTTTGCCAGCGGCGCCATCCGCTCCGTGATCGGCCCGGGAACGGGCTCAGCGGTCCGGTACCACTTGATGTCCTGCTCCGCGGCGAAATATGGACCGTGGAACAGCTCCTGCAGGCAAAGGATCTGGACGCCCTTATTTCCCGCCTCCTCGACGAGGCCGATATGTTTCTGGATCATGGCTTCCTTGATGTCCGAAAGGGAACCCTCGTGCCGAACGTTGGAAGCCTGGATCAGCCCGCAGCGGATGGTTCGAGGCATGGTGTGATCTCCTTTGCGATGCATTATAGGGCGCGTCGAAAAGCCCCGTCAAATGGAAAAAACCTCCGCTGAAACTTTTTGTTTACAACAAGGCGGTGAGGTCGTATAATGAGGCGTCTCGAATAAATCCTTTCGTGAAGCGCATTGATTCACAGCTTGCCAGGGCGGGCGGAGGTCTTTCCGCTTCGGCAGGCGTAGGGATTCTTTTTTTCAAGGAGGCTCCGCCGTGAGCAATGCCGACCGCTTCAGCGTGATGGAGAAAGGCTTCGATCTGCCCCAAGCCATGGCAGAGGCCGACCGTTGTCTCCTGTGCCATGATCCCCCGTGCTCCAAAGGCTGTCCCGCGGAAACCGACCCCGGCACGTTCATCAGAAAGCTTCGCCTCCGGAACGTCACGGGAGCAATCCGCACGATCAAGACGAACAATCCGCTGGGCGGCGCCTGCGGCGTCCTGTGCCCCACGCCGCGGCTGTGCGAAAAGGAATGCAGCGCAACGGGCATCAGCAGTCCGGTTCAGATCGGGAAGATCCAGCGGGCCCTGATCGAGCATTCCTGGAAGACGGGCAGTCCCGTCGTGGAAAAAGCGCAATCGCGCCCGGAGAAAGTGGCAGTCGTCGGCTCGGGCCCGGCGGGCCTTGCGTGCGCGGCAGAGCTTGCACGCCAGGGGTTCGCTGTCACGGTTTTCGAAGAACGAGCTGAGCCGGGCGGCGTCATCCGCTACGGCGTTCCCGCCTATCGTTTCGATGCGGATTTCCTGAAACACGAGCTTGCGGGCATCGAGTCCCTTGGTGTGAAGTTCGTCTGCGGGACCCGCATCGAGGGTGCGCGAGGCGCGGAGAAGCTGTTGTCCGAGGGCTTCAAGGCCGTCTTCCTGGCACCCGGCCTCTGGGGCGCTGAAAGGATTCCCGGGGGCGAAAAGACAAAGGGCGTCTTCACGTCAGTCGAGTTCCTTGCCGCATTGCGCGATGGCGGGATCAGAGAGCTCGGAGACCGGATCGAGGGCAAGTCTGTCGCGGTGATCGGCGGCGGGAGCGTCGCCATGGACTGCGTGCAGTCGGCGATCAAGCTGGGGGCGCAGGATGCGTTCCTCATTTATCGAAGATCCTTCTCGCAGATGCCAGCGGAGGAGGACGAGCGGGTAGCAGCGCTTCGTCTGGGCGCGCACTTCCTGCCCCTCAGCCAGCCCGTGCGATATGTGACGGACAGCCAGGGGAGGCTCCAGGGCATCGCTCTCGTTCGCACGCGTTTGGGCGCGGAAGATTCTTCCGGTCGACGCTCACCATCGGAGATCAAGGGATCTGAGTGGACTTTGCCGGTCGATGCTGCAATCGAGGCCATCGGCAACACCGTGGATTCAGCGGACTGGTCGGGCGCCGTCAAGGTCGATCGCAAGGGCCTGATCCTCACCGATGCCCGCACGGGCAAGACTTCGGCAAAAACGGTTTTTGCCGGCGGAGATATTGTTCGCGGGCCGGGTCTTGTCGTGGAAGCCGTGCAGGACGGGAAGATCGCCGCCCGTGCCATCCGCGAAGCGCTGAGCTGAAGGAGAAATGCCATGGCAACGAAATCGAAGATCGATCTTTCGGTGAGCTTCTGCGGAGTGACGTTCCGCAATCCGTTCCTGCTTTCTTCCTCGCCGGTGTCGAATAGCGCGGAAATGGTCGAGCGCGCATACGAAAAGGGTTGGGGAGGCGTCTGCTTCAAGACTCTGAACTCGGACAGGATCCCGATCGTCCACCCCTCGCCGCGCATGGCTCCCTACGATTACGAGGGCAGCAGGCTTGTCGGTCTGCAAAACGTCGAACAGATTTCCGACAGACCGCTCAAGGACAACCTTGCTGACTTCCTGTATCTGAAAAAGAAATACCCCGATCGTCCCATCATCGCCAGCATCATGGGATTCTCCAACGAGGAGTGGGGCTGGCTCGCAAAGGTCGCGGAGGACCACGGCGCCGACATGCTGGAGCTGAACTTCTCGTGCCCGCACATGACCGTCGAGGGCTCGGGGCACAAGGTGGGACAGGCTTTTCACCTGCTGGAGAAGTTCACGGCCACGGTGAAGAAGTCAGTGAAGATCCCCGTTCTCGCCAAGATGACCCCCAACATCACCGACATGACCGAGCCGGCCATCTTCGCCAAGAAGGGCGGCGCGGACGGAATCTCCGCGGTCAACACATTCCGCGCGATTTCCGGCATCGGTCTGGACGACCTTGTGCCGAAGCCGAACGTGTTCGGCGTGGGTGCGATGAGCGGCTACTCGGGCCCTGCGATAAAGCCCATCGCTCTGCATTTCATCGCGGAGATGGCGCAGTGCGCGGAGCTGGACCTGCCTCTGTCCGCGATGGGCGGGGTGGAAACGTGGGTCGACGCGCTGGAGTACCTGCTTGTGGGCGCGACCACGGTCCAGGTGACAACAGGAATCATCCATTATGGATATCGCATCGTGGAGGACATGATCGAAGGCATCACGGATTACATGGCGTCCCGTGGGATCACCAGCATGGCGGACCTCATCGGCAAGAGTCTTCCTCACCTCAAGAGCACCGACAATTTCGACCTGAAGCGACAGGGCGTGGCGCAGTACGATCTGGAAAGGTGCGTCGGCTGCGGGCAGTGCTTCATCGTCTGCCGGGATGCGGGCGGCCAGGCCCTCGAGTGGGATGCGGAGAAGCGACGGCCCAAGGTGGACGATGACAAGTGCCTGAGCTGCATGATCTGCAGCTTCATCTGTCCCGTGCCCGACATGATCACGTACGCGGAGAAGCCGGCCGGGTGGGCCAGGCGTCATACGCCCATCAAAGATCCAAGTCTGACACGGCAGGTGAAAGTGGCGCCGTTCCCCGGCGCATGAAAAAGGAGGGCGCAGGATATGAGCGTTCTTTTGAAAAACGGGCTCGTTGTAACGTCCACCGGCTCCTACGTGGCTGACGTGTACGTGGACGGGGAGAAGATCAAGTCCATCGGCTCGGGCCTTGCGGTGAAAGCGGATGAGACGGTTGATGCGACAGGAAAGTACGTCCTTCCCGGCGCAATAGACCCGCATACCCACATCGAGATGCCCTTCATGGGCACCACTTCCTCGGACGACTGGAAGACAGGCTCGATTGCCGCCGCCTGCGGCGGAACGACGACAATCATCGACTTCAGCCTGCAGGGAAAAGGGGAAATGCTGCGCGATGCGGTTGAACGCCAGAAGGGCAAGGCGAACGGCAAGTCCGTGGTGGACTTCAGCATCCACCCCGGAGTCACCGACGCCCGGCCGGAAGTGATCGACGAGGTGAAGAAGGCCATTCACGAGTACGGAACTCCCAGCTTCAAGATCTTCCTGTTCTACGATTTCCGTGTCGACGACTATACGATGATCCGCCTCCTGGAGGAGACGAAGAAGCACGGCGGCCTGGTGCAGGTGCACGCGGAGAGCTTCGACATGATCCGCCGACTGAACGAGCAGTTCGCGGCGGAAGGGAAGCTCGCGCCCATCAACCACGCGTGGGCTCACGCGGTGCTGGCGGAAGAGGAAGCGGTAGGCCGGGCGGCAATGGCCGTTGAGTTCACCGGCAGCCGCATCTATGTCGTTCACCTCTCCTCGGCCAGGGGCCTTTGGAAGATCAAGCAGGCACGTGACAAGGGAGTTCGCGTCCTCGCCGAGACCTGCCCCCAGTACCTGACCCTCACGGAGGAAAGGTACAACGAGCCGAACTGGAACGGCGCCAAGTACGTCATGTCGCCGCCCCTTCGCGCTCAGGAGAGCCTGGATGAGTTGTGGCAGGGGCTTCGGGACGGCGATGTGCAGACCATCGGTACGGACCACTGCCCGTTCAATTTCAAGGGCCAGAAGGACATGGCAGGCAGGGACGACTACAAGAAGATCCCCAACGGAGCGCCGGGCATCGAGACAATGCTGATGCTCCTGCATACCGAAGGAGTCGTGAAGGGCCGCATAACCCTGGAGAGAATGGTGGATGTTCTGTCCACCGGGACCGCCCGCATGTTCGGTTGCGCCGACAAGGGCGCAATTGCTGCCGGCAAGGATGCGGACATTGTCGTCTTCGATCCAAAGAGAAAGTTCACGATCACGCAGAAGAAGCTGCATCAGAACGTGGACTACACACCGTGGGAAGGCTTCGAAATGACCGGAATGCCGGAGATCGTGTTTTCCCGGGGCAAGCGTGTGGCCGAATGGGCCGGCGACCAGATGAAGTTCGTCGGCGAGATCGGTCGCGGCAGGTTTGTGAAGAGGCAGCCCCTCTCGGCTTTCTGAGACACACGGCAGAGGGGCGCCCAGGCGCCCTTCCGCCCCCCTGTTCCCGCACACGGAGGAATGCCCATGGAAAAGACGACACTCAGGGTCAACGGCTCGCGACTTCGCGGAACACTGGAGGAAATGGCGAAAATCGGTGCAACGCCCGGCGGCGGTGTGCACCGCCTGGCCCTCTCTGACGAAGACAAGCGGGCCCGGGACCTGTTCGTGAAGTGGCTGAAGGAGATGGACCTGAAAGTGACCATCGACGAGATGGGCAACATTTTCGGCCGCAGGACCGGGAACAACGACAGCCTGGAGCCGGTCATGTTCGGCTCTCATATCGATTCGCAGCCCAAAGGCGGTCGGTTCGATGGGATCCTGGGCGTCATGGGGGCTCTCGAATCCATGCGGACCATCCACGAAAACACGGTGCACACTGAGCGACCGCTTGTCATTGTCGATTGGACCAACGAGGAGGGATCGCGGTTCGCGCCGGCAATGGTGTCTTCCGGGGTGTGGGCCGGCGCCCTCGAGCGCGACTGGGTCTACTCACGCATGGACATCAATGGAAAGAAGCAAGGCGATGAGCTGGAGCGCATCGGGTACAAGGGCGCGGCGCCGGCGAAGAAGTGGCCGACCCATGCCTACTTCGAGTACCACATCGAACAGGGCCCAATGTTGGAAAGGCTCGGCAAGACCATCGGCGCGCCCAAGGGCATTCTCTGCCTGCACTGGTACGACGTGTACGTGTTGGGGGAAGCAAACCAGGTTGGACCAACTCCCATGGAGGGCCGGCATGACGCTCTGTGCGCTGCCGCGGAGATGATCCTGGCGACCAACACTCTCCCTGATCGAATGAAAGGCAACATGGTTGCCACGGTCGGAGAGATCCAGAACGGCCCCAACTCGCGCAACATCATTCCCGACAAGGTCCATTTCACGGTGGATATCCGCTCGTGGGACGACGATCATGCCGTGCGTGCCTGGGAGATGCTGAAGAAGGATTTCCAGGAAATCGCCGCTCGACGCGGCACGCCGATCCGCATCGAGGAGACGTGGCGCTGTCCTCACGCGCCGTTCAACGAGAAGCTCGTCCAAAGGGTGCTGGACACGGCGAAGGAATTGGGATACTCCACCCACCAGATGGTGAGCGGCGCGGGGCACGATGCAAGCTACATGAACCAGGTCTGTCCCACCGCTATGATATTCGTGCCGAGCATCGGCGGCAGAAGCCACGTCGAAGTGGAAAACACGACGTGGGATGACTGCGAGGCGGGGGCGAACGTGCTCCTGCACTGCATCCTGAAGACGGCGAACGAGCGATAAGAGAGGAGATTTGATGAATACCGCGGAACTGCAGAAGCTCGACCGACAGCACGTGATCTATAGCTGGAAGGCGCAGGGGGGCTGGGTGCCCACCGTGATCGACCATGCAGATGGCATCTACATGTACGATACGGACGGCCGGCGGATCATGGACGGCTGCGCCGGCCTCCTCAACATCAACCTGGGCCACGGCAACAAGCATGTCATCGACGCCATGAAGGCGCAGATGGACAAGCTGTGCTTCGT
>DATKLB010000086.1:0-21949 GCA_035542615.1 Spirochaetia bacterium | reverse complement strand
CTCGTCCACTGGCGTTGCGACCCTCACGGAAGAGGAGCTTCTTGACACCATCGTTCGAGCGAATTCGGCCGGCCTTGCCTGCGCCGTGCATGCCATCGGAGACGCGGCCTGCCATGTCGTTCTGAATGCGTACAAGCGCGCGGCCTCTCGCCCGGCCTCCGCGCTGCCTTCGATCCGCAACCGCATTGAGCACGCGCAACTTCTTCATCCGGATGACATCCCGCGGTTTGCTCGGCTCTCGATCGTTGCCTCCATGCAGCCTTTGCACGCAACGTCGGACATGCTGATCGCTGAGCGCTACTGGGGTGCGCGATGCGAGACCGCGTACGCATGGAAATCCCTCCTGCGCGCCGGCGCAGCGCTTGCCTTCGGCTCCGACTGCCCGGTGGAGATCGCGGACCCGCTGGCAGGAATCCACGCGGCAGCAACGCGGCGGCGCGCAGACGGAAGCCCGGGGCCGGACGGGTGGCGCCCCGCGCAGAGGTTGAGCGTCGAGCAGGCAGTGCGCGGGTATACCCTGGGCGCCGCTTATGCAGCCGGTCGGGAGAGGGAGCTGGGATCAATAGCCCCAGGGAAGCTTGCCGATCTCACGATTCTTGACCGCGACATCTTCTCGATTCCGCCGCAGGAGATCCGCGGAACAGCGGTCAGCGCGACGATGGTGGGCGGCAGGCTCGTCTACCGGACGTTCTGAACAGGCCGCGGAGCGCCTTCTTTGCCGCGCCGCCAGGGCGTGGTACAGTCCCAGCGATGTCCCTGGTCAGTCAAATCGTCACGATACTCGTGGCCATTTTCATCGTCATCGATCCGTTCGGCATAGTCCCTGTCTTCATCGCCCTTACCGCAGATTTCCCTGCTAAAAAGAAGCGCCTCACCATCCGCAAGGCCGTTGTCGTCGCGTTCATCGTCCTGTGCTTCTTCATCTTTGCCGGGAATGCGATCCTGCGATTCCTCAGCATCCAGCCCGGGTCGTTCTTCATTGCCGGTGGAATCCTGATGTTCATCGTGTCGATCGATCTACTCCTGGGAACGCCCGGAAGAACGAAGACCTCAGGAGATCAGCAGGGAGAGGAGCGGGATGACATCTCGATTTTCCCGCTTGCCATTCCCATGCTCGCCGGGCCCGGAGCGATCACGACGGTCCTCCTGTATGCCAGCGAGGACGCCGACCCCTGGTTCATCCTGCCCGTGCTCGCAGGAAGCGTCGCGCTCAGCCTGTTCCTGGCCGGGGTCATGATGAGCACGAGCTCGCTTATCCTGCGGGTCCTGGGGAAGACCGGTGTGTCGGTGATCGAAAGGCTCATGGGGATCATCCTGACCGCCCTGTCGGTGCAGTTCGTCTATGACGGGCTTCTGAAGCTGGACGTGCTCGCCCGGCCGTCATAGCGGAGGGAAGCTAGGCGTCCTTTCGCTGCGGCGACGGATCTCCCAGGTTCCGGACGAACCGCGCGGCCGCCGCGATCTTTCTGCCGATCTCCTCTTCGGCGAGCCCGCGTGTTTTCAGCGTCACGCGCCAGACGTCGAGCCCGTCCACGAAAAAAAGCCCGCGGAGCCTGCAGAACTGGGCGTACTCTTTGGCGTCCCTGTGGCAGGCAGACCCCGGAACAAAGGAGCTACCCATGGCCGGTCCCTCTGAATAGTGATGTAGACGGGTGCGAAGAATATACCACGGCGTTCGGCACTCGTGTACTGCTATTTTGAGGAACACCCTTTCGGGATGGCCGTCTAGACGATCTTGCAGGGGATCAGAGCGTCCTCGTCGACGGAGTAGACAGCACACAGCCTGTGGTACCCGTCCGCAATGATGACCTGTCCCTGCCCCCTCACCAGGAGAATCGGGGAAAGGCTCTTGCCGTTTGCGATTTTCTGCCGGTCCTTCTCGACGTGCCAGTTGCTCACCCCCAGGAGGGAAAGGCCGGAGGCCCGGAAGATGTCCTTTGCCTTGAACATCATTACCTTCGCTGTCCGCAGCTTCTCGACGAGCGAAGCTGCTGTGTCCCCGGGGAACAGGAGCTGCAGGTACGAGAGAGAAGCCGGGTAGTTGGCTTCTTCCGGCTCGCTCAGCCAGTTTATCTTGACGGTCATGTGTCACTCCTTCCTGCCAGAGTAACCCAGGGTCACGCGCTGCGGGCGCCCTTGATGCGGGGGGACACTCCGGCGCTGCGCGTGCTCAGGAACCGGGCAAGGAACCTCGCCGTGTGGGACCCCGACCGCACGCGGATCACCTCCACGGGCGTCCCCAGGGCAACAATTTCTCCTCCGCCGTCTCCGCCGTCCGGCCCCAGGTCAATCAGCCAATCCGCCTCGGCGATGACATCGAGGTTATGCTCGATGATGACCACGGTATTGCCGGCATCCACGAGCCGGTGCAGAACGCGCACCAGCTTCTCCACGTCCGCCATGTGAAGCCCGATTGTCGGCTCGTCCAGGACGTACAGCGTGCGGAACGCCGCCGAGGAAGCGCTCCGTCTCGGTGCATCCCCTTTCGCCGCGTCGCCGGCGCCGTTGATGCGCGCTTTGGCGAGCTCCGTGACGAGCTTGATCCGCTGCGCTTCCCCGCCGCTCAGTGATGGACTCTGCTGGCCGAGGGAAAGGTAGCCCAGGCCGACCTGCTGGAGCAGCCCCAACGCGTGGCGGATGCCGACGTGGAAGCTGAAGAAGGGCGCCGCCTCATCCACGCTCATGGCGAGCACGTCTCCAATGCTCTTGTCGCGGAAACGCACGGCCAGGGTCTCGGGATTGAACCTCGCGCCCGAGCACGCATCGCAGGGAACGGTGACGTCGGGCAGGAAGCTCATCTCGATCTTCTTCATGCCCTGGCCTTCACACTCTTCGCATCGGCCTCCGGCAACGTTGAACGAGAACCTGCTGGCGGTGTAGCCGCGCATGCGCGCCTCGCTCGATGCAGCGAAGAGCCTGCGGATGTCGTCCCAGATCCCGACATAGGTCGCGGGGCATGAGCGCGGCGTCTTGCCGATAGGGGTCTGGTCCACCTCGAGGACTCTCCCGATGCCCTCCCACCCCTGCATGGCCGAGCAGCCGTGCAGAGGCTCCGCCCCTTTTGCCGCGGCCGCGCGGCGGGTCCTGGCAGTCTGGAGAAGGTGGCGCAGGTTCTCGTAGAGAACTTCGCGAACGAGTGTGCTCTTGCCGCTCCCGCTGACGCCCGTGACGCAGACCAGCCGCTGGAGGGGAATCGCGACATCGAGGTTTTTCAGGTTGTGAAGGCTCGCGCCCTCGATTTCGATAACCGCGCTGCCGCGCGCCGCAGGCCTGACCTTGCCCGCCCACGGGTGCGGCACGGGTGCGCTCAGGTACCTTCCGGTGAGGGACTTCCTGCTTCTGAGGATGCTTGCCAGGTTCCCTTGCGCCACCAGATGACCGCCCTCCGTCCCGCCGCCGGGGCCGAGGTCCACCACGTGCTCGGCCCGCCGGATCGTCTCCTCGTCGTGCTCCACGACAACCACCGTGTTGCCTTTTGCGCGCAGCGCGTACAGGGTCTCCAGGAGAACTGCGTTGTCGCGGGCGTGAAGCCCGATTGTCGGCTCATCGAGGATGTAGCAGACGCCCCGGAGGTTCGACCCGAGCTGGGACGCCAGGCGGATTCGCTGGGCTTCCCCACCGCTCAGGGTGGGGGCCGAGCGGTCCAGGGAGAGATACGACAGGCCGACGCTCTGGAGAAACTCCAGTCGGGAGAGCATCTCTGCCGCGATGTCGCGTGCAATGTCCTTTTCCCGGCCGACAAGCCGCAGGCCCTTCATCTCCCGTGCCATCTCCTGGACGGAGAGCGTGGCGTAGTCCGCAATGCTCCTGTCACGGAACCTGACAGCCAGAGCCTCGGGCTTCAGGCGCTTTCCTTTGCACGCGGGGCACGACTTTTCCGGACCGCCCCACCAGTCATTCCACCAGATCTCTTCTCCGGTCTGCTCGGCATCGAATCCCGAAAGTTGCAGGCCAGTGCCGAAGCAGCTGGTGCACCAGCCGTGCTTCGAGTTGTAGGAGAAAAGGCGCGGGTCCAGCTCCTCGAAGCTCCTGCCGCAGTTGGGGCAGGCCCGGCGGGTGGAGAAAACCGTGTCGTTGATGCGAACGACTCCCTTTCCAAAATCCAGGCCGCGAGCCAGCGCTGCTCGAAGCGGTGTCTCACGGTCTGCTCGCGCGGTCTCCACTCCAATGGGAAGCTCGATCGTGTGCTCGATGAACCTGTCAAGGCGCGGCCACGGAACAGTGGGCAAAAGCTCGCCATCAACGCGCAGGTGCCGGAACCCTTTTGCCGCTGCCCATGCGGCGAGGTCGGTGTAGTACCCCTTGCGCGCCGTGATGACGGGAGCAAAGACCCCCACCTTCCTGCCCCGGTAATCGCGCAGGATCCGGGCCAGGATGGCCTCGGGGCTCTGGGGTTGAATGGAAACGTTGCAGTCGGGACAGTACTGGATTCCCAGCTTCACGAAGAGAAGGCGAAGGAACGGGTAGATCTCGGTCAGCGTTGCCACCGTGCTCTTTCGTCCCCCGCGGCTGGTGCGCTGCTCGATGGCGACGGTCGGAGGCACTCCGTACACCCCGTCGACGTCGGGACGCTTCGCGGGCTGAACGAACTGCCGCGCGTAGGCGTTGAGAGATTCCAGGTATCGGCGCTGCCCTTCAGCGAAAAGGATATCGAAGGCGACGGTGCTCTTGCCGCTCCCGCTCACTCCCGTGATCACGCTGAGGGCGTCCCGAGGGATCTTCAGGTCGATGTTCTTCAAATTGTGCTCGCGCGCGTGTCGGATGACAATAGCGTTGTCACCGTCAACGGCCGCGGGGTGAGCATTCCGCCCGGCTTGCCTTGCCCGGCGTGCCTGCCCCGCCGGCTTTCGAACCGCTGCCCGCAGCGCGGCGCCGGTATGGCTCTCCCGACAGTCGGCGACCTGCCGGGGCGTACCCTCGCACACGACGCTTCCCCCCGCATCGCCTCCCTCGGGGCCGAGATCGATGATCCAGTCTGATGCACGGATCACGTCGACGTTGTGCTCGATGACGAGGACCGAGTGGCCCGCGGCAATGAGCTGCCGGAACGCGCCGAGGAGAACAGCGATGTCATCGAAATGCAGGCCCGTGGTTGGCTCGTCGAACAGGAAGAGGGTTCCCCCTTTTTTCCCACCGCCGTTTGCCGGGACGGCGAGGTAGCCGGCGAGCTTCAGCCTCTGCGCCTCCCCGCCGCTGAGCGTGGGAACCGGCTGCCCGAGGGCCATGTAGCCGAGCCCCACGGCCGCAAGAGGCGCGAGGGCGGAGACGATTTCGGGGATTTCCGCGAAGAACTTGCAGGCCTCGCTGACTGTCATGTCCAGCACGTCCGCAATCGACTTGCCGGCTCGATCGGCGTCCGCCCCCCGCCAGCCTGGCGGCAGAAGGCGCACGTCGAGGATTTCCCTGCGATACCTGCGGCCGTCACAGTCCGGGCAACGCAGGTAGACGTCGCTCAGGAACTGCATCTCGATGTGCTCGAACCCGCTGCCGGTGCACGTGGGGCAGCGGCCGTTTCCCGCGTTGAAGCTGAAGGTGCCGGCCGTGTATCCGCGCTCGCGTGACAGAGGCTCGGCGGCGAACAGCTTCCTGATCCCGTCGAACGCACCCACGTGGCTGACCGGATTCGAACGGGCCGTCCTTCCGATCGGCGACTGGTCCACCATCACCACCGAGTCCACCAGGTCGTGGCCCGCAATGGCTCGATGCTTTCCCGGCTGGTCGACGGGCGCATGCTTCAGGGCGCGCAGGGCGTTGTACAGCACCTCCTGGACGAGCGTGGATTTCCCCGAACCGCTCACGCCGGTGAGGCAGACCAGCCGGTCCAGCGGAATGTCCACGTCGATGTTCTTGAGGTTGTGCTCAGAAGCGCCAAGGACCCGGATGCGTCGATCGGGCTTCGCCGCCTGCTGGCCGCCGTTGCCCGCCTTCGCGCCGCGCGGCACCACCTTCTTTTTTCCCGTGAGGTACTGGGCCGTCAGAGAGCGCTGGTCGCGCAGGAGCTCGGCAAGCCCGCCGAAGAACACCACCTTGCCGCCGTGCTCTCCCGCGCCCGGGCCCATGTCGATCACGAGGTCCGCTGCGCGGATCACCTCCGGGTCGTGCTCCACGACGATGATCGTATTGCCGGCGTCACGCAGGCGCTGCAGGACACCTATCAGCCGGCCGATGTCCCGGGGATGCAGGCCGATGCTCGGCTCGTCCAGGACAAAAAGTGCGTTGACCAGCGACGTTCCCAGCGCGGTGGTCAGGTTGATCCTCTGGACCTCTCCGCCGCTCAGCGTCCGGGACTGGCGGTCCAGCGTGAGATACCCCAGGCCAACGTCCACGAGGTAGCGGATGCGGACCCTGATCTCGCGCAGAAGGATTTCGGTTGCCTCGTCGAGCGGCGCCGGGAGCGTGAGCCTGTCGAAAAAGGCCAGGCATCGGTCGATGGGCAGCAGCATCACATCGTGAACGGAAAGCTTCTCCTCTCCGATCTTCCACAAGAGCGCTTCGGGCTTGAGGCGTGCGCCGCCGCATGCCGGGCAGGGCCGGTAGGCGCGATAGCGGGAGAGAAGCACCCGGATGTGCATGCGATAGCTCTTGGATTCCAGCCATCCGAAGAAACGCTTCCCCCCGTACCAGACTCCATCGTCCCAGTCGCCTTCGCCGTCGATGACCCACGAGCGCTGGCTCTCGGTGAGCTCGCGCCACGGCACGTCGACAGGCACGCCGCGCTTGCGGGCGAACTTCAGAAGATCGCTTTTCACCTCCCGAAAGCTCGCGGTCTCCCACGGCTTCACCGCGCCGCGTGCCAGGCTCTTCGTGTCGTCAGGCACCACGAGGGTCCAATCGATGCCGATGGTTCGGCCAAAGCCCCGGCAGGTGTCGCACGCGCCGATGGGCGAGTTGAAGGAGAACAGGTTGGGCGCGGGATCCCGGTAGTGGATGTCGCAGTGCGCGCAGTGAAGATCGGAGGAGAAGCGCATTGCCTCCCCGGCCTCGTCATTCTCCATGGGATATGCGCTGACGCGGCCCTGCCCGTATTTCAGCGCGGCCTCGAGGTCCTCGATCAGCCTTGGTGTGTTCTCCATGCTGAACGTGATCCTGTCCTGGATCACCTCCAGCACGTTTCCTTCCTTTCCCCGGATGCGCGTGTAGCCCTGCTTGCCCAGGAGATCGCGCACTTCGTCCTCGGAGAAGTTCTCGGGAATCCGCACGGGGAACGTGATCATCAGCCTTCGGCCGGACGGGAGCTGATCGGCGATTGTCTCAGGAGTATCCCGCCGCACCTCCCTCCCGCAGTTGCCGCAGAAAAGGCGAGATGCCCGGGCAAACAGGAGCTTCAGGTGATCGTTCAGCTCCGTCATCGTTCCGACCGTCGAACGCGACGTTCGCACCGGGTTCGTCTGGTCGATGGCGATCGCGGGCGGGATGCCCTCGATGCGGTCAACCCGGGGCTTGTCCATCCTGTCGAGAAACTGCCGGGTATAGGAAGAGAAAGTCTCCACGTACCGGCGCTGACCTTCGGAGTAGATCGTATCGAACGCGAGAGAGGATTTCCCTGAGCCGCTCACGCCGGTGACCACGATCAGCTTGCGAAGGGGGATTTTCAGCGAGAGGTTCTTGAGGTTGTTCTGCCTCGCTCCCTCGATGAGGATGAACTCATTCGATTTCCGAGAGGCGCGGCCGGTTTTCGTGCTCATCTGCAAGGCGAAGAGTATTTCCCCCTGGCGCAGCTTGTTCAAGGGGTGCGATGGCCACCTCGAACCTTGACTAGACCAATCTCATCAAAGATATGCATAAAAGTGGTATGGATGGTATATTATTCTTTGGAAATGGACCTTTCACAGGCGAGGAAAATGTGGAAATCTTGGAGGCAGGGCGATGATCGTAGATCTCGACAGAAACAACCCGACACCTCTTTACATCCAGATCAAGGATCGGTTGGCCGAGCTGATCCAGGCTGGCCTGCTTGGGCCGGGCGCCCGCCTTCCCTCCACCCGGGAGCTGGCGGGTTCCATGGGCGTGAACAGGAACACGGTCATCAGCGCGTATGAGCAGCTGCAAGTGGAAGGTCTCGTCTCATCGCATGTTGGCCGGGGCACCGCGGTACGCGAGCATCTGCCGGCATCCGCCGGGGGCGCCCGGCGCGAGCAGGCAGAGCGCATGCGGGTGGAGGCGCTGCTGTCGGCGACGTGGCGAAGCACCTATCCCCAGTTGCCCGCAGGGTCAGAACAGCTCCTGGAAGCACCCGAGGTCGAGGGCACCATCTCTTTCGCCTCTCACGAACCGGACCTTTCGCTCTTTCCCGTGGGCGAGTTTGCCGGCTGCCTTCAGTCTGCAATGAGGAAATACGGCGGTGACCTCCTGGCAGCCGGTCCTTCCCGCGGGTTTGCTCCGCTGATCGAGTACATGCCCGGTTTCCTGGCCAGGCGCGGGATCCAGTGCACGGATCGGGAGATCATGATCGTCAACGGGATCCAGCAGGCGCTCTCTATCGTGGGGAGGCTCTTTCTCGATCCCGGGGACACGGTGATCATGGAAAACCTGAGCTACCCGGCTGCGCTCGGAGTTTTCCGCTCCCTCCAGGCAAGCTGCGTGGGCGTTCCCCTGGACGATGACGGCATCAGGGTGGACCTCGTGGAGGGAGTGCTTGCCCGGCGCAGCGCAAAGCTCCTCTATACGATCCCGACCTACCAGAATCCGACTGGCGCCGTGCTCTCTCCCGAGAGGCGCGAGCGACTGCTCGAGCTGGCCCGGGAGCGCCAGGTCGTCATCGTCGAAGACGACTACGTGCACGACCTGTGCTTCGACGGGCGCGAGGTCCTCCCGCTGAAGGCACGGGACACGCGCGAAGGGGTCATCTATCTCGGCAGCTTCTCGGAGATCCTGTGTCCGGGGATCCGGCTGAGCTGGATCGTGGCCCCGGCGGCGATCATCGACAGGCTTCTCCTGATCAAGCAGTTCACCGACCTCTACTCCAACAGGATTCTGCAGGGCGCGCTCCTGGAGTTCTCCCAGAAGGGACTCCTGGAGCGCCACCTCAAGCGCAAGCAGGCCGTCTACCGCAAGAGGCGCGACATAATGATGGACGCGATGAAGGAGCACTTCCCCGCGGAGGCGACGTGGAGGAAGCCACGGGGCGGGCTTTTTCAGTGGATCGATCTTCCCCGGGGCACGGACGCGCTTTCGCTGTTGTTGAAGACGAGGAGCCAGGGAGTGCTCTTTGCCCCCGATCGGATTTTTTCCGTCGAGGAATGGGAGAGAGCCGGACTGCGGCTCGGGTTTGCCGGAATTGACGAAGGGAAAATCGAAAAAGGGATACAGATTCTCGGCGATACGCTGAAGGAAACACGAGGAGGACATTGATGGAGAAGTCGACGTTTGCGACAAAGAAGGGCCTGGCGCAGATGCTCAAGGGCGGGGTGATCATGGATGTCGTGACCCCGGACCAGGCGAAGATAGCCGAGCAGGCAGGGGCTGTTGCAGTGATGGCGCTGGAGCGCGTTCCCGCGGACATCAGGGCAGCGGGCGGCGTGGCCCGCATGAGCGATCCAGCGCTCATCGAGCAGATCATGGCGGCCGTGACGATTCCGGTGATGGCAAAGGCGCGCATCGGGCATTTCGTGGAGGCGCAGATCTTGGAGGCCATGGGAGTGGATTATGTCGATGAGAGCGAGGTTCTGACCCCTGCCGATGAGGCTCACCATATCGACAAGCACGCTTTCAACATCCCGTTCGTATGCGGCGCCCGCGACCTTGGCGAGGCCTTGCGCAGGATCGGGGAAGGGGCGGCGATGATCCGCACCAAGGGCGAGGCCGGCACGGGCAACGTCGTGGAGGCGGTTCGTCACATGCGCACCATGATGGACGAGATCCGCAAGCTGCGTTCCATGGACAAGACCGAGCTGATGGCGGAGGCGAAGAACCTGGGCGCTCCTTACGAGCTGGTCGTCGAGATCGCCGACACGGGCAGGCTCCCCGTCGTCAATTTTTCGGCAGGAGGAATTGCCACTCCGGCGGATGCTGCGCTCATGATGCAGCTTGGCGCTGAGGGGAACTTTGTCGGAAGCGGCATCTTCAAGTCCGAGGACCCTGAGAGAATGGCAAAGGCGATCGTGGAGGCAACCACTCACTACCAGGACCCCGCGGTGATTGCGCGCGTCTCGAAAGGACTGGGAATGCCCATGCGCGGCCTCGAGGTCGCTGGCATGACTGACGGCCAGCGCCTTGCAGTGAGGGGCTGGTAAAGGGCGATGAAGGTAGGGGTCCTTGCCCTCCAGGGCTCATTTGCGGAGCACTCGGAAGCTCTCCGCGGGGTCGGCGCCACGCCGGTCTTGGTGCGGCTGCCCGTGCACCTGGACGGTATTGCGGGGCTGATCATTCCCGGCGGCGAAAGCACGACGATCGGGAAGCTCCTGGTCAATTCGGGACTGCTGGAGCCGCTGCGCGCAGCGGTCAATCGGGGCATGCCGGTGTACGGGACGTGCGCCGGCATGATCCTGCTGGCGCGCGACATCGGCGGCCTGGACCAGCCGTTGATCGGGGTCATGGACATCTCGGTGAAGAGGAACGCATTCGGGCGACAGCTTGACAGCTTCGAGGAGAGCCTGAGCATGCCGTCCCTGGGCGCGGCTCCGTTTCGCGGCGTGTTCATCCGGGCGCCCCTGATCGAGAAGACCGGCCCTGACGTGCGCGTGCTCGCGAAGCTGGCCGACGGCAGGGTGGTCGCGGCTCGGCAGGGCCGGCTGCTTGCCACGGCGTTCCATCCCGAGCTCACCGATGACCGGCGCGTTCACCGGTATTTTTTGTCGATGATCGACGGAAAGGCGGCGTAGATGCCCGTGCCAGTCGGCAACTTCCCGCTCGGGAAGACGAGTATCCTTGTGAGTCCTTTGGGCATCGGCACGAACGCGTGGGGCAGGGCAGGCAGGCCGAGGCCCGAGCTGCGCCAGGTGTTCGAAGCGGCGCTGTCTCGCGGCATCAATTTCTTCGATACGGCCGAGGTCTACGGCGGCGGCGGCTCGGAGCGCACGCTGGGGGCGTTCCTCGCGGGAAGCCGCGCGGGAGGCGAGCGCCCGGTCGTTCTGTCAAAGTTTTTCCCGATGCCCTGGCGCCTGCGGAAAGGCGCGCTGATTGACGCGCTCAAGCGCAGCCTGGACAGGCTTCGACTGCCTTCCCTCGATGTGTATCTCATTCATTTCCCCTGGGGTCCTGTCGCAATCGAGACGTGGGTGGATGCGCTGGCTGACGCGGCCTCGGCGGGGCTCGTCCGGGCCGTTGGAGTCTCGAACTACACCGGTGACCAGGTTCGGCGAGCGCACGCGGTACTGGCGTCCCGGAGCATGCCCCTGGCCTGCAATGAGGTGGAGCTCAGCCTCGCGCGCCGCGGGGCGGAGAAAAACGGCACCCTGGCCGCGTGTCGCGAGCTTGGAGTAACCGTGATTGCGTATCGGCCGCTCGCTCTGGGCCGTCTCACGGGCGTCTCATCGAAACCCGCACACGGGTGGCGCAAGCTCATGGCATCCAGCATGGGGTCTGCGGTCTCCCTCGCGGATACACTCCAGGAGATCGGCCGCGCTCATGAAGGCAGAAGCGCTTCCCAGGTCGCGCTCAACTGGGTCATCTGCAAAGGGGCGCTGCCAATTCCGGGAGCCACGAGCGTCGAGCACCTGCAGGAGAACGCCGGGGTACTTGGGTGGCGCCTGTCAGAGAGCGATGTCGCGGCACTCGACGCGGCAGCGGGCCACCCCTGATCGAAGCTTTCGAGTTCGAATAACCGATATTTATCCCCTATTCATCGTGCATCTATGGATAATCGTGACCAGGGGCTCTAACCTGGAAATTGGATATCGTTCAGGTTCCAGGAGGGATGGCATGAAGTCAGTTTCCATGAAGTTTTTCCTTGCGACGTTGTGCCTGTTGTCGCTCGCAGGTGTCTCCACTCTCTGGGGCGATCCCCCCAACCGAGTGGGTCGCTTGAACTTTATCAGCGGCACAGTCTCGTTTCACCCGGAGAGCGTCGATGAGTGGGCCCCCGCGACGCTCAATTATCCGTTGACCATCGGAGACAGCCTGTGGACGGACCAGGATGGGCAGGCCGAAGTCCACGTCGGCTCGACGGCGATCCGACTTGCATCGGACACGGAGCTCTCCTTCCTCAACCTGAACGACCAGACGATTCAGATTCGCCTCTCAACGGGGTCGTTGAATCTTCGACTCCGGCAATTGGACCCCGATGAGCAGATCGAGATAGACACTCCCAACTCGAGCCTTTCGCTTCTTCGCGCCGGCACCTACCGAATCGACGTGCAGCAGAGCGGAGACACTGCGGTCACGGTGCGCTCGGGCGAGGTCGAGGTGACGGCAGGCACCTCGGTGTTCCCGGTATCGGTGCGCCAGCAGGTTGTTGTCACGGGTCTCGACTCTCCCACGTATCAGATCACTGCCGCTCCGCCGCTTGATGGTTGGGACGCGTGGTGTCAGGCAAGAGATCAGAGGGAAGACCACGTGGCCTCGGCCCAGTATGTCCCTCGTGACCTGGTTGGAGTCGAAGACCTGGATCACAACGGGACCTGGAGCGTCGACCCGAGCCTGGGGCCGGTCTGGACGCCGATTGTGGTTGTCGCCGGGTGGGCACCGTACCATTTCGGGCACTGGGCCTGGGTCGATCCGTGGGGCTGGACATGGGTCGACGATGCTCCTTGGGGATTTGCTCCATTCCACTACGGGCGATGGGCCTTTCGCAACACTGTCTGGGTGTGGGTGCCTGGAGCTCACGTGAGCCGCGCGGTCTATGCGCCCGCCCTCGTGACATTCGTTGGAGGCGCGGGCTGGCGCCCCACCCAGGCTCCCGGCGGCAGCGTCGGATGGTTTCCTCTTGGTCCGCACGAGCCTTACGTTGCACCCTACCGCAGCGACCGCACCCGCCTGCACAATATTGACGTCGAGCACTTCACCTACGCGAACCGAAATGTTCCCGGTGCTCTGACCGTTGTGCCGAACGACGCCTTCGTGCGGGGTCAGCCCGCGGCGAAGGCCGCGCTGCTGCTGTCCAACGACGAGCTCGGGAAGGCGCCTGTCCGCGGGGCTGTCTCTCCGCTCGTGCCGCAGAAAGAGAGTATCATCGGCGTCGGTCCCGCCACTCGCGGTAGGGTTGCCCAGCCTCCCGTTTCCGTCGTATCTCGGCCGGTGGTAGCCAGGTTGACTCCGCCGCCTCAGGCGGTCCCCTTCGCGGCTCGTCAGCAGGCCCTTTCGGCTCATCCTGGCCAGCCCCTTGATTCGGGAGCACTGTCCAGCCTCAGTCGATCAGCCCCGATTGCCCGTCCGCCAGTCACAGTCGTGACCCCCGCGAGGCCTGTCCGGCAGCCCGTCGTTTCACCGCAAACTCAGGCGAACGGAGGCCGTCCTTCGAGCTCCATGGTTCGACAGCAGCCTGTGCTTCCCGCGGGGCACGTCGGGTCCACGTTGCAAGCTCAGCCTCGACAAGCGGCTGCCCCGGCACAAGAGCGCGCGCAGGTCCAGAAGCAGCCAACTCCTCGTCTGCAGCCAGTGCCTGGCGCGGGGCGCACTGAGAATGCACCGTCTTCACGGGACGACAAACTGCTGAAGCAGCCAGGAAACTGACGTGGAACGCGATCGCAGCTACGGGCGGCCTTTCGGCCATCCCTAGGGCGGCAGGCGCGCTTGCGCCGGGAGCCCCTGGCCTCGGCCGCCCTCCGACATCCCTGTCCAGGGCCTGTCCAGCACTTGGCGCAGGAGCCGCAGGAACGCCTCTGCGTCGAAAGGCTTTCGAATCGGGTCCACACTCTTTCCCTTCGCCTTCGGCGGCAGGGTTGCCTCCTCTGCGTACCTGCTCATGTACAGTACGCGTATCCCCGGCCTGGCTTGCAGCGCGAGCCGGGCCAGCTCCGTGATGTCCTCCAGGAGCCCCAGCGCGCCGGTGAAAGCGCCGGAGGCGTCGAACTGCGGTGCGGTTTTCTGCGGTAGAATCGCAGCGTATCGGGTGCGATGCTCTGCTCGGGGGGCCTGCGAGGAGCGTCGGGCTCAGCCGACAGCCGGGCAGGGATTTGCCGATCAACTCCCGGCGCTCGAAACCGAAGAGCCGCATGGCCGCGGCGTTCGCTTCCAGCACGCGGACTGTCTGATCATCGGTAACGAGAACAGCGTCCGCTATGAGATCGAGAATCTCCCTTCCCCGGCTCAATGGGTGGCCCCGTGCGTCACAGTGTACCCGGGCGTGATACGCAGTCAACGCCCGGCCGCGCTGTCATTTCACGAGCGTCAGCCCGATGGAAGCTCCCAGTCCCTTGTTGACCACGTAGCCGAGCTGGATGTTGAGATAGCCCATGGCCTCCAGCCACCGCGCATTTGTCAGGGGTCCCGCGTCAACAGGATCGAACCCTATGGCGCCGGCCATCTCCAGCACCTGGGCTTTCGCGGCCGGGTCGTTGCCGGCGACGAAGCAGGAAACGGTCTTCCCCTTCACTTTTCCTGTGCTTGCATTCTGGGCGAAGACCGTATTGAAAGCCTTCACGACTTTTGCCGACGGTACCTTTTTCTGGAGCTGCTCGGCGCCGCTCGTGGTGAAGCCCAGCGCCATCTCACCGCCGGAGCCCATCACGTTTGTCACGTCGACGATCGTTTTTCCGTCGAGCGCGCCTCCCGTCTCGGCGACTACCGCGTCCAGGGCACCGAAAGGAACCGCGAGGATGATCACCTCTCCCCATGCAGCCGTGTCGCGTACCGCCGGTCCCTTCCCCGTCACGCGCGTCTCATAGCCCGCGCGTTTCAGACCCTCGTTCAACGCACTGCCGAAATGACCTTTGCCGATGATCGCTATCTTTGCCTTCATCGGCCAAATGTAAGAAATCTCCCGGGCAAAACAAAACGGAAAAGAACCGTGCGGGACCCGGGCGCACTCACCAGCCGGTATCGAGGAGAAACCCCCAGGAGCCGCTCGTGATCTGCCGCTCGAAAGGCCATGCCCAGTACACCTGGAACACAAAAGCGCCCAGGACGTTGATGCGGATTGCCGCACCGGCGCTGAACACCGGGATGCGCGCATACTGGTCAGTCGACAGCTCAAGGACGGGGAAGTCAGTTTCCGTCCAGGCCACGCCCCCGTCGAAGAAGCCGACCAGCTCGGTCGGGATCCAGGGAAACCTGATCAGTCCGAAGGCCTCGTTTCCCAGGACCGGGAGGCGGAGCTCCAGGTTGACCACCGCGATTTTCGATCCGAAAAGACGGTTCAGCTGCGGGATGTTTCCGTCGGTGCCCGCTCCCTCGTTGGATGCAATGGAGTAGTACTCGTATCCACGCACGAGATCGGGCTCCCCGAGGTAGAACTGCGTGAGGGAAACGTTGTCGGCCCCGCCGAGATATCGTCCGATGCTCAAGGCGCGAAACGCGATCGTGACGGGGTTCAGGAAGAGGTAGCCGCGATAGTCGGCAAGAGCGGTGGTGAAATACGTGGTGCCCACGCTCTGGTCCACCTCGAACCGGTATCGGGATCCCCGGATCGGGCTCGTGAAACCGAAGAACGAGTAGTCGCCGACATATGCCAGCCCGGCGTGCGCGAGGTCCAAAGGCCCTGGCGCGGTGATCGATGCCTGGCCGGTCTGAACGAGCAGCCCATCCTGGTAGTAGTAGACAGGGACGCTCCCTTCCCACCAGTAGCGCGTGTATCCCACATCCACTTCCCAGCGGCGGTTGATGGTGAGCGGGTACTGGGCAAAGAAGTCGGCCTCTTCCTGGAAGATCACGTTCTGCTGGATCCCGGCGTTTGTGCCCGAAGGCAGCTGGGTCGGGTCGATCGACGAGTAGTACAGCTGCGGAACGTGCGCAACCGCGACTCCCCAGTTGATATGGTCGGATCGGTTGATATAGTCGACCTGGGCTCCGATGGAGTCCAGGCTGCCGGATGCCTGCACTGCCGTGTCTATCTCATGGTTTCCGAGCACGTCTGCAATAGAAAACGCGGCCGCTCCGCCGACGCTCGTGCCGTACGGACTGACCCCGAAACCGACTCCGACCTGGCTGATGGCCAGGAGAGAGAACGACGGGGCGTAGTGGGACAGGGACGTGCCGGGGAGCGCAGGGATCTCAAGTGGCGGCTTTGCGCCGATAGCGGATGGGAGAGTCGGGACCGCAATGGCACCCTCCAGGCTCAACGGCTCCCCGCCGGCCTGATCGATTGCGAGGGTATGGACCTCGTACTTCCTGTTGTTGAAGACTGTCAGGACAAGCTCTCTGGAGGCTGCCGTCATCGACAGGCAGGGAGAGAGAACCGTGAGGCCGCTGATGCCCGTTGCAACCTTTGTCACCCGGAAGAATTGCCCAGTCCCGAACTCATAGCGATACAGGTCGCTGAAGCCGTCGGTGTCAGCAACGAAGAACAGGCTCCCGCCGTCCGGAGAAAAAAGCGGGTTGATGTGTTTTGCCCCGTCCTTCACCGAGATGATCCGAGTCTCCCGGGTCTGCAGATCCAGAAGGCCGATGTTCATGGACTGGAATGAGAGGGCGGCAAGGTCGGTATGCGCCCCTTCGTCGGTGGCAAATGCAAGCGTCTTTCCATCTGGAGACCAGGCGGGCTGCAGCTTCGTGTGCCACCCCGTGGTGAGGCGCTCCATGCCGCCCGCGGCCGGATCCAGGAGGTAGATGTCGCGCAGCGCGTCCCGTGTCGCGGACAGCGCGATCCGTGCTCCATCGGGGGACCAGGCCAGACCGGCGACCCCTTTCACGGAGAGCGGCAGCATCTTCAGCAGCCTTCCCGAGGGCACCTCGACAATGCCGACGGCATCCTTTCCCCCTCGCTCGACGACGAATGCGAAGGATCTGGAGTCAGGAGACCAGGTGCCGGCGGAATCGATGAAGTTCAGCACGTCGTAGCGCGCGTCGCTGTCCGTCGAAGCGAGAGTCTTCAACACCTTGCCCGTTTGCGCGTCCGCGAGGTAGAGGTCGAGTCCGAAAAGGCTGCGCTGAGAGAAGACAGCGATGTACTTCCCGTCCGGGCTGATCACGGGGCTCAGGTTCAGGCCCGTGTTCAGACCGGGAAGTTTTTTCCCGACATCGGCGGGAGGTGTGCGGCCCTCCACAGAGAGGCCGTACGTGATCTTGAAGTCGACTTTCCATCGCTCCGAGAAATCCTTCATCGTCTTTACGGCGAAGGTCGACTCGACGGCTGAGGGGATTCCTTTGTCCGTTGCGTCGATGAAGAACTTGCGCATCCCGGTCTTCCCCCACACCCGGTCCACCCAGTACCACACGGCATCTCCAAAGCGATAGGGGAAATACCTGTTCTGCTTCGAGGCCAGGTCATCGATGCTCGGGATGTCCTTGCTCAGGTACGCATCGCGCATCCACATGTTCGTCAGCGGATCACCCGGCCCCAGGGACAGGTACTCAGCCTGGCCCTCGATGAACCACAAGGGGAGCGCCTGGGACGAGGCGGCGAAAGCCCCGAGGGGACTCAGTTTCTCGAACTGGAAGCCGTGCACGAGCTCATGCGCCAGGACATGCCTGTTCTCGCTGTACGTGCCAGTGAGCGGAAGGACAATCCTGTGCATCAGGCCCTCGGTCACGCCGCCTTCGCCGAGGGAGATAATGCCGGGAATCACGTTTGTCTGCTCGAAGTCGATGAAGCTGTCGTACAGGATCACCTTTTGCGGGCCCTTGATTCCGTAGCCGAAGATGTCGGCATGGTGTTCGTATGACGTCTCGAGTATCCGGGCCGCATCCATGACCGCCTGAGCTCCCCGGGGATAGTGAAAGATCTGGAAGTGCTCGGTCTTCAGTACGGTGAAGTCGAAGGACCCATACTGAACCTTGTTTCGTTCGAAATACTGTCCCCACGCCAGAGCCGGGAGAAAGGACAACAGGAGGAGGAACCAAAGCGGCTTCACTTCTCTCATGTACGACAAGTATCCTGATCGGGATGCGCCGGGGTCAAGCGGCCCAGCGCCGGCGCCTGGCCGCTGCACCCGCCCTGCTTGGTCAATCCCGACGATTTTTGTACTATTAATCTGCTCCAATAATCTGCTCGAAACAGGAGGGTGTGTGCAGACAACAGAGAATGCGGTGACCGTGGAACGCATCAGGGAGGCCCTGAGCGCCGTTCAGGATCCGGACCTTCACCGTGACCTCGTCTCTCTGGACTTCATCCGCGACATCCGCATCAGCGGCAACAACGTGAGCTTTACGATTACCCTCACTACTCCCGCGTGCCCCTTGAAGGACAAGCTCAGGGAGGACAGCGAAAAGGCCATTCGAGAACTCATCCCGAACGTCGGCACAATCCAGATCGGCTTCGATGCCCGCATGCGCGCGGATCGGCGGATCATGGACAAGCTGAAGCTGCCCATCAAGACGATCGTCGCGGTGGGAAGCGGCAAAGGAGGAGTCGGCAAGTCCACGGTTGCCGCGAACCTCGCGGTCGGACTGGCGCAGTCCGGCGCCGCTGTGGGCCTGCTGGATGCCGACATCTACGGCCCGAACATTCCGACGCTGATGGGCGTGCAGCAGCTGCCGCCCCCTCAGAAGGAAAAGATCGTTCCCGCCCGGGCCTACGGCGTAGTTTTGATGAGCATGGGATTTCTCGTCTCGGAGACCGAAGCCCTCGTGTGGCGGGGTCCGATGATCCACGGCGCGCTCCAGCAGCTTTTCACCGAAGTCCTCTGGGGCGAGCTCGATTACCTGATCGTGGACCTGCCCCCGGGCACCGGGGACGCGCAGCTCAGCGTTGCGCAGCTGGTCCCGCTCACGGGTGGAGTAGTGGTCACCACGCCGCAGCTTCTCGCGGTGAGCGACGCCCGCCGGGGCGTGACGGCATTCAAGAAGCTGAACGTGCCCATCCTGGGGATCGTCGAGAACATGGCGGGAGACGTCTTCGGGCGGGGAGGCGGCGAGCGAGCCGCGGAGGAGATGCAGGTCCCGTTCCTGGGCCGCATCCCCATGGACGGTGCAATCTCCCGACTGGGCGATGAGGGCAGGCCGCCCATCACGGCGGAGGAGCCACTGGAGTCGGCTGCCGCGTTCCGAAGCCTTGCCCGGGCGGTGGCCTCGCGCGTCAGTGTGATGCAGTTCCAGCAGGCGGGCAACGGGAAGTGAGGCGGAAATGTCCGAGCAGGTGACGTCGCGGCGAAAGCCCGAGTGGCTGAAAATCCGGCTCAACACGACCGACAACTACCACTACTTGAAACGGCTCATGCGCTCGGAATCCCTCCACACGGTGTGCGAGGAGGCCCGCTGCCCCAATCTGCAGGAGTGCTGGGGCGCACTGCGCACGGCGAGCTTCATGATCCTCGGGGACACGTGCACACGGCGGTGTCGTTTCTGCGCGGTGAACACCGGCCTGCCGGGGGAGGTGGACAAGCTCGAGCCGCTGCGGGTGGCCGGCGCCGTGCGGAATATGAAGCTTTCCCACACTCATGTCACGATGGTAAACAGAGATGACCTTCCTGACGGCGGAGCATCTGTCATGGCCGCCACTGTCCGGTCAATTCGCTGGCAGGCGCCCGAGTGCTCTGTCGAGGTCCTGACCTCGGACTTCATGGGATCGGAAGAGGCCATCCGCGCGGTGGTCGAAAGCGGGCCTGACATCATCAGCCACAACGTGGAGACGGTGCGCAGGCTCACGCCCCGAGTGCGCTCGCGGTCCAGCTACGACAGGTCGCTGGAGTTTCTACGGATTGCCCGCAGGCTGGCTCCCGACAGGGTGACCAAGTCCAGCATCATGCTGGGGCTCGGAGAAAGCTTCGAGGAGGTCCAGGAGACCCTGCGGGACTTGCGCTCGTGCGGCGTCGATGTCGTGAACATCGGCCAGTATCTCCAGCCCACGAAGAACCACATCCCCGTTCGCCGCTATTGGACTCCTGATGAGTTTGGTCGCTTGAAGGACATCGCGACGGAGAAAGGTTTTCTGTATTGCGAGTCCGGACCTTTTGTTCGTTCCTCCTATCACGCGGATACGCAATTCAAGGGCTTCCAGCAGCATCTGGAGCGGCTGCGCGCGGCACAGGCCTCCGCGCAGCCTCCCGTCTCGTCTTGATCGAAGCAGCAGCGCGAACGCAGTCCCCGCGAGCCCGCGCGCACCGAGTGCTGGGCAACCGCGACGTCTCTCCGAGCGCCTTTGTTCTTCGCCTCGAACGCAACGGTCTCGACTTCCGCCCTGGTCAGTGGATCAACCTTGGCGGGAGGGGAAGCCTCGAGCGCCGAGAATACACGATCTACTCTTCGCCCTCCCAGGACTTCCTCGAGGTGCTGGTCAAGGAGGTGGAGGGCGGAACGGTCTCGCGAGACCTTCGGCTTCGCCGAGAAGGCGACCTGCTGGCGGTGGACGGTCCCCACGGCTCGTTCTGCATTGCGCCCCAGGCACGCGGGGGGAAGTTCCTTTTCATCGGGACCGGAACGGGAGTGTCTCCCTTTCACTGCCTCACGCTGAGCTACCCGGATCTGGATTACGTTCTCCTGCATGGGGCGCGTACTCGCGAAGGGCTCTACGATCACGAAGCATTCGACCCGCGGAGGCTCACGGCGTGTCTGACCAGGGGCGAAGCCGAGCCGGGCATTTCTGTTTTCCCCGGACGTGTGACGGTCTGGCTCCGAGAGCATCCCGTCGAGCCCGACCGCTACTGCTACCTCTGCGGCAACAGCGACATGATCTATGAGTGCTACGCCATCCTGCGCGGCTACAGCGTGCCTGCCTCCCGAATATTCGCTGAGGTGTACTTCTAGTAGGCTCTCGCCCTTTTCAGACACGTCGCAGTCTGCGATACTGCGTGCGCAGGCAGAATCCGCAAGCCCTGCACAGCGACCGCAGCCGGTGAGACCAAATGACCTCCTGTTTTCTGAGCGCGCGAGGCAAGGAAGTGCCGGGAAACCCTGCGAACGACTGCGTAGCAGCACGTTTTTCTCTGTTGGCCGTTAACTGCCTTGCTGGCTTGTCAGAGGAGTTTTCGGGAAAGACTCGATAACATGATTGTTAGGCTGTCCGAGCTACTTGCCAGTGAACTCCCAACGTCCAGCCTTGACTTGGGATACACCGCGTGTATACTCAAACCATGACTAAGAAGCTCATTCAGCACGGCAACAGCGCGGCGCTAGTGATCGATAAAGCTCTCATGGACCTGCTGAAGGTAAGGATGGACACTCCTCTGGAAGTGACCACCGACGGGCGCAATATTATCATCTCTCCGCAGACCAACGAAAACGCCGAGGCGACGCTGCTGGATGCCCTCGAAAGGATAAACAAGAAGCACAACTCCGTGCTGTCCAAACTCGGGAAGTAGCTTCGTGGAGCCTCGGTTTCTCACCATGAGCGAGGTTCTGCTGATCCTGGAGGATCAAGTTCGTCGCTATGGAGGAACCTACGGTGTACGTGACCCGGCGCTGTTGAGCTCAGCGCTGGCGATGCCGAGTGCAACGTTTGAGGGGAAGTACCTCCACCAGAGCCTATTTGACCAGGCTGCTGCCTACGCATTTCATATTTGCCAAAACCATCCCTTTATAGACGGTAACACGCGGACTGCACTCGCCTCGGCGCTGGTGTTCTTGTCGCTCAACGGGATTGAACTCGATGACCCAAAGGAAGACCTGTACAGACTGATGATGGGCGTAGCAAACGGAAAGAAGTCGAAAGCCGACATAGCTACTGAGTTCAGCCGTCTGAAGATGAAGGGCAAGCCGAAGAGGTGATCGTTTCTGATCGCATCGGGCTGCCCTTCAAATCCATGGACAGCCTAACAAGTCGTCGAAGGCGACCCCTTAACTGAGGCGCGGGAAGCGAAGCTGACGCCACGCAAAAGCGGTTGCTACTGAGCTCTGGCCCGCGGGGCCACTTAACTGATATGAAGTGCCCGCATGTCAAGCAGTGTGTTTTCTTCCTTCTTGTTCCCTCAGCCTCCTTTCATCAGCGCGACAGGTGGTCGAAGTGACGGAGGAGGGACTTTGCGACGATTGACCAGACTGA
>DATKLB010000085.1:0-12883 GCA_035542615.1 Spirochaetia bacterium | reverse complement strand
CCTTCTGGGTGTAAGCCAGACGCTCTAACCAGCTGAGCTAGCCGCCCTCGACAGGACCGCGCGGCACCAAAATACCAAGGCTCGCGTCAGGATAGTCTTGCCCGGAAGGCTTGTCAACGAACGCCACGTTCCGGCGTTCGGCACAGGGACGCTCCCGAACGAAAGGCCACTGGCGCACCAATAGCACTCCACCGGCCTTGATCAAAGTCGCATATCTTTCTATCGTGTCACCTTTCATGTGCCAGCTTTCAGGGAGGAGGACCTTTCGCGATGCCTGAGAAGCTCAGGGTAGGTGTTGTGGGCGCCACGGGCATGGTCGGCCAGCGGTTCATCTCGCTGCTGGATCGGCACCCGTGGTTCGAGGTCGTGACAGTTGCCGCGAGCGAGCGTTCCGCCGGCAAGTGCTACCGGGAAGCGGCGGGTGACCGATGGGCAATGTCCACGCCCATCCCTGAGGAAGCGGGGAAGCTGGTTGTCCAAAATGCCACTCGTGTCGAAGAGGTAAGCCGCGGTATGGACCTCGTGTTCTGCGCCGTCGATATGCCCAAGGATGAGACGCGAGCTCTCGAAGAAGCCTACGCGAAGGCCGAGGTTCCCGTCGTCTCGAATAACTCGGCAAACCGCCACACCTCTGATGTCCCCATGATTCTTCCGGAGGTGAACCCGGAGCATCTTGCCGCAATCGAGAAGCAAAGGAAGCGGCTCGGAACCCGGCGAGGCTTCATCGTCGTCAAGCCCAACTGCTCCGTCCAGAGCTACGTGCCCGCGCTCCATCCGCTTCGGGAGTTCGGCATCGAGAAGGTCTTCGTTTGCACCTACCAGGCAATCTCCGGCGCGGGCAAGACGTTCAAGGACTGGCCGGAAATGCTGGACAACGTTATTCCCTTCATCAAGGGAGAAGAAGAGAAGAGCGAGATCGAGCCCCTGAAGATCTGGGGCGAGATGCGTGGCGGGGAGATCGAGAGCGCGAAAGGCCCTGTCATCACGAGTCAGTGCCTGCGTGTGCCGGTGAGCGACGGCCACATGGCTGCTGTTTTCGTCTCTTTCAGGAAGAAGCCGTCGCAGGAAGAGATCCGCGAGCTGTGGGCCGGATTCGAAGGCCGGCCGCAGAAGCTCGGGCTTCCGAGCGCCCCGAAACCGTTCCTGACCTACTTCGAGGACGACAGTCGGCCGCAGACACGGCTGGATCGCGATGCAGGCCGCGGAATGGGAATCACTGTTGGACGCCTGCGGGAGGACCGGATCCTGGACTACCGCTTTGTCTGCCTTTCCCACAACACAGTGCGCGGTGCAGCAGGAGGGGGAATCCTCAGCGCTGAGCTGCTACGGGCGGAAGGCTTCATCGACGGCCGAGGCGGCTGACCCTGGCGGGGCTGCCGACATCGAGCCGAGCGAGGCATGGTCTCGAGCCCACATGAACACGGGCGGCCGCTCCGGCGCCATGGCCGCGCCGCCCGCCGCATCAGCGCCCGCCCTTTCAGCGCCCGTCTCTTCCCCGTTTCGTCGTGAGACAGGCAGCAGCTTCTCGACGCTTATGGACAGAGCCCCCAGGTCGTCCTCAACCCGGCCGAAAACGAGAAAAGCCCACCCGTCGTCGAGCAGCGGGTAGAACCGGGCAAAGGACCCGGGGAACAGGACGGTCTCATAGATTGCCAGCTCGTCCTCGAAGCTCACGAAGATCATTGGCTCCTGTTTTTTCGTGGACACTTCCTTGCCCGTCACGAGGATGCCGGCTGTCCAGACTTTCTGTCCCCGGTAGCTGGAGATGTCGACAGAACGAATAAATGGGGAAAGACCGCTGGCGGAAACGATCCTTCGGATCCGCGGCCGAAAGAGCTCCAGGGGATGGCGCGAGATGACGATCCCCAGGGTGCCAACCTCGTCCATCATCTTCACCCGCTGCGGGTAGTCCTCGATTGTCGGGGGAGCCGGCGTCTTGAAGCCAAGGCCCTCCTCCCTGTCGATGTTCTGCCAGCGGAAGAACAGCTGGGGCCTTGTGCATCCGTCTGCAACGCTGTCGAGCGCGCCCGATCTGATGAGAACGCGAATATCCTCGAAACGGCAGGGCACGCGCCGGACAAAATCTGAAAAGCCGCGGAACGGACCTCCTCGCTCGCGCGCCGCGACGAGCTCATCCATCAACTCGCGCCGCGCAGCCTTGAGCTGGCCCAGCCCGACGCGCAGCCCCCCGGCCTCTGCCGTGTACTCCCATCGGCTCGCGTTGACATCGGGAGGAAGAATGGCAAATCCCATGCGCCGGCATTCATCGACGTATGTCTGACGCCCGTAGAATCCCCCGCCGTTGTTGATCACGGAAGCCATGAGCTCCAGGGGGTAGAATCGCTTGAGATACGCCACGCGGTAGGACACCTGCGCGTACGAAGCGCTGTGCGCTTTGCAGAAGGAGTACCCGTCGAAAGAGAGGATCATGTCCCAGACCTTCACGATCGCCTTCTCACTGACCCCCCTGGCGCGCGCGCCGCGGAAAAACTTCTCACGCAGGTCGGGCAGCCTCAGGTCTCGATCTTTCTTCGAAAGGATCTTGCGCAGCCTGTCCGCCTCCTCGATGGGAAATCCTGCAAGGTCGATAGCCACCCGCGAGACGTCTTCCTGATAGACCATGACGCCAAAGGTCTCGGCGAGTGTTTGCTCGATCAGCGGATGCAGGGGCTGGTAGGGCGCGCCATGCAGGCGCTTGACGAAGGTGCGGATGTACTGGTTTGCGGCCGGCCTGATGATGGAGCTGGCGATCACGAGGTTCTCGTAATCTCCGTGGCGCATCTTGGTGAGGAGCTGACGGGTGGCCGGAGATTCGACGTAGAACACTCCGATCGTCCTGCCTTCGGCGATGAGATCTCGGGTCTCTCCGTTGGCGAGGGGGTCGAATGTCTCCCACTCAAACCTGACCCCGCGTTTTTTTTCCACCAGCTCGAGCGTGTCGCGCAGCACGGCGAGCGACCTGTTTCCCAGCAGGTCGATCTTCACCAGACCAGCATCCTCGGTGGCGTCCTTCTCCCAGGCAATCAGGGGATACCCGAGCGGCGAGATCTGGACGTGCGTGTAGTCCGTGATGGGGCCAGGCGTGATGACAGCCCCTCCGCAGTGCGTGCCGAGGTTTCGCGGGAAGCCGCGGATGCGCGCCGCTGCCTCCCGAACGTACGGGGGAATATCATCCAGGCGCCCCTGGCGGAAAGCGCGCACAATGACGCTCAGCTCTTCCTCCGGCAGCCCCAACGCCTTGGCAGGTTCGCGCAGGGCGGAGCGAGGGCCGAAGGTGACGTGGTTGGCGACCATGGCGACCCTGCCCGCGTATTTTTCGAACACGTACGTCAGGGTCTTCTCGCGCTCGTCCCACGGGAAATCCACGTCGATGTCGGGCGGGTCCTTCCTGCCCCGGTTGAGGAAGCGCTCGAAGAAAAGCGTGTAGCGCAGCGGGTCCACGTGAGTGATCCCGAGGAGATACGAGACGATGCTGGATGCGGCGCTGCCCCGACCGCAGGTGCGCGGGCATTGCTGCACGATGTCGCGCACCACGAGGAAGTAGGCGGCAAAGCCCTTCTCCCGGATGACGGCCAGCTCGTAGTCAAGACGCTCGCGGATATCAGGCCGCATGCCCCCGTATCGCCGGCGGGCACCCTCATCGCACAGACGGGAGAGAAGACGAAAGGTCTCCTCCTCGGAGAGCCCGTCGAATGCCGGAAAAATGAACCGAGGGCTGATGATACCGGTGACATCGGCCTCCCGCGCAATCGCCTCGGCGTTCGCCAGAGCCTCCGGCACCGCGGAGAAAAACTTCTCCATGGCGCCGGGCTCCACGAACCGGTGGCGACCTCCCAGTTTCTCAGTCTCCGGCACCAGTTCGACGGTGGTATTCAGGTCGATGGCCCGCAGCAAGGAATAGAGCACTTCATCTGATTCGTCGAAGAACACTGTCTCATGGATCGCGACAGTCGGCAGGCCGCGATCATGGGCAAAACCCGCCAGCAAGGCGAAGGGACTGCCATACGAGAGCTGGACGTACAGGCCGGCCCGGTCGCGACGCGCCAGCCGATCGATGACATCAGGGTATGTCGAAAGAACACGGAGACCTTCCCATCCGCGGTCGCACAGCGCGGCGACAGGATCGAATGTCCCCTCCGAATCGGTCAGCACATCCGTGAGCAAACGGCAGATCCTGCTGTAACCCTGCCTGTTCATCACGTAGGCAGTGAAAAGCCCCCTGCCCCCTTTTTCGACGACTACCCCGGCAACCGGTTTCACCCCTTCCCTCTCTGCCGCAAGCAGGAAGAGAATGAGGCCGTAGAAATTATTGATGTCGGTCAACCCGACAGCAAACAGGCTTCGTTCTTTGGCAAAACGGCAAATCTCTTCGGGAGAGTGGCACCCGCGGAGCAACGAGTAGTTCGAACGGAAGTGCAGATAGCTGACGCCCATATACTATACAAATGTATAGTATATGGGGCAGAAACGCAAGAGGGTGGACGCGCTACGTTCTCTACGCGACGTACTCCGTGTACGGAAGCCCGCAGCTCTTGGCTACTCCTGGATGCACGCACTTGCCGTCAAAGGTATTGATGCCCCGGCGGATGGCTTCGCTCCAATGCGCGGCTGATTTCAGCCCCTGGTTTGCAATGGCAAGACCATACTGGAGGGTCACGCTCGTCAAAGCGATTGTGGAGGAACGGGCAACCGCGCCGGGCATGTTGGTAACGCAATAGTGCACAACGCCGTCCACGATGTAGATGGGGTTGTCATGCGTGGTCGGCCTCGAAGTTTCGGCGCACCCGCCCTGGTCAATGGCAACATCCACGATGACCGCTCCCGGTTGCATGATGGAAAGGTGCTGCCTCGTGATGAGCCGCGGCGCCGTTTCCCCGGCAACGAGAACCGCGCCAATGACGATGTCCGAGGTGCGAAGGACGGCCTCGATGTTTGCCTCCGTCGCGTAGAGCGTGGTGATCGAGCTGCCGAATATGTCGTCCAGGTACGCAAGCCGCTTGGCGTTGATGTCGAGCACCGTGACGTTGGCCCCTATTCCGACCGCGATCTTGCACGCATTCGTGCCAACGACTCCTCCCCCCAGAACGCTGACGGTCCCGCGCTGGACGCCGGGCACGCCTCCCAGGAGAATGCCGCGGCCGCCGAACTCTTTTTCCAGGTACTTTGCCCCTTCCTGAACGGAAAGGCGCCCGGCAATTTCACTCATGGGCGTCAGGCAGGGCAGCGATTTGTCTGCGAGCTCAATCGTCTCGTACGCCACCCCTGTCACCTTCCTTTTCATCAGCTCGAGCGCAAGCTCCTTGCTGGCGGCCAGGTGAAGGTACGTGTAGAGCAACTGCCCCTCGCGGAAGAGAGGGTACTCTTCGGCAAGCGGCTCTTTTACCTTGACGATCATTTCAGCCTGGCGAAAAAGATCCGCCTTGCTCGCGCTGATTTTTGCACCGGCGGCCACGTACTCCGCATCGTCGTAACCCGAGCCGACTCCCGCTCCCTTTTCGACAAGCAACGTGTGTCCATTCTTAACGTACGCTTTTACGGAATGGGGGGTCATTCCGACCCGGTACTCGTGCGTTTTTATTTCCTTCGGCACTCCGATTGTCACGGTGGAACCTCCTGCATGTGACGGAATTTCGCCGTTAGTGTACTCCAACCCTTGACGCAATTCCAGAGGAATGTTGATCTTGATACAGAGAAACGAGCATGCCGCGCCCCGCACTGACCGCTGCATTCTTATTCATCCCCCTCATCGCCATGCAGCCTCTCGCCGCGCAGAGCAGGTCCTGGCTCCAGTCGTTCCCGGAGTTGACTCCTCTTCCGCTCAGCGAACAACTCTCCACGATGCGCGAGCCACTCCCGGTGGATACCCTGGTCGATGCCGCCCTGCAATTCTCAGGTGCCTCGGCAGAAACCGCAGCGGTAGCTGCCGAGAAACTGAGCTCCCTGACACGCCGGTTTCGCGACGAGGTGGCGGACGTCACCGGGCAGAGCGAGCTTGCCGAGAGAACGCTCACCTTCCTTCACAAGAACCTCCTCGTCTCGTACTCTGAACGCCAGACGCGGATCGACACTGCCTTGGACACCGGGGTATTCAATTGCGTCTCGTCCGCTGTCCTGTACATGATCTTTGCCAGGTCCGTGGGTCTTTCGGTGGGAGGAATACGAACAGCCGACCATGCCTTCGCCACAGTGCTCGTGGACGGCCAGCCGGTTGATGTCGAGACGACGAATCCGTACGGCTACAACCCTGGCACGCGCAAAGAGTTCAGCGACACGTTCGGCAAGCTCACCGGCTTCCGCTACGTGCCCCCATCGAGCCACCAGGACAGGCAGGTGATTGGTGAAAAGGAGCTGCTGGGGCTTATCCTGTACAACCGCGTCTCCGAGTACACCGATGGCCGCTACTTCCGTGACGCGGTGACTCCTGCGGTGAGCCTGTACGCTCTGAGCGCGAGCGACGCTTTCCAGAAGATCGCGACTCTCGCGTTGTCCAACTACGTCTCGTGGATGGAGACCAGGAACGACTCTGCCCGCGCAGTCCAGTTCCTTGATGCGGTGAAGGCGTCTTTTGGAGGCACCATCGATCTCGATCAGCGCAGAAAGGAAATCTACCACAACTGGGTTGCGAGCCTTTTAGGCGCGGGCTCCTTTGCGGATGCGCAGGACCTGCTGTCGCAACCTGCCGCCAGGAACGCTCTGGACGGGCCTGACTGGACCGACCTTTCCGTTGCTCTTGTGCAGCTGCAGGCGGAGGCGGAGGCCAGGAATACCGGATATCTTGCGGCAGCTCAGATCGTTACGGAGGGAATCAGGAAGCTCGGAGCCCAGCCGCCTCTCCTTCAAACCTGCGAAACGTACGTCCACAATGCGTTCGCGCAGCTGTACAACGCCAGAAAGCTTGCAGACGCGAAGAGTGTCCTCGATCAGGGCCTGGCCGCGTATCCGGACAGCAGGATTCTCGAGCAGGACAAACAACTGCTGAAGAAAACACCGAGACAGGCACAGTGACGGGCGGGGCCGCTGGCGGAGGTTTCGAGCGTGTTGGCGCGAATCACCGCCCGATCCGCCGGAGGCGGGCGCCGCGCGTCACGGTTCTTCTCGCGGGTTCGCGCCCTGAGAGCTCACCGAAGAAGCGAGCCCACGTGGTAGCGCTGGATCGGCTTCACACCGAGCTCGCCGCGGATGAACGCGCGGATTCCCTGCGCGTATGCGTCGGCTCCCGGCATCGTCGTCACCACGGGAACCCCGCGCGCATTTGCAATCGAGCGGATCGACACCTCGTCCTGCCGGGGGATCTTGCCTGACGGGGAGTTGATGATGAGCTGGATTCTGCCGGCGTTGATCAGGTCAAGCAGGTTCGGCGCGCCCTCGCTGGCCCGACGCACGACCTCGGCCTCGATGCCGTTGGCCCTGAGGAATCGAGCGGTGCCGCTCGTCGAGGCGACGGAGAAACCCAGGTGCATGAGCTGGTGGGCCACGGAGACGATCTGCTGCGTTTTGTCCTTGTCCTTGACACTGATGAAAACCGTGCCGCTCACGGGGACGTTCTGCAGGGCGCCGAGCTGGCTCTTGCAATAGGCGCTGCCAAAATCCATGTCGATTCCCATCACCTCGCCCGTGGACTTCATCTCGGGGCCCAGAATGATGTCCACGCCCGGAAACCTGGCGAACGGCAGGACTGATTCCTTCACCGAGATGTGCCGGGGTGTGACCTCCTGCGAGAAGCCGACCTCCGCGAGCGTCATTCCCACCATGAGCTTGGCGGCGAGCTTGGCAAGCGGAACTCCGATTGCCTTCGATACGAAGGGGACAGTGCGGGAAGCGCGAGGGTTGACCTCGATGATGTACAGCTCCTTGCCCTTCACCGCGTACTGCACGTTCATCAGGCCGACCACGTGCAGCTCCATGGCGAGCAGCCGCGTGTAGCGGCGGATCTCCTCGATCATCCAGTGCGGCAGGGTGTGCGGCGGCAGCACCATGGCAGCGTCCCCGGAGTGCACCCCCGCCTCCTCGATGTGCTCCATGATCCCGCCGATCACGCAGGTGCGGCCGTCGCTCAGCATGTCGACGTCCACCTCGATGGCATCCTCGATGAACCGGTCGATCAGGACGGGGCGCTCGGGAGAGGCCCAGACGGCGCGGCGCATGTAGTGCTCCAGGCTGGAGTCATCGTAGACGATCTCCATCGCCCTGCCGCCCAGCACGTAGCTGGGCCGTACGAGCACGGGGTAGGCGATGGCGTGAGCGATGTCCAGCGCGTCTTTCACCTCCACGGCGCTGCCATTCTCCGGTTGGCGAAGCCCGAGCGTCCGCACAAGCTCGGCGAACCTCTTTCGGTCCTCCGCTCTGTCGATGGAATCAGGACTGGTGCCGATGATCGGGACACCCGCCTCCTCCAGTCCGACTGCGAGCGTCAAGGGGGTTTGGCCGCCGAGCTGGACGATCACGCCTTCCGGTTTCTCGCGCTCGACGATATTCAACACGTCTTCCCGGGTCAGCGGCTCGAAGTACAGCTTGTCCGAGATATCATAGTCGGTGGAGACGGTCTCGGGGTTGGAGTTCACCATGATGGTCTCGTAGCCGATCTCCCGCAGGGCGAAGGCGGCGTGGACGCAGCAGTAGTCGAACTCGATCCCCTGCCCGATCCTGTTGGGGCCGCCGCCGAGGATCATGATCTTTTTTCGCAGTGAGGGACGAGCTTCGTCTTCCGCGTCGTACGTCGAATAGTAATATGGCGTGCGGGCCTCGAACTCCGCCGCGCAGGTATCGACCAGCTTGTAGGCGGGGAGGATTCCGCCGGCCTCGCGCAGCCTTCTCACCGCGGACTCGGGCGTCCCGAGCCTGGCCGCGATCTGCTGATCGCTGAACCCGAGCTGCTTCGCCTGCCGGACGTTCCCCTCGCAGATGGTCGCCTCGAAATCGACGATCTCGCTGATGTTGCCGAGGAACCAGGGATCGATGCTGGTCGCCCTGTGGACTCTGTCGACCGACCAACCCCGCTGGAATGCCTCGTAGATCTGGAAAAGCCGGTCCGCGGTCGGCCGGTTCAGAAGCTCTTCCAGACGTTGATCCGCGACTCCGCCGTCGCTGCCGCTGAGGCCGGGGCGACGGATCTCCAGCCCGCGAATCCCCTTCTGCAGCGCCTCCTTGAACGTGCGCCCGATCGCCATCACCTCGCCCACTGACTTCATCTGGATGGTGAGCGTGGGATCAGCGGAAGGGAATTTCTCGAAAGCGAAACGGGGAATCTTCACCACGCAATAGTCGATGGTCGGCTCGAATGATGCAGGGGTATCCTTCGTGATGTCGTTCGGGATTTCGTCCAGGGTATAGCCGACTGCGAGCTTCGCAGCGATCCTGGCAATAGGAAATCCCGTTGCTTTCGATGCAAGGGCAGAGGAGCGTGAGACGCGCGGGTTCATCTCGATGACCACCATCCGGCCCGTGCCCGGATGCATCGCGAACTGGATGTTCGAGCCTCCCGTCTCCACCCCGATCTCGCGGATGCAGGCGATCGCCGCGTCGCGCATGCGCTGGTATTCCCTGTCCGTCAGCGTCTGGGCAGGGGCAACAGTGATCGAGTCCCCGGTATGAATACCCATGGGGTCAAAGTTCTCGATCGAGCAGACCACAACAACGTTGTCCGCCGTGTCCCTCATCACTTCCAGCTCGAACTCTTTCCAGCCCGCTATCGACTCTTCGACGAGAATTTCCGAGATCATGCTTGCCGACAGCCCTCGGCTCGCCATCTCGTCGAACCTGTCGACGCTCGGAACAATGCCGCCTCCCGTGCCTCCGAGGGTGAAGGACGGCCGAATGACAAGGGGAAAACCGATGCGGCGCGCCGTTTCGCGCGCCTCCTCCAGCGAGTGCGCCAGGCCGCTGCGGGGAACCTCCAGGCCGATCGCTTCCATGGACAGCTTGAAAAGCTTCCGGTCCTCGGCCTTTCGTATGGCCTCCCGATCCGCTCCGATCATCAGGACCCCATGCCGCTCAAGTGTTCCGTTCTCCGCCAACTGCATCGCGATGTTCAAACCGGTCTGACCCCCGAGAGTGGGGAGAAGCGCGTCGGGTTTCTCGGCCTCGATGATCTTCGAGAGCACGGGCACCGTGATCGGCTCGATGTAGGTCGCATCGGCCATCTCGGGATCGGTCATGATGGTGGCTGGATTCGAGTTCGCGAGCACCACTCGCAGTCCCTCTTCCCGCAGGGCCTTGCAGGCCTGGGTTCCGGAATAGTCGAACTCGCAGGCCTGCCCGATCACGATGGGGCCGGTGCCGATGATCAGGACCGAGTGGATGTCGGTTCGACGAGGCATTTCGTCACGCCCCCTTGCGAGCGCCCATCATGTCGGTGAATCTCGAGAAAAGGTACGAGGCATCGTGGGGGCCAGGGCTGGCCTCGGGGTGGTACTGCACGCTGAAGAACTCCATGTCCCTGTTCTCGAGGCCCTCTGTGGTTCCGTCGTACAGGTTGACGTGAGTCGCGCGGGTCCCCGGGTGGGCTATGGAATCCATGTCGACGTTGAAGCCATGGTTCTGCGTCGTGATGGCGATCCGGCCGGTGGCGATGTCCTTGACCGGATGATTCCCCCCGTGGTGGCCGAACTTGAGCTTGTATGTGCGACCTCCCAGGGCCAGGCCCAGGATCTGCTGGCCGAGGCAGATTCCGAATATCGGCCTCTTGCCGATAAGGCTGCGGGTGGTCTTGATGGCATACGACAGGGGCTCTGGATCCCCAGGGCCGTTGGAGAGAACCACGCCGTCCGGTCGCAGGGAGAGGATCTCGCTCGCCTGCGTGGTGGCCGGCACGACGGTGACCTGGCATCCTGATGAGACGAGCCGTCGAAGGATGTTGTACTTGACGCCGCAGTCGATGACCACGACGCGGTATCTCGCCTCGGGAAGCGCCGCGTCACCAAAAGCCGGCTCCGTCCATTCATAAGGAGCCGTGCAGCTCACTTCGCCAACCAGGTCCCTTCCGACGATGCGCGGAGCCTGTTCCAGCCGGCGCGCCAGCGATCCAACGTCCAGGTCGGCGCTTGAAACAACCCCGTGCTTCGACCCGTTGATCCGCAGGTGGCGCGTTAGGGCTCGCGTGTCGATCCCCTGGATGCCGACCACTTTCTGCTCCCGCAGCCACGCGGGAAGATCAGTCGTTGACCGCCAGTTCGACCGCAGGGCGCTGGCTTCCCTGACCGCGAATCCCGTAAGCCACGCGCCCCGGGATTCGCTGTCCCCGGGGACCATCCCGTAGTTGCCGATCAGGGGGTACGTCATTGTGACGATCTGCCCCCGATAGGAGGGATCCGTGAGGACTTCCTGGTAGCCCGTTATCGATGTGTTGAAAACGACTTCTCCGAACGCCTCACCCTCGGCGCCCAGGGACTGACCATGAAATACTGTTCCGTCTTCGAGAAGCAGAACCGCTTTTCCCACGTCCCGCAGGGGCCCTCCCATCTTTCGGGCCACGGTAGCGGCGGCGGGTTGCTCTGTCAAGACAAGTGAGGTTGCGGTATAACACGCTGGATGGAAAAGGTCAGCTTCGAAGGGCACCTGCGCTACATACTGGCAACCAACGCGACGGCTTTTCTCATGGGCGCGCTTCTGGTGCTGGTCATCTCGCGGATCCGCGCGATGATCTCGCCGCTGGCGGTCGTTGCCCTGATTGCAGCCCTGGCCCTCGCTTTCGCCGCGGACGTGGCCCTCTGGATATACAGGGGCATCCATTCGATCGAGCTTGACGACCAGGCTCTGACTCTGTTTCGCGGGAAGAACCTCCGGCCGCAGGTCCTTGACCGGGAGGCCATTGTCAGCGTCGAGATCGGCCGCAGGTTCCTCCGGCGGATGGTGCTTGTGCGGCTGTCCCGGTTTCATGCCGTGCGGATCACGGAGGAGGCGTTTTCGCAGGAGGCATTCAGCCGCTTCCTGGCGGCTCTGTCGGGGTGGGGACAGAGAAACTAACGGGCGCCGACCGCGACCGCGAGCTTCCGTCCTTCCTCGAAGGCCTTTCTGTTGACTTCGAGGAACCGCGGCTTGACACACTGCGCGATTGCCTCGGACCAGCTCTCATCGGAAAGATCGAGCGCCGTCGACAGGGCTCCGAGAAGCGCCACGTTGGCCACCCGGGTGTCGCAGAGCTTTTCTCCGACTGCCACCGCATCCACGTAGACCAGCCGGGGGAAGCGCCTTCGAAGCCGATCTTCAGCATCAGCGGGGTAGCTGGCCTGGCCCGAGGATACGGTCACCGGGATGATCGCCTGGCTCGAAACAACTGCCAGGCCATCCGGCGCGAGGAAGCTCGCAAACCGGAGGGCCTCGATCCTCTCCAGGGAGAGGAGCACCCGGGCGGTTCCCTCCGGGACAAGGGGGCTGTAGACTTTTGGGCCATATCGAACCTGGGCAACGACGGATCCGCCCCGCTGCGCCATCCCGTGCACTTCATTGGTCTTCACGTCATGGCCGGCGTTCAGGGCGGCGCGCGCCGCAATCTGAGTCGCCAGGAGGATTCCCTGACCGCCGACCCCGACAAGAACGATGCCGGTGATCGGAGCATCAGGACTCATGGCACTCTCCTGTCGCGAGCTGGAGCGCTCCCTCCTTGCAGGTCTTTTCGCACATGGCGCACCCGCCGCACAGAAGCTCATTCACCCGTATCTCGTCGTTCACCCATTCGATGGCGGGACAACCGAGGCGCAGGCAAAGCTTGCATTTCCTGCACAGCTCCTGGTCGACCCGGCGGGGCTTGCCCGGCGCCTTCTTCGTGTACAGAGGGCATGGAGAGCGTGCCACGATGAGCCACGGCTCGTCGGACTCGACCGCCGTACGGATTACCTCAACCGTAGGCTTGATGTCATAAGGATCCACGGTCGCAATGTTGCGGATG
>DATKLB010000084.1:0-15669 GCA_035542615.1 Spirochaetia bacterium | reverse complement strand
GAGGTCAGGAACCTCCAGGTGCATTTTGCGGTCTACGGTGGCGTGCTGAAAGTCATCGACGGTGTCAGCCTCTCTGTGCGCGCTGGAGAGAAAGTCGGGCTCGTCGGCGAAACGGGCTGCGGGAAGACGACGACCATGAAGGCCATACTGCGCGTGCTTCCCGGCGCCGCGCGGATTGTCGGCGGAGAGATTCTTTTCGACGGCAAAGACGTTCTCTCGATGAGCGCGCACGAGCTGGCCCGGCTGCGAGGCCGCGGCATCTCGATGATCTTCCAGGATCCGACCGCGGCCCTCAACCCGGTGTTCACGGTGGGCGAGCAGCTTGAGACGGTCATCGGCCACATCGCGGCGGCCGGAGGCCAGGCGGCCTCCCGGCGGACAGTCCGCGGGCGGGCGGTGACATCCCTGCGGGAAGTCGCCCTGGCAGACCCCGAGCGCCTCCTGGGAAGCTACCCCGTCCAGCTCAGCGGCGGCATGCGCCAGCGCGTCTGCATCGGGATGGCGCTGGCAACCGGACCAGCCCTCCTGATCGCCGATGAGCCAGGCACGTCGCTGGACGTGACCATCCAGGACCAGATCCTGCGGCTGTTGCAGGCGCTTGTGAATGAGAGGCAAACCTCGGTAATCCTGATCACCCATACCCTCGGGGTCGTGCGGGAGATGACGGATCGCGTGTACGTGATGTACGCGGGGAATGTCGTGGAGACCGCCCGGACGGAAAGGCTGTTTGCCCGGCCGTCGCATCCCTACACGCAGGGACTCCTTCAGACCGTGCCGAGGTTGACGGGAGGCGGCATCGCCGCGGGGATCCCTGGTCGGATCCCTGACTACCTCGATCCGCCGTCCGGCTGCCGATTTCACCCGCGCTGTCCCTTCGTCATGGACATCTGCCGTGGGAGCAAGCCCCCGTTGTTCCGCATCGACGATGAGCACGATGCCGCCTGCTTCCTCTACCGGGATGGCCGCGCGTCATGAGCGCCGAGATCCTCTCCGTCGTCGATCTGAAAAAATATTTCGTGGTCGGCCATACCGGGGTGCCGCACCGGCTGCCGATCACCGTCAAGGCAGTGGACGGAATCACCTTCAACCTGGCGGCGGGGGAGACGCTGGGCCTGGTGGGAGAATCGGGCTCGGGCAAGAGCACCGTGGCCTATACAACCGTCGGAATGTACAAGCCCACCTCGGGGAAGCTCACCTTCCGTGGCCAGGAGCTTTTTGCCGATGGCCAGCGATCTCAGCAGCTTCGCAAGGAGATCCAGATCGTCTTTCAGGACCCCGGCTCGTCGCTGAACCCCCGGCACACGATCCGCGAGATCCTGTCCATGCCGCTTCGCGTGCACCAGCGGGGGAAGAACAGGGTCGAGCAGATCGTGCGCCTCCTCGACCTCGTGGATCTGCCGTCCGAGTACATGTACAAGTATCCCAACACCCTGAGCGGAGGGGAGAAACAGATCGTCGGGATCGCGCGGGCGCTGGCCAGCGAGCCGAAGCTCGTCATCCTGGACGAGCCCACCTCCGCGTTGGATGTCTCGGTCCAGGCCAAGACGATCACGCTGCTCATGCGCCTCCAGGCGGAGCTCCACCTGTCCTACCTTTTTATCACCCACGACCTGAGCCTCATGCGAAACGTTGCAACCCGGGTCGCGATCATGTACCTGGGGAAGATCTGCGAGATCGCTGACACGGCGGAGTTTTTCCGAAACCCCCTGCACCCCTATACACAGATGCTCCTGTCGTCGATCCCTGTCATCTCGGACGCCGAGGAGAAGCTCCTGCCTCGCAAGGTCATCTCCACGGGAGAGATCCCCAGCCCGGTGGATGTGCCGACGGGGTGCAGCTTTCATGCGCGGTGTCCCTTCGTCATGGACATCTGCCGGCGAGTCGACCCGGTGATGGCAGAGGGAGCACCGCAGCACCACGTGAGGTGCCACGTGTACACACATAGTTGAGGAGGGTTGGCGATGTTGAGGGTGGCCACTGACATCGGAGGAACATTTACCGACCTGGTGTACGTCAAGCCCGACGGCACCGTGGGCACAGGGAAGAGCGACACGACCCCCAGCCAGTACGAAAAAGGCGTGATGGACGTGATCGAAGCATGCCGGATCGAACCGGCCGAGTTCACATCGTTCGTGCATGGCACCACGATCGTCATCAACGCCATCACGGAGCGCAAGGGCGCACAAGCGGCGTTGATCACGACTGAGGGGTTCCGCGACGTCCTGGAGATCGGCCGGGGAAATCGCCCCGACTTCTTCAACCTCGAATACCGAAAGCCCCGGCCGTTTGTGCCTCGCTATCTTCGGCGGGAGCTTCCGGGACGCATTTCGTACAGGGGCGAGGAAACCCGGGCGCTCGATACCTCGCTGCTGCCCGGAATCCTCGAGGACTTCCGCCGCGAGGGAGTCGAGGCAATCGCGGTCTGCCTGATCAACTCCTACGCCAACCCCGCGCACGAGGATGCTGTGGTTGCCGAGATCGAACGCCGGTGGCCGGAGGTGTCGGTGGTCGCATCGCATCATATCACCCGGGAGTGGAGAGAATACGAGCGGACGAACACGGCAGTGTTGTCCGCCTACGTGCAGCCCATCGCGCATCGCTACCTCGACAGGCTGACCGGGCGCCTGGGAGACGCGGGCATGCGATGCACGCCGTACATCATGCAGTCCAACTGCGGCGTGGATACCGTGAAGAATACCCGGCAGATCCCGATCACCATGATCGAGTCAGGACCGGCAAGCGGGGTCTGGGGAGCTGCCGCCCTCGGCCGGCTCATCGGTGAGCACAATGCGATTGCAATCGACATCGGCGGCACCACGGCGAAGTGCGGGCTCATTACCGGTGGCCAGGTCAAGCTCAACACCAACTATTTCGTGGAGCGTTCGGAGATCTCTGCCGGGTACCCGGTCATGGTGCCGGTCGTTGATCTCGTGGAGATCGGCGCCGGCGGCGGATCGATAGCCTGGGTCGACGAGTTTGCGCGGCTGCACGTCGGTCCACAAAGCGCAGGGGCCGTGCCGGGTCCTGCCTCCTATGGGGCAGGAGGCAGGGACGTCACCACCACGGACGCGAACCTCGTGCTGGGGTGCATCAACCCTCACTATTTCTGTGGGGGCAAGATCGAGGCGGACATGAAGGCCGTCGACTCCGCGCTCGGTACGCTGGCCTCGACGCTGGGAACCGATCGGCGCGGCGCGGCGCGGGGGATCGTCCGCATCGCCAACAACAACATGGTGAACGCCATCAAGCTGATCTCCGTCAACCGGGGGCTCGACCCGCGCGACTTCACGCTGATCGCCTTCGGCGGCGGGGGCGGCCTGCACGCCTGCGCCCTGGCCGCCGACCTCGGGATCCGGAAGGTGGTCGTTCCCAGCCTTTCCGGCGTCTTCTCCGCGTGGGGCATGCTCCTGAGCGACCTGCGGCGGGATTACCTCCTGACCAGGATCGTCGAGCTTGGCGGCGCGCAGGCCGCCTCTCAGCTCGCCGAGGGATTCGCCGCCCTCGAGAAGGAGTCCCAGCGGCAGTTCGAAGCGGAGAACATCGAGCGCTCGCGCGTGCGCTTCCTGCGCTATGGGCGTTTCCGCTACCAGAACCAGGAGCATTCCGTGGAGGTGGATCTGCCCTCGGGCGACATCACCCCGGAGAGGCTGGAGGCCATCCGCGAACACTTCCATGCCAGCTACGAGCGCGAGTACACCTACCGGCTGCAGGCGCCGGTGGAGCTGGTCTGCTTCCACCTCGTCGCCATTGCGGAGGTGGACAAGCTCGAGCCGCGGAAGCGGCCGTCAACGGGGCGCGGGATCGAGACGACGGTGAAAGGCAGGCGCGAGGTGGATTTCGCCGACGCGGGCGTCCACATGGCGACGCTGTACAACGGCGACCTGCTCGAGCCGGGAATGTCGTTCACAGGCCCCGCCATTGTCGAGGAACCCGGCACGACCGTGGTCATTCCGCCGGCCACCCCCTGCAGGATCGACGACTACGGGAATTACCTGGTGGGGCCCATCCAGTCCATGAGGAGGACCGCATGAGCGGCGACCACGATCCGATCACGCTGGAGATCATCCAGAGCTCGCTGCAGGCAGCGGCGGACGAGATGTTTGCCGCGCTGCGCCATACCGCAATGAGCGCGATCATCTACGAGGTGCTCGATTGCGGCACCGGCATCACGGACAGGAACGGTGACCTTGCGGGCTCAGGAGCCGGAATCCCGGCGTTTGTCGGGGTGCTGGACAAGACCGTAAAGAAGGTGATCGAGAAATTCGACAAGCCCGGCGACATCGAGCAGGGCGATATCTTCATGACCAACGATCCGTACAACGGCGGCGTGACGCACCTGAACGACGTGATCCTGGTGATGCCGGTCTTCGCTGACGGCGCCATCGTTGCGTGGACGGCCAATATCGCGCACTGGAACGACGTCGGAGGAATGGTGCCGGGGAGCATGTCCACCGATGCCCATGAGATCTTCCAGGAGGGGATGATCCTGGCGGGGGTCAGGCTCTTTTCCCGGGGCCAGCCCATTCGTTCCGTGTTCGACATCCTCACGGCAAATTGCCGCATGCCCGATTTCCTGACCGGTGACCTGTGGGCCGGCGTTGCTTCCGTCAGGGTGGGCGAACGGCGCGTGCTGGAGATCGTCGCCAAGTACGGCAAGGACGTGTTCCTCCACGCCGTGGAGAAATACATGGAGTACGGGGAACGGGTAAGTCTTGCCGCGCTGAAGAAGATACCTCGGGGATCGTACTCGCTCGTGGAGGAGCAGGACCAGGGACCGCCGTGGAAGGTCAACGTTGAGGTGAGCGATGGGGAGTTCATCGTGGACCTGCGCGACAATCCCGACCAGGACCGGGGCCCCTTCAACATGAGCCGCGACGAGGCAGTCGTGTCGTGCCAGATGGCTTTCAAGTGCGTCACGTCGCCCGATCGTGTGGCGAACGGCGGGACCTTCCGTCCGTTGAAAGTCCTGACGAGGCACGGCAGCATCTTCGACCCAAAGTTCCCGGCCGCGATGGGGATCTATTACGAGATGACGGTCAGGCTCGAGGACCTGGTCACGCGATGCATCTCCCAGAGGCTGCCGGACCGGCTTCCCGCGGGCAGCTTTGCCTCCGTGTGCGGCACCCTGTTCGGCGGCATCCACGCGGACACCGGTCGTACGTATGCGGTGATCGAGCCCGAGCTGGGGGGGTGGGGTGGGTCACCTCACGGGGATGGCAATCCCGGGCAGTTCTCAGCCCTGCATGGTGAGACGTACAACTGTCCCGCCGAGGTCGCTGAGGCGCGCTATGGGGTGACAGTCGACTACCTCAGCTTCCACGACGAAGACGGAGGCGCCGGCCTTCATCGGGGCGGCAAGGGAGTTCGGATCGATTATCGCATGAGATCGGACAATGCCTGGCTCACGGTGGCCTACACCAGGTCCCGGGTTCTGCCATGGCCCCTGAAGGGTGGTTGCCTGGGATCCCCCAACCACGTGGTGATTGTCCGCGCCGATGGACGTACCGAGGACCACTCCGTGGTGAGCGGGTTGACTGTCAACAAGGGCGAGATCATCAGGATCATGACAGGCACCGGCGCGGGGTGGGGCGATCCGCTCCAGAGGGACCTGGACCTTGTCAAAGACGATGTCAAAAACGGCTACCTCACGCCCGAGCAGGCCAACAAGTATTACCGGCTGGACGAGAGGCTGAAGAAAACACGCACGGGACGATGAGCGGGGAAGGGACTGTCACATTCATCTCCCAAGCGCGAGATCCCCAACGCGTTCGTCAAAAAGCGAACGGTCAACGGCTATGATCTGGGAGGCATTCGCGACCGCGTCTTTCGACAACTCGGTTCATGGCTTCCGTAACCTCCTCCGGGGTGTGCCGCGCCAGGTACTCGGCGAGAGCCTGTGCGTAGAGTTGGCTGCGGGGCTTCCGCATCCTCTTTGACCGAGAGCCGGACCGCCGACAAGCCGTTGCGCAGGACTGCGTTGACAGCCGGTTCCACCGCCACCGAATCCGTTGTATCCTCCGCCGCGTGACGGGCGAACAGGAAAAAGCCACCTCACTCGAGGAGCAGCTGGACAGGCTGCTGCGGGTTGCTGAAACCGACGAGGGCTTCTCCGTCCTTGCCCTGCACTCGTTCATCGAATCGCACATCTGTGAGGAACTCCCGGCTCTCAGGAGCATCGAGACGTTCCCTGAACGGCTTCGCGCGTTTGCCGATTCTCTGAAGAAGCGGGGCTGCCCGCCGCAGGACCTCAAGGTGATGCACCGCATCATCCAGGAGCATGCCGTCACAAACAGGGTCCGAGACTCCTTTGCCAGGCTCGACAGGGAGGAGGCGCTTGCGGCCACGCACAACTTCCTCCGTTTCTGCTCCATCTGCGGCATCAGCTCGGAGTCGCTTTCGAGACTGAGGCGGTCTCTCTCCGTCTGGAACGAAAAGCGCTCGCCCATTGCCCCGAGCGGCGAGCTGTCCCGGATCCAGGTCGAGCTGGCTGACGCGCAGCGCGACATGGCGAAGCTCGTTGCGCAGACAGAAACGTGGACTCGCGACAAGCTTCGCCTTGCGGAGCTGGAAGGCGAGACTCAGCGCATGGCAGCGGAGATGGAGCGCGAAAAGGCTCGTGCCGATGCAGGGCCGGAGAAGCTGGACCAGCTTCGCAGCGATATGAACGCCCTGGCCGCGGAGAAGGAACGGTTGACCCTGCACCTGGAGTCCTACCGGGACCTGGATCGGTACGTGGAGCACGTCAGCCGCTTTTCCCTGTACACGCAGACCCGCCTGGACTACGAGCGAAGCGTGATGAAGCTCACCCCCGAGCAGACCGAAGCAGTTGAAAGCATCCGGCCGGGGTTCGATTTCCTCGTTCGCGGGGGCGCGGGAACCGGGAAGACGATCGTTCTCCTGCATGCCCTGGCGAAGGTCCGGCGCGAGCGCGCCGCCGAGCTGGATTTGGGCCCCCGGGCGCGCGTTCTTCTTCTCACGTATACGAACACGCTCGTGAAGTACGACCGCTACGTCGCGGAAATACTGAGGGAGAAGGATGCCGACGACCTGATCATCACGGCGGACAGCTTCTTTCTTGCGCGGCTGCGTCTGCTGGGACAGAGGCAGAGAGTGGACTACGGGATCATCCCGCGGCTTTCAGAGAAGATGAACACGACGAGCTTTTTCTCCGCAGCGGAGCTGGCCGTCGAGATCGAGGAGCTCATTTTCGGCAACCTGGTCACCCGCGGCGAGTACGTGGATGAGATGATCCCCCGAAAGGGAATGCGCCAGCCGCTGTCTGCGAGCCAGCGCGAAGCAGTCTGGAAGATCAGGGATGCGATGGTCGACGCCATGGAGCGCGACGGGCTTCTCAGCAAGAACTATGCGCGGATCAAGCTCATCGAGCACCTGCAGGCCCAGCCCGAGGACGGGAGGCTCCGCGATCTCGATCTCGCGTTCGTGGACGAATCGCAGGACCTGAGCGCGGCCGACCTCAGGGCTTTGAAGCTCATGACCCGTCGCGGCCTCCTCATGGCCGGGGACACCGGGCAGAGCATCTACGGGCTCACCTCCCCGTACCGGCGGGCCGGCGTGGACATTGCCGGCAGGTCACGCGTTCTGCACATGAGCTTTCGCAACACGGTGCCCATCCACGATATCACTGAAGCCTACCGCGCGCTCTGCGGCCTGGAGGACGAAGAGGGAGCCGGCACCATGGCGTTCCGCGAAGGTCCCGCGCCTGAGCTGTACACGGCGCCGTCACGGGATGCCCTCATGCGGCTTCTCCTGCGAAAAGCTTCCCTCTTCATCGAGCGTCTCGGCTACGATCCCGAGAACGTCGCCGTCCTTGCCCCGACAAAAGGCGACCTGGCGGCAATCGGCGACATGCTCGGCCACGCCGGCTACCGGCACGCGAACATTCGGGAGGAAGATTTTTCCTTCAAACAGGAAAAAACGATCAGGCTCTCGAGCCTGCATTCCAGCAAAGGCCTGGATTTCCCGGTCGTGCTCCTCTACCTGCCATCCATCGTCCAGCGCTCAGACTACGACGGCAGGGCAGAGGAGACACTCATGAGAAACCTCATCTACGTGGCGATGAGCCGCGCGATGGACAACCTGAACGTGTTCACGCTGGAGGGCGCGCACGACAGTCAGCGCGAAGAGCCCCTCCAGGACCTCGTGCAGGTCTTCCGGCAGTACCGGCCGTCACGTCTTTCCTGACGGAACCGGGGCAACCGAGCTCTCGTCCGGCATCTTGTTCTTTCGCTTCTCGGCTCTGCGCGCCATCATCTTCGCCTGCGCCTCCTGCGAGCCGTCATGCCAGGTGCCGAACCACTGGTCCAGGGGTACCGCTTCCGTGCCGAAGTTGACCGTGAAGAAGCGATGATGCAGGTAATGGAAGAAGTACTCGTTCTTCAGACCCTTCTCTTCCTGGGTCACGATCTTGTCAAAACCCGCGTGCCCGAGGGCGGGTGTCAGCCCTGCATGCTGGAGGTTGAAGATCACGTGGACAGGGTGGGACGGGAGAATCCAGTGGATCATGGCCACGGAGAAATACAGCAGGTGCTCCAGCGGATGCATCGCCACTCCTGACCACGGTCCGACGTTGACGTTCTTGTGATGGACGAAATGGCACAGGTTGTACATCGGCTTCCAGTGGATGAATCGATGGATCCAGTAGAAGTGGAACTGGCGCCAGAAGAGCACGATGATGAACACGAGCACGAAGTACACAGGGTGGCTGCGGAAGTCCACAGAGGGTATCAGCTTGTTGGCATAGGCCCAGAGAAACAGCGCCTCGTATCCCGTCCAGATGGTGCACGCGCTGACAAAGTTCCAGAAGATATTGTCCCATGTCTGGTTCCCGAACAGGAACTTGGAGTCATGCGTCGCCAGCCACTTGCTGGAGTACTTGTACTTCATCCCTTGTGCCCGGGTGGCGTACAGCCGCAGGTGAAGCCCTCCCGCGACCAGCAGCAGGAGCACGGCGTTGCGAGCGTAGACTTCAGCGACCCAGCCTGGTGCCCAGCGCACCGTCTGATCGAAGCCGGGCGTGAACCACAGCCAGCTGACGACAGCCAGCGCAGCGAAGAACAGGTTTACCGGCCAGAGGAAGCCCTCCGGCGCGAAAAGGTACCTGGCGATGTCCCGCAGCTTCCAGGGCGCGTGAAACAACGGGCTCGGGACAGGAAGGATTTCCGGGGTCCACTCTCCGCGAGAGTCGCGCTTGCCCCACTCTGTGTCTGTCATGGCGCACCTCCAAACGCAAGGAGAACTTACGTTTCTCGAGTGGAGCGGTCAACAGAAATTGTTTTTGCCCATGTGAAAATCGCCGCCATTGCCTGGAGGTCCTCCTCGTTGTAGCGCTCGATTTCCGCCATGATCCGTGAGCGCTCCGCCTCGTCCGCGATCCCGCTCGCCGTGAGGTAGCGGCCGATGGACCAGTCCCCGCCGTAGTCTTCCATGGTCCGCCGGAAACCGCAGAACCGCTCGACTGCCTTGAGCCCGTAGCTGGGCACGGGAAGCGCAAAGGCATCGCGGATCGCCTTCAGGAGGTCGAAGCAATTCTTCAAGACTCTGGCCGCGATCCCGTCATCGTCACCATATCTCTCGATGTAGGATTTCACTCGGGCAGGCTCGTAGCCCGCCCAGTGGACGAACGGGGGAGTGCCGTGGCGTCGAAAGACATCTGCCGCATTCCGAAGGAACTCCCGCCACCCTGCGCGGTCGCCGTCGGGACCAAAGGCGGCCAAAGCACCGCGATAGGGACCCAGCGGCTTCCCGTTGTCGTACACCTGAGTGCCCCAGAGATACACCATGTCCTGCTCTTCGTCCTGGGGCGGCATCCCCTCGAGATCGAACATGACCGTCGGCCCCGCTGGAAGGTCGAGCGCGCCGATTCGAACGACATTCCCCGTGGCAAGCGCGCGGGCCTGGGAAAGGATCCGGGAGGCTGCCGACCCGATTCGCTGCTCGCCGATTCCCCGCGGCCGGGAGACCCCGGCCAGGCGCTCATCGTCCATCTTTTGGAGAAGCTGGTCGTACGTCCTGATTCCGATGCCCCGAAGAGCACGCGCCGACGCCTGGTCTACCCCGTAGACGATCGAGACATCGTGCCCGCGCGCCGCGCTGGACCAGCACCGCTCCTGGAATGGGCAGGCCTCGCATTTCGACCACCCGACGGGCTCCCACGGCTCGTCTGGAAGCAGGGACAGGTTTCGCAGCCGGCCCAGCTCCCGTTCCGCTGAGCGGCCACCGGCATACACGATCGTGTCGATGCTTCGATTTCCCAGGTATACCTCCAGGGCGACCGGCCTGCTGCCGAAGGTCCTCTCGAACAGCCAGCCGTACGTCTGGAGCTGGTGGGCGATCTCGGGGTGCTTTCCCTCCCGCACGCTCTGGGAGAGCTTGCAATCCCGAATGCGATACGGGAGTACGCCGTGGGAGGCTCCGTCGAGGATCATGAAGTCAGGGATGCCGGTCACGATGTCCTGGGAGCCCGGCAGAGCAGCCCGAAGCACACCCTGGTAGATGACAGGGGCTCGGTCGCGCACCGCGTCGCGGGTTCGCTGCGCCCTGTCGGCAAGGCTGCCCTCACCAAGGTTCCTGTGAGCGGGAAATATCGACAAGTGCTCCTTCTCGTGACGCTCCCCGAGCTCCCGCAGGGCGAGATCCAGCTCGGATGGCTCGCCCTCAAGCTTCTCGTGCGCGAGAAGGAACACGCGTTTTTCGCAGGTGCTCGGCCGGTAGAGACCGGAGAAGCCCGATGCGGAAATGTGCCCGGTCTTCACGGCTGCGGGCGCTCCCGCATCATCCTTTCCAGCCCTGCCTTGACCCTTGGCCACTCCTCCAGGGTGATGCTGAAGTAGACGGAGTGCCGGATCCGTCCCTCCGCGGTGATGAGGTGATTACGGAACACTCCCTCCTGGACGGCCCCGATTCGAAGCAGCGCGGCGCGTGAGCGATTGTTCAGGGAATCCGTTTTGAACTCGACGCGAATGCACTGCAACGTTTCGAACGCATGTCGGAGCATGAGGTATTTTGCTTCCGTGTTGACGCGCGTACGCTGCCACGTCTTTCCTATCCATGTTGCGCCGATCTCCATGCGGCGGTTGCGGGGGTCAATGCTCATGAACCTGGTCGTTCCGACGATCCGTGGCTGCGGGCCATCGGAAAGGAGCACCGTGACGAAAGGAATTGCGCGGAACGCAGCGCGCGCCGCCAGGGCGTCCTTGACATACGCGGCCATCCGTTCGCGGGTTGTGAGGCTGCTGGGCATGAGCCGGGAGATATCCGGATCCAGGCCGATCTCACACAACCCATCCAGGTGGTCCTCGCTCATGGGCTCCAGCCTGATCCCTGAGCCTTCCAGCACAGGCATGAATTCGTCCGGTCGGGGCCGGAGGTCCGTCGAAGTGAAGCGCACGGCAAGCCCATCCGCGTCAACTGTCGGCCAGCCGGCTATCCTGTCGCTCATCGCTTCACCATACCCAGGCTGCGGCCATCTTGACTACTCTCTCGGTCGCGCGGGACGATGCGGTGGGAGCAGCGCGTGACGAAGCTTATCGAGCAGCTGTGCTCTCGTACGGACGCCGAGGGCTGTTGGAGAATATCCGCCGAGGAGGTTGCAAGCCTTCTCGGCATCGAGCAGGTCCGGTTCTGGCGCGCGGTCCACGAGGTGCGGGACAGAATCAGCTTCTCAGACGCCATCGACGGCTGGAGCCAGGACACGGTGGGAGACCTTGTCACTCTGCTGGAAAGGTTCGTCGGCGCGGAGGCTGAGGAAAGAATGACGCAGGCAGGCTTGTTCCTGCCCTATGCCCTCGGTATCGAGCTCACGGAGGAAGTGGTGTTCCGCTCGCGCAGGCTCGCGGCCGGCCATGAGATCCGTGAAGAGGAGCTCGCAGCCATGCTGCGGCACACCGGCAGCGTCCGCGCCGCGGTCCGGATCTACCTGGGAGAGTATGTCGACCTCGACAGCCTTCTCGAGGAGAGCGTGGAGTCGTTTCTCGCTCTCCATGGCCTGCCTCTTCGGGGCAAAGCAACGGCGCGGCTTTACCTCGCCAGGATGCTCGAGCGCCACCTGCTGGACCGCCGGGCTCTGCTGATTGGCCTGGAAGAGCGCCTTCGCCTTGCCGCGGCGCAGTTGGGATACGTGGATCCCGAGGACCAGCCCCGTGAGGGGCAACGGCGGGAGGCCGGCTCCCCGCGACGCCGGGACAGGCGGGCGTGGGCGAGGAGAGTGATGGGCCTGGACGGCGCACGGTATTCGACCGTGGATCTTCGGCACCTGTACAGGAAGCTCATGATGCGCCACCACCCGGACGTCGACCCGTCCGGCCTGGAGCGATGCAAGGACGTGAATGCCGCCTACGCGCTCCTGATATCGGAGCTCACGGACCCGGGGTGAGGAGCGCTTTTTCGATCAGCTCCCGATTCACCTGGAAATGGTTCCAGACTTTGTCCGGCTTCCCGTCCTTCAACAAGATCAGCTGCGGGGACTCGTGCGTCACCTGGTAGGCCTGCGCGATCCAGTTCGAGATGTCGCGCTGCTCGCGGACGTTCACCCAGTAGATCGGCAAGATTGTCTGCAGGGCTTCGACCTGGCGCGCCGCTCGGGCGGACACGCCGCAGGCGGTGGAATGCTTGAACACGAGGCAGTCTGCCGGCAGAGACGTGTCGTTCAGAGGGATGATGGTGCTCACATGCTCTCCGATTGGAGTCAAGATACGTGTCGAACCATCACTGGTCAAGACAGGCGGCGCGCCACAACGCCGTCGCCAGCTCAGCCGACGACAGCCAGAAAGGAAATCTTCTGGCGGATTGCGCCGAGGTGATAGGCCACGTGGGCCAGGGCGCCGACGGCCCCTGCCATCGCTTCTTCGTTCTCCATGGCGAACAGCTCGATGACGCGTCGGATATCCCGGTAGGCGGCCCGAAGCTGCTCCCTGGCGTGACGCCATTCGCGTTCGTCCACCGCGCTCACGTTCCAGCTCTCGCTGAGGGAGTGCGTCGTCCGGTCGCCTTCGATCCACCGGGCGGAAGCATTCAACCCGAAAGTGACGTGGTTCACGTGCGCGGCAATGCTCGTGCGGCCCAGAGTGCAGGAAGCAGCATGTGCATCGAGACGCTCCAGGGTTCCGAACAGTCCTCCGTCCTTCCCGGTGCCGGTGAAGTAGCTCCAGCTTTCGTGGGGCCCTTCGAATGCCTCGGCGAGGACCCCCAGGACCTGTTCGACCATTTCTCTCATGCCGATGACTGCCATGAAACAAAATGTATGCATTCCGCGCCGTCAGAGCAAAAAGGCGCGTTTCGTTGACTTTTCCCGACCGTCTCCATATCATCCGGAAACGGCACGGTATGAGACAGGTCACGGTCCGTCTGGACCTCCGCGTTCCCGAAGAGATGAAAGAGTTCCTGCTCAACGAGGCCAGTTCCCGAAAGCTGAGCTTCGAAGGGCTGATCCTGATGTACATCGAGGATCAGATGAAAAAGTCCCGGCAGGAGAGCCGGCACAGAAGCCCGCGGGAGCAGTAGCGGTCTCGACGGACAGCCTGTTCGACGAGGTGGACCCATGACAGCATCGGCGAGGACGAGGCTCATGGATGAGCTGCGAATCGGGTGCGGCGCCCCGCGGCCTGTTCGAGCCCCGCGCGGCGCGGAGCTCTCCTGCAGGGGCTGGCACCAGGAAGCCGCCCTGCGGATGCTCTGCAACAATCTCGATCCCGAGAACGCCGAGAACCCCGATGAGCTGATCGTCTACGGCGGCACGGGAAAAGCGGCGCGGAGCTGGCCCTGCTTCGACGCGCTCGTTCGTTCCCTCCTGGACCTGGGGGATGAGGAGACTCTCCTGGTGCAGTCGGGAAAACCTGTCGGTGTGCTCAGGACGCATCGCATGTCCCCGCGGGTCCTGATCGCGAACTCCAACCTCGTTCCGCGATGGGCGACCTGGGAGCATTTCCACGAGCTGGAGGCCAGGGGCCTCATGATGTACGGCCAGATGACGGCCGGTTCGTGGATCTACATCGGCACGCAGGGAATCCTCCAGGGCACGTACGAGACATTCGCCGCGCTCGCGGAAAAACATTTCGGCGGCTCCCTGACGGGCCGGATCGTCCTGAGCGCCGGGCTGGGCGGAATGGGAGGCGCGCAGCCCCTTGCGGTCACGATGAACGGCGGTGTGATGATCTGCGTCGAGGTCGATCCAAGGAGAATCCAGAGGCGCCTCGAAACCTGTTACCTCGACAGGAAAGTCGACACGCTGAACGAGGCCATCTCTCTGGCCAGGGAATCAGCCGCACGCCGAACGCCGCTTTCGATCGGGCTCCTCGGGAACGCTGCCCAAGCGCTTCCGCACATGGTGCGCCAGGGCTTCGTTCCGGACGTCGTGACGGACCAGACGAGCGCACACGATGAGCTGGGGGGCTATGTTCCTGACGGAATGGGGCTGGAAGCCGCCGTGGAGCTGCGAAAATCCGATCCCGCCTGCTACTCCGCGCTCTCCCTGGATGCAATGGCTCGTCACTGCCGCGCAATCCTCGACATGAAGGCGCGTGGAGCAGTGGCTTTCGACTACGGGAACAACCTCCGCGGTCAGGCACTCAGGAGCGGCGTCGAGAATGCCTTTGATTACCCCGGGTTCGTCCCGGCATATATCCGTCCGCTTTTCTGCGAGGGAGAGGGACCTTTCCGATGGGCTGCGCTCTCCGGCGATCCGAAGGACATCGAGGCAACGGACGAAGCCCTGATCCAGGCGTTTCCCGGCAAGAAGCGAATGGTCCGCTGGCTCGAGCTTGCCGGGTCCCGGGTGAGGCACATGGGGCTGCCGGCGCGCATCTGCTGGCTCGGGTACGGAGAAAGGGACCGGGCGGGGAAGCTCTTCAACGACATGGTGAAGGACGGCCGGATCAAGGCGCCCATCGTGATTGGTCGGGACCACCTGGATGCGGGCTCGGTGGCCTCGCCGAATCGAGAGACGGAGGCAATGCGGGACGGATCGGATGCTGTCGCTGACTGGCCGCTTCTCAACCTCATGGTCAACGTCGCCTCAGGCGCGAGCTGGGCGTCCTTCCACCATGGCGGCGGCGTCGGCATCGGCTACTCGCTGCACGCAGGCCAGGTCACCGTTGCGGACGGCACGGCGGAGGGAGAGTTGCGAGTCACGACTGTTCTGAGGAACGATCCGGCCACCGGCATCATGCGCCATGTCGATGCCGGATACGAGAAAGCTGCCCACGCCGCCGCGGAGCGGGGACTCAAGATCCCGATGGCCGGTGAAAGTCTGTGATCGTGCCCCTCTTCGAGTGCGTTCCCAACTACAGCGAGGGCAGAAGACCAGAGGTCATCGACAGGATCGTCGAACCCTTCCGCTCGCGGTCCGGCCTCTCCCTCCTGGACCACCGTGCCGACCCCGACCACAACCGGCTTGTCGTGAGCCTCGTCGGCGAAGCCGGACCCCTCCAGGATGCCCTGCTGGAATCAGCCCGCGCCGCCATTGCTGCGATCGACCTGCGTCATCACCAGGGCGTGCACCCCAGGATCGGGGCCGTGGACGTGATACCGTTCGTCCCGCTGCGAGGCGCCGGAATGCAGGATGCGGTTTCCCTGGCCCGAAAGTTTGCCGCGCGCTTTGCAGAGGAGACGTGTGTACCCGTCTACCTCTATGAAGAGGCGGCCCTTCGCCCCGAG